>JAUSAX010000039.1 GCA_030652315.1 Afipia sp. | reverse complement strand
CAGTTCGGCGTCAATCCGGCCGACGGCCGCATGGTCGTGATCGAGATGAATCCGCGCGTGTCGCGCTCCTCGGCGCTGGCCTCAAAAGCCACCGGCTTCCCGATCGCCAAGGTCGCGGCGAAGCTCGCGGTCGGCTACACGCTCGATGAAATCGCCAACGACATCACCGGCGGCGCGACGCCGGCGTCGTTTGAGCCGACCATCGACTACGTGGTCACGAAGATTCCAAGGTTTGCCTTCGAGAAATTCCCCGGCGCCTCGACCACGCTGACCACGTCGATGAAGTCGGTCGGCGAAGTCATGGCAATCGGCCGCACCTTCCAGGAAAGCCTGCAGAAGGCGCTGCGCGGTCTCGAAACCGGCCTCACCGGCCTCGACGAAATCGAGATCGAAGGCCTCGGCCAGAGCGACGACAAGAACGCGGTGCGCGCGGCGCTCGGTACGCCGACGCCCGACCGGCTGCTGCAGGTCGCGCAGGCGATGCGGCTCGGCTGGACCAATGAAGAGATCTTCACCTCGTGCAAGATCGACCCGTGGTTCCTGGCAGAGATGCGCGGCATCATCGAGATGGAAGCCAAGGTCAAGGCGAACGGACTGCCCGGCAACGCCCACAGCATGCGCATGCTGAAGGCAATGGGATTCTCCGACGCCCGCCTTGCCGTGCTCACCAACACCACCGAAGCCGAGGTGAAAGCCGCGCGCCGTGCGCTGAACGTGCGCCCGGTGTTCAAGCGCATCGACACCTGCGCCGCCGAATTCGCCTCGCCCACCGCCTACATGTACTCGACCTATGAGGCCCCCTTCGCGGGCACGATGGCCGACGAGAGCGCGCCATCCGACAAGAACAAGGTCATCATTCTCGGCGGCGGACCGAACCGCATCGGCCAGGGCATCGAGTTCGACTATTGCTGCTGCCATGCCTGCTACGCGCTGCGCGACGCCGGCTACGAGACCATCATGGTCAACTGCAACCCGGAGACGGTCTCGACCGACTACGACACCGCGGATCGCCTGTACTTCGAGCCGCTGACCGCCGAAGACGTGCTGGAAATCATCGACACCGAACGCAGCAACGGCACGCTTCACGGTGTCATCGTGCAGTTCGGCGGCCAGACGCCGCTGAAGCTCGCGCGCGCGCTGGAAGAAGCCAATGTGCCGATCCTCGGCACCTCGCCCGACGCCATCGATCTCGCTGAAGACCGCGACCGCTTCAAGCGTGTGCTCGACAAGCTCAAGCTCAAGCAGCCCAAGAACGGCATCGCCTATTCAGTGGAGCAGGCACGGCTGGTGGCCGCGGATCTCGGCCTGCCGCTGGTGGTGCGCCCGTCCTACGTGCTCGGCGGCCGGGCCATGCAGATCATCCGCGAGGAATTCCAGCTCGGCGATTACCTGCTCGGCACGCTGCCGGAACTGGTGCCCGCCGACGTCAAGGCACGTTATCCGAACGACAAGACCGGCCAGATCAACACGGTGCTGGGCAAGAACCCACTGCTGTTCGATCGCTACCTGTCGGACGCCACCGAAGTCGACGTCGACTGCCTGTGCGACGGCAAGGACACCTTCGTCGTCGGCATCATGGAGCATATCGAGGAAGCCGGCATCCATTCCGGCGACTCGGCCTGTTCGCTGCCGCCGCATTCGCTCGAGCCGGCGGTGATCGCCGAACTTGAGCGTCAGACGCGCGAACTCGCGCTCGGCCTCGACGTCGTCGGCCTGATGAACGTGCAGTACGCCATCAAGGATGGCGATATCTACGTGTTAGAGGTCAATCCGCGCGCGTCGCGCACGGTGCCGTTCGTCGCCAAGGTGGTCGGAATTCCGGTCGCAAAGATCGCCGCGCGCATCATGGCAGGCGAGAAGCTCGCCGACTTCAAACTGAAGCCGCCCAAGCTCAACCATGTCGGCGTCAAGGAATCGGTGTTCCCGTTCGCGCGCTTCCCCGGCGTCGATACCGTGCTCGGACCGGAAATGAAATCGACCGGCGAGATCATGGGCATCGACACCTCGTTCGCGGTGGCCTTCGCCAAGAGCCAGCTCGGCGGCGGCACCCGCGTGCCGCGCAAGGGCACGGTGTTCGTGTCGGTGCGCGAAAACGACAAGGCGCGCATCCTCGACGCGGTCAAGCTGCTGTCATCGCTCGGCTTCAAGGTGATCGCGACCTCAGGCACACAGCGCTTTCTCGCCGAAAACGGTGTTCCGGCCGAAAAGATCAACAAGGTGCTGGAAGGCCGCCCGCACATCGTCGACGCCATCACCAACGGCGAGGTGCAACTGGTTTTCAATACCACCGAGGGGCCGCAGGCGCTGGCCGACAGCCGCTCGTTGCGGCGTGCTGCCCTCTTGCATAAAGTGCCATATTACACCACTCTTTCGGGTGCACTGGCAGCGGCGCAGGGCATCCGGGCCTATCTGGGCGGGGATCTCGAGGTCCGTACCCTGCAAGGTTACTTCCCCGATCTCTGAAATTGGTAGCCGGTCCTCCCGACCGGCGTAGTATAAGTGGGACTTGCGGCGGGAACCGTCCGGCCGCGATGATGTTCTCTTTCGTTCCCCGCGACCGCGACAGGCCAACGGGATCTCATCAAAATGTTTCGTGCATGCGGCAGGTTTCCGCCGCACGAGATTCAAGGACGACGACGAAATGGTTGACAAGGTACCGATGACCCAGGGCGGATACGACGCTCTGGGAGTTGAATTGAAGCAGCGCCAGTCGGTGGATCGCCCGCGCATCGTCGAGCAGATTGCCGAAGCGCGCTCGCATGGCGACCTGTCGGAGAACGCCGAGTATCATGCCGCGAAGGAAGCGCAGTCCCATAACGAGGGCCGCATCGCGGAACTCGAGGACAAGCTTGCGCGCGCTGAAATCATCGACGTCTCGAAACTGTCCGGTGACACCATCATGTTCGGCGCCACCGTCACGCTGATCGATGAGGACACCGAGAAGAAGGCCGTCTGGCAGATCGTCGGCGAGCCCGAAGCCGACGCCAAGAAGGGCCGTATCTCAATCACCTCGCCGCTCGCACGCGCGCTGATCGGCAAGAAGAAGGGCTCCTCGGTGGAAGTCGTCGCTCCCGGTGGCGCGAAGGCTTACGAGATCACCAAGGTGGACTGGAAGTAAGCCGTCCACTAATTCGATTGCGCCTAAGCAAGATGGCCGGGTTTTTCTCCGGCCATTTTTATATCCTCAGCGTCGTCCCCGCGCATCTCGATCTGCGTGAGTTCGGCGTATTCTCGCCAGCGCCCGCAACGGACCGCTGTGCTAGAAGGAAGAAGATGGGTCCCCGCCTGCGCGGGGACGACGACGATGGTTGGGGATATGCAGCGTTCTCACGTCATGATGTTGCTGCTGTTGGTGGGCATGGCCGCCAGCGGAGCGTATGCGGCCGAGATCGACATTCCACCACCGGGCAAGCCGAAAGAACTTTCGGTCTACGTCAACCAGCCGAATTGCCAGCGCTGGACCGACGAATGCGTGAATTGCGCGCGCGGGGCGAACGGCGAGGCGCCGACCTGCTCGAACATCGGTGTTGCCTGCCAGCCCAAGGCGATCCGCTGCATCGGCGCGGACATTCCGCAGGGCGAACCCCAGAAGAAATAGCCGCCGGTTTCCAACCGGAAACCAGGGCACACACGCAACACTGTCACTCTCGACTTATTCCGGATCGCCCCACGAAATCGTCATCGGATTTCCAGGCCGCAACGCTATTGCTTCCCTGTCCGGCGCGATATCAAATCACGTGGATTCAACTGGGGGATACCAAATGCAGTATGAGAATTTTCTGGCGCCGTACCGGCCTCAGCTTCTGAGCCTGTTTCGCATTTTCACCGGCCTGCTGCTGTTTCAGTACGGCGTCGCTAAGATCTTCAAGTTTCCGGTTCTGCCGTACTTCGCCAACATTCCGCCGCTCATCGTGGTTGCTGGAACGATTGAACTGATTTTCGGCGCGCTGCTGATGTTCGGATTGTTCACGCGCTTTGCGGCGTTCATTCTGGCGGGTCAGATGGCCTTCGCCTATTTCCTCGGACACATGTTCAAGGCCGGCAACGCGGTTTTCCTGCCGCTGCTCAACGGCGGCACCGCAGCCGCCCTGTTCTGCTTCGCCTGCCTCTATATCGCTGCCGCCGGTCCCGGCCCGTGGAGCCTCGACGCGTCGCTGCGCAACAAGACGTAAGCGTCACTTCACAAAGAACACGACAGTCAAAACCGCGCCGATGGCCACCACCACGGCGCGGATTATTTTTTCGGGGACGCGTCGCGCAAGGGTGACACCGTAATAACCGCCGAAGGCGGAAGCTGCGATTGTCACGAGCGCGTGCGGCCAGTGCACCAGACCGCCGGCGATCAGCAACGCCGCCGACATGATCTGAATCAGAAATGCGACGACAAGCTTGGTCGCGTTGGCCTTGTGAAAATTCCCGCTTTCGAGGATGGCCAGCGCCGCGAGCATCATGATCCCCGTGCCGGCTCCGAAGAAGCCGCCATAGATTGCCACCACCATCATGAGCGCGTAGGCAGCAATCCGCGCGCCAGCATGCTGTCCACGCGACCAGGGTTCGACGAAGGTCCGGATCTGGTTGCTGAACGCGAACAGCAAGGTGGCCAGCAACAGCAGCCACGGGACCAGCGGACGGAAACCGCCATCACCGATCCAGATCAGCAAGAGCGCACCTGCGCCTCCACCGATCAATCCGATGATCGCGAACGGAATCATCTCGCGGAAATAGCTGCGAACTTCGGAGCGGTAGGCCGCGACGCTGGACAGATTGCTGGGTGTCAAAGCGACTGCGCTGGTGGCGTTGGCATCGAGCGTCGGCAGTCCACAGGCGACGAGGGCGGCGAATGTAAGGAACGTGCCGCCACCGGCGACAGCATTGACGGTGCCGGCGGCGAATCCCGCAACAGCCAGCACAACGATCTGGAATAAAGTCACGTCAGCCCCATCACGCAATTGGGCGAGGGAAGCGCCCGGCACGCGGCTTTTAGAGCACGGGATGCTCGAGGAGAACGCCGCGTCTCGTATGGCCTCCATGTCGTCCCCGCGAAAGCGGGGACCCAGAAGCACAGAAGATCAATGAGGTCCTCGTGAACTCTCCAAGCATGGGTCCCCGCTTTCGCGGGGACGACCCAGCTATGGCGAGCAGCGCACTTTCAACCCTGCGGGACTTTCAGTTCAAGCGGCACGTCCGGCGCATTCTTGGAATTGTGCAGCACCAGCGAGGTTCGCACATTGCGCACATGGGGCGCGGCGGTGAGGTGCGAGACAAAGTTCTGAAACGTCACCATATCCGGAGCGACGCACTTGAGAATGAAATCGATCTCGCCCGACAGCATCCAGCATTCGCGCACCAGCGGCTCGTGGCGGACGAATTCCTCGAACGCGCGCAAATCGGCATCGGCCTGGCTGGACAGATGCACCGAGGCGAACACCGTGACGTCGAAACCGAGCGACGACGGATTGAGCAACCCGCGATAGCCGGTGATGTAGCCGTCTTCTTCCAGCGTCCGAACCCGGCGCAGGCAAGGTGGCGGCGAAATCCCGACCCGTTTGGCCAGTTCCACGTTGGTGATTCGGCCATCGGCCTGAATCTCGCTCAGAATTTTCAGATCGATTTCGTCGAGGCTTTTTGACACGCGTGCCTAATCCCTAATGGCCAGATAGTCCGGCCGGTTTCGGGACTGTTCTAGCCATCGGCTGCGCTTCGCGCAATTTTATTTCGTCAGCATGCTATGTCATGGCTAGCTGGGGAAAATCTCATGATAGGGGTTGCATATCTTGCATAGCTCGCAGGATGGCCTACATTCGGATCATGCACTTTTAACAGCCCAGCGATGCCTTTGCGGGCATATCCCGCCTCTTCGCTGATCATCCTATGCAACAAATTGACCGAAGGTCGCGTTATGGCCGCTCCTATTCACGCCAAGGTTGTCATCATCGGATCCGGGCCCGCAGGCTACACGGCGGCGATCTACGCCGCCCGCGCCATGCTTGAACCCGTGCTGATTCAGGGCATCCAGCCCGGCGGCCAGCTCACCATCACCACCGACGTCGAGAACTATCCGGGCTTTGCCGACGTCATCCAGGGGCCCTGGCTGATGGAGCAGATGGAAAAGCAGGCGGCGCATGTCGGCACCAAGATCGTCACCGATCACGTCAACAAGCTCGAACTCAGCCAGCGCCCGTTCCGGATTACCACCGACAGCGGCGACGTCTATCTGGCTGACGCCGTGATCCTCTCCACCGGCGCCCAGGCGCGCTGGCTCGGGATTCCCTCGGAAGAGAAGTTCAAGGGCTTCGGCGTATCGGCCTGCGCCACCTGCGACGGCTTCTTCTATCGCAACAAGGAAGTGTTCGTGGTCGGCGGCGGCAACACCGCCGTCGAGGAAGCATTGTTCCTGACCAACTTCGCCTCGAAGGTGACGCTGGTTCACCGCCGCAACAGCCTGCGCGCCGAACGCATCCTGCAGGACCGGCTGTTCAAGCACCCCAAGATCAGCGTGATCTGGGACAGCGGGGTCGACGAAATCCGCGGCGCGGAAAATCCCTCCAAGGTCACCCACATCCGCCTGAAGAATCTCAAGAGCGGCACCGTGACCGAGCACGCCACCGACGGCGTCTTCATCGCCATTGGCCATGCGCCGGCGACCGAACTCGTCACCGGCCAGCTGAAACTGAAATCCTCCGGCTATGTCGAGATCGCACCGCATTCGACCGCGACCTCGGTACCCGGCGTCTTCGCCGCGGGCGACGTCGCGGATGAAACCTATCGCCAGGCGGTGACAGCGGCCGGTCTTGGCTGCATGGCAGCCCTGGAAGCCGAACGATTTCTCGCTCACAGCGCTACCGAACGCGCAGCTGCGGAGTAACCATGGCTCGAACACGCGACGGATTAAGCGATATGGATTGGGACAAGCTGAAGGTCTTCCACGCGGCTGCGGAGGCGGGAAGCTTCACGCACGCGGGCGAACAGCTCGGGCTGTCGCAATCGGCGGTGTCCCGTCAGGTCAGCGCGCTGGAGCAGGAACTGTCGGTGTCGCTGTTCCACCGCCATGCACGCGGACTGATCCTCACCGAACAGGGCGACCTGTTGTTCCGCACCGCACATGACGTCTTCATGCAATTGCAGGCGGCACGCGCGAAACTCACCGACAGTCGCGAGCGGCCGAGCGGCGACCTCAAGGTCACCACGACACCGGGCGTCGGCATCAACTGGCTGATTCCGCGGCTCGGCGAATTCACCGCGCTTTATCCGGACATCCGCATTTCGCTGATCGTGACCGACGAGGAACTCGACCTGTCGATGCGCGAAGCCGACGTGGCGATCCGCACCCGCAAGCCGACCCAGCCGGATCTCATTCAGCGCAAGCTGTTCTCGATGGGCTTCCACGCCTATTGCTCGCCGGAATACGTCAAGCGCCACGGCACCCCGCGCACGCTCGACGAACTGGACGCGCACCGGATCATCGTGCTCAGCGACCAGAACGTGCCGCAGCACCTGCAAAACCGGAACTGGCTGGTCGATGCCAACCGCAACGGCTCCGGCCCGCGCGAAGCCGTGTTCAAGGTCAACAACATCCTGGGTCTGGTGCGCGCCTGCCAGCAAGGCCTGGGCATCGCCGCGCTGCCGGACTACCTGGTTGAGGACAATAACCGGCTGGTGCAGCTGTTCAGCGAAGCCGACTCGATTCAATTGGATACGTATTTTGTTTATCCCGAAGAATTGAAGTCGGTGGCGCGCGTGCAGGTTTTCCGTGATTTTATCGTGAGTAAGGCGCAGCGCTGGCCGTCCTAGTGTCCCGTATCCGACGTTTGCTTCATGTTGCAGCGCCGTCCGAGCAAACGTCGGATACGAAGGACACTAGCAAACAATAATTCTAGTGATCCTTTGGTTCTGACATTCGTAAAATGCCTGCGAAAGATATGTACGAATGTCAGAACCGGATCACTAGCCGGGTTCAAACGGCCGTTTGAGCCCGCATCCTGAGCATGACTGACATACCGGGATCGGAGTTGTCCGCATGGGAATTCGCGGCCCATACTCTCCCCACACTGATTGAGCGTTCTGCGCACTGTCCCCCTCCTCCAGCGGAACGCGCGCTCAGTTATCCCTCTTGGAAGGTGATTGTGTCGGCCTCACGTGGCCAAAAACTAAACAGGCCGGGCTCTTTAGCCCGGTCTTTTTTCTTTTCTGCGTTGGTCTTTTATTCTGCGCCGATCTTATCTGCGTGGTGAACGGTCATCGGCAGAGCCAATGACCGTTCCGAACCGAACCTCTAAGCGTGCAGTTTCGCCCGCGCCAATCGCAACGCATTGCCGATCACGCTGACCGATGACAGCGCCATCGCCGCCGCGCCCAGCATCGGCGACAGCAGGATCCCGAATACCGGATAGAGCACGCCCGCCGCGACCGGAACGCCCGCCGCGTTATAGAGGAACGCGAACACGAGGTTCTGGCGGATGTTGCGCATCGTCGCGCGCGACAACTGCCGCGCTTCCACCAGCCCGATGAGATCGCCGCGCAGCAGCGTGATGCCGGAGCTCTCGATCGCCACGTCCGTGCCGCTGCCCATGGCGATGCCGACATCCGCGGCTGCCAGCGCAGGCGCATCGTTGATGCCGTCGCCAGCCATCGCCACCACCCGGCCTTCGCCGCGCAGCCGCGACACAACGTCGCCCTTACGCTCGGGCAGCACGTCGGCCTCGACCTCGGTGATGCCGAGCGTCTTCGCCACGGCCTGCGCCGTGGTGACGTTATCGCCGGTCAGCATGACGATACGCAGCCCGTCATTGCGCAACTGCCGGAGCGCGTCCTGCGCGCTCGGCTTGATCGGGTCGGCGATGGCGATGACGCCGGCGGCGCGGCCATCGACGGCCACGTAGATCGCGGTCGCACCGCGCTCGCGCTGCGTCTGCGCCTCGGCCTCAAGCGCCGCGATGTCGGTGTTCGACTGCTGCATGATCACGGCATTGCCGATCACGATGCTGCGGCCATCGACCGTACCGATGGCACCCTTGCCGACCGGTGAATCGAAGTTCTGCACGTCGCGAAGCTCGATGCCTTCTTCCTTCGCCGCGTTCAGGATCGCGAACGCCAATGGGTGTTCGCTGGCGCGCTCCACGCTGGCGGCGAGACGCAGCAATTCGCCGCGCTCGAATCCATCGGCGGCGACAATCGCCACCACCTTCGGCTTTCCTTCGGTCAGCGTGCCGGTCTTGTCGATCACCAGCGTATCGACCTTCTCCATCCGCTCCAGCGCTTCGGCGTCACGGATCAGGATGCCGGAGCGCGCACCGCGGCCGACGCCGACCATGATCGACATCGGAGTCGCAAGGCCGAGCGCACAAGGGCACGCAATGATCAGCACGGTGACCGCCGCGACCAGCGCGTAAGTGAAGCGCGGCTCTGGACCGAACACGGCCCACGCCGCGAACGCCGCAAGCGCCACCGCCATCACCACCGGAACGAACCAGCCCGCGACCTGATCGGCCAAACGCTGCACCGGCGCGCGCGAGCGTTGTGCCCGCGCCACCAGATCGACGATCCGCGCCAGCATGGTGTCGCGGCCGATTTTCTCGGCGCGGATCACGAGGCCGCCGCTCTGGTTGACCGTGCCGCCGATCACCTGTGCACTCTCGGTCTTCTTCACCGGCATCGATTCACCGGTGACGAGAGATTCATCCACCAGCGACGAGCCTTCGGTGACGACGCCGTCGATCGGAATTTTCTCGCCCGGCCGCACGCGCAACAGATCGCCCACAGCGATGGCGTCGATGTCGATGTCCTCGTCGCCCGTTGGCGAGATGCGGCGCGCGGTCTTTGGTGCCAGGCCCAGCAACGCGCGGATCGCGCCGGAGGTTTGTGCACGGGCGCGCAGTTCGAGCACCTGACCGAGCAGCACCAGAACGGTGATCACCGCGGCCGCTTCGAAATACACCGCGACCGCGCCGTGGTGATCGCGGAACGCCTGCGGGAACAGCTGCGGTGCCAGCGTCGCGACCACGCTGTAGACATAGGCGACGCCGGTACCCATCGCGATCAGCGTGAACATGTTGAGGTTGCGCGTTTTGACCGATTGCCAGCCGCGCTCGAAGAATGGCCAGCCGGCCCACAGCACCACCGGGGTCGCCAGCGCGAACGACAGCCAGTTGGATGTCTGTGCCGGCAACAGGTGTATGCCGCCGAGATGCGCCGCCATGTCGATGGCGAACACCGGCAGCGTCAGCGCCAGCGCGATCCAGAACCGTCGCGTCATGTCGATCAGTTCGGGATCGGGCTTGTCGTCGAGCGAGACCGTCTCCGGCTCCAGCGCCATGCCGCAGATCGGGCAGCTTCCCGGCCCGACCTGACGCACTTCGGGATGCATCGGGCAGGTGTAGATCGTGCCTTCCGGCAGTTTCTCCTCGGCCGCGGATGATTTCGGCGCCAAGAACTTTTCCGGCTCGGCCTCGAAGCGCGTGCGGCAACGTCCCGAGCAGAAGAAGTAATCCTGCCCCTTGTAGTCGAGGTGATGCTTTGTCGTCAGCGGATCGACGCGCATGCCGCAGACCGGATCGGTGACGCGCCCATCGGCATCGGCGTGTGCATGGTCCGCATGACCATGACTATGACCGGCGTGATCATGGCCCGCGTGGCCATGTCCGCCGCAGCAACTTTTCCCGCTGTTTGTGTTGTCCGTCACGATCGCTCTCCTTGACCTGTATACCCTAGGGGGGTATATAGATCGTCATGCGCCAGGAAATCAAGACGTCATGCCTGAAAAGGTTGAAACGGATCGAAGGCCAGGTTCGCGGTCTCGCGGGCATGGTGGATGACGATCGCTATTGCATCGACATCGTCACGCAGATCGCGGCGGCGCGCACGGCGCTGCGTCGGGTCGAGGAAGAAATCCTGCGCGACCATGTCGCCCATTGCGTCGAGCATGCGATCAACGCCGGCGACAAGGACGATCAGCGCCGCAAGATCGCCGAACTGATGGATGTGGTCAGTCGCGCGGACCGTTAGGCGGCACGATCACCGGATTACCACTTCGCGACATGGTTGATCGCGCGTTAGCTTGCTAACGGCGGCGACTGATGCGCCATGCATGCAAAAAATACCTGCGCCACAGCGGCTTTTGCGATTTGTTCGCTGAGCGCACGCGCTGGTCATCCAGCTGATCGCAAGGCACGCACACGCATGGGTCGAACGTGCATTGGGGTATTTACGTGTTCTTACGCAATTCCCCGGTACCTGCCAAAGCAATCGCTTGTTCTCGCGTTGTGCAGGTCGTTCGATGTTCAAGGTCTACAATTGTATCGCCACCGCCCATGATTTGCGGCTCGTGGGTCTCGCGGCTGTCATTTGTACATTGGCTTCGTTCGCCGCCATCAGCCTGCTGAGACATGCACGTCTGTCGGCCGGCCGCATGCGCCCGGTCTGGCTCGCGGTGTCCGCGATCTCGACCGGCTTCGGCATCTGGTCCACGCATTTCATCGCAATGCTCGCGTTCACGCCCGGAATTCCGAGCGGCTACAACATCGCCCTCACCATCCTGTCACTCGCCGCCGCTGTCCTGCTGACCGGTGCGGGCCTCGCGATGGCGATGCGGCCCGAATGGCGGCTTGGGCCGTGGCTCGGCGGCGCCGTCGTCGGAGGCGGCATCGCCACGATGCATTATCTCGGCATGGCGGCCTTTCAGATCGCAGGCGTCATCCTGTGGGATTCAACCCTCGTCGCAGTATCGATCCTGCTCGGCACGATGATCGGTGCGACCGCTCTTCCTTCGGGCCTCCACGCCAGTTCACACCGCTGGCGGATTGCCGGCGCGCTGCTTCTGACGCTCGCGATCTGCAGCCATCATTTCACGGCGATGGGCGCGGTGGCGATCATTCCCGATCCCACTGTCACGATCCCTCAGGCCGCGATCCCCGCCGGATGGCTCGCAATCGGCGTCGCCGTCTCGAGCTTCACCATCATTCTGCTGGCGCTGGGCGCCGCCGCTCTCGACATCCACGACCAGCGCCGGTCCGTGCTTGAAGCCGACCGGATGCGAGGTCTGGCCAATGCAGCGATCGAAGGCCTGCTGGTCTGCGACGGCGACATCGCCGTGACAGCGAACACCAGCTTTGCACAGCTTGTCGGATCGTCTTCCGACAACCTGATCGGCGCCAGGCTGGAAACATACATTCCGGACGCGGAGGCCCGCGCAAAACTGCTGGCCGCGCCGAACCAGCCGCTCGAGGCCGAATTGCGCCATGTCGACGGATCCATGATTCCGGTCGAACTGATCCTGCGTCCGATCGATTTCGCAGGACAGGCGCATCACGTCATCGCCGTCCGCAATCTGCAGGCGCGCAAGAAAGCCGAACAGCACATCCGCTATCTCGCGCATCACGACGCGCTGACGTCGCTGCCGAACCGCGGCACCTTCCATGCGCGACTCGATCATGAAATCGCAGCAGCCACAGCCAGCGGGCAGAAATGCGCGGTGCTGTGTTTCGACCTCGACAGGTTCAAGGAAATCAACGATCTGTTCGGACACGCCGCCGGCGACAAGGTGCTTCAGACCGTCGCCTCGCGGGTCTCCGCGCTACTCGACAACACCTGCATGGTCGCGCGCCTCGGCGGCGACGAATTCGCGGTGCTGATGCCGGGGCTGTCCAACCCCGCAGCGGCAGGAAGGCTGGCCGATGCTATTCTCGCGGCGCTGGAGCCCGGCGCCGACAAATCCGACAGCGACAATTTGACCTCGTGCAGCATCGGCATCGCGATCTGCCCGGATGACGCCGACAACCGCGAAACACTGCTCACCCATGCCGACACCGCGCTCTATCGCGCCAAGACGGAAGGCCGCTCGACCTATCGCTTCTTCGAGGCGAGGATGGGCGCGGAAGTGCACGACCGCCGGGTGCTGGAGCACGACCTGCGCCAGGCCGTGACCCGCGGTGAATTCAATCTGGTCTATCAGCCGCAGGAAGACATTCAGACCCGCCGCGTGGTCGGTTTCGAAGCCCTGCTGCGCTGGACCCACCAGACCCGCGGCTCGATCTCTCCGGCCGTGTTCATTCCGATCGCCGAAGAAACCGGCGCCATTCTCGGCATCGGCGAGTGGGTGCTGCGCGAGGCCTGCCAGCAGGCCGCGAGCTGGTCTCAGCCCTTAACGATTGCCGTGAACGTCTCTGCCGTGCAGATCTACAGCGAGAATTTCGTGCAACTGGTGCACGAAGTGCTGCTCGAAACCGGCCTCCCGCCGGACCGGCTCGAACTTGAAATCACCGAGACCGCACTGGTCCGCGATCTCAACCGCGCGCTCAACACGCTCCGGCGCATCAAGGCGCTCGGTGTCCACATCGCGATGGACGATTTCGGCACCGGCTATTCCTCGCTCTCGAATCTGCGCGCCTTCCCGTTCGACAAGATCAAGATCGACGGCTCGTTCATCAAATCGGTCAACACCAATGCACAGGCCGCGACCATCGTGCGCGCGGTGCTGGGGCTGGGGCTGGGGCGCGGCCTCGGTCTGCCGGTGCTGGCGGAAGGCGTCGAGACGCCGGCTGAACTGGCGTTCCTGCAATCCGAGTTCTGCAACGAGGTTCAGGGCTATCTGGTCGGACGCCCCGCGCCGATCGCAACCTTTGCGATGCTCACGCATGCCGACAGCGCGCTCGCCACAGGCGACGACGTTCGCATCCTGCTGGCGCAGTCGGCCTGACGGGTTCTGATCTCTGGGAAGGGATAGAAGTGGTACAGTTGGGTGGGATCGAACCACCGACCTCCGGATCCACAATCCGGCGCTCTAACCAGCTGAGCTACAACTGCATTTTCAATCGAACGGCCGCCTGGAGGCAGCCCCGCCAAGGGCGGGCGATTTCGCGGGAAACTATGTGCAACGCCGCGCTTTGGCAAGACGCTTTGACCTGCCGAACGAGCGTCGCGAACAGCTCGTTCTAGGGTCGCGCCGGAAGAACAAAAGGTTCATCCGGGTGCGCCTGCTCCGCGCCCGGGGCCCGGTCAGAGAGCCGGTTTGAAGGCCTTTGCCGCGCCGCTGGCGATCGGCTCGACCGCCTCGGACGCAACCTTGTGGGTCAGGGTGGCGAGATCCTGCGACTGCGCGCTAAAAACCTCGAACTGCTTGCGGGCATGGGCGTTCATCAGTTCGAACGCTTCCGGCAGCGACTTCACGCCCATCAGGCTCTGGGTAAAGGCGAAGGCCGCCTCGGTGTTGGTCTGGGCCATCCCGATCACCTTCGAGGTGAGGTCGCCGGCGCCCTTGGTGGCCGACGAGACCATCGCCTCCAGCGCGCCGTTGTTGGAAACCGCCGCGTCCTTGAGCTTCTGATAGCTGCCCTGCGCCTGGAAAACGCCCATCTCCGCGAATGCGCGAAACTGCTCTGGAACCTTGAAGGGGACGACGGAAAACGGATCGTTCGCGCTCATGTGGAGATTCCTTGTGGTGTCTGGGATTGAAACGGCCGGGACGGTGAAGCCGGCCGCGCGAGGCTCACAGGCCTGGCGCAGGATCAGTATCTATTTGGCACTATAGGCGGGACTTTGTGCATTGCAACAAAATATCGCCCTGATCCGGCGCATGCCGATCCGGCCTCGGGGACCAGATCAGGGCCGCTGCTGGGACCTGAAGCGTCCAGAAAAACGACTATTTGGGCTTGCCGGCGTCCATCGCCGCACGGGTCACGGCCTGCCCCATTTCGCTGGCCTGCTCCGCCAGCGCGCGCATCTGGCCCTGAACGTATTCGGTGTGCAGGCGCATCACCTCGGTCAGATCCTTGGCATTAATCAACTGCTGGGCGTACGCCAGCGAGGACTGCACGTTCTTCTCCGCGAAGGCGATGGCCTTGACGCTGATATCCTTGGCGGCCTCGCCGGGGGCGCCGAACGACGATCCGCCGAACGCAGACGCTGTCTGCTGCGCGCTGCTGATGAAGGATTCGAAGGCCTTGCGCGCCTGATCCAGACTTGCTTCTGCCATCGACCGCATTTCCTTCGGAATCTCGAATTGATTGCCTGCCATGTCGCACCCTCCTGTTACATCCGGGCCCGTCTGCCGGACCCGAGTCCGCAATTCACCGCCGGGTGACACCACATTTGACGCAGCGCAACGACAGTTCCTGCCCGCCCATCGTGAACGTTTGAATATGTTTTGCAACACCCAACGCCTGAGCGGCGTTGGAGTTCAGCGCGCCGGGGAATTAACGTTATCGCGGGTTTGGATGGGTAGTGTCACACCGCACTGGTGGACCTTGCGGCAGCCGCGCCATACTAATCATTTGTTAAGGCTGTCCGATCCCACTTCCAGCGCCGAAATCCGGCGCGGCGAAAGCGAGTCAAAGGCACGTTGTCCGATATGAGCGAAGCCGACTTCCAGCTCCACGGCATCCGCGATCCGCGCCTTGCGGTTCACGCGACAAGCGGCCTGCCTGCATGGGTCTGGTCGCTCGACGGCGCGCACATTCTCTGGGCCAACACCATCGGCGCACAATTGTTCGGCGCAGGCAACGCTGCCGTGCTCGCGGAAAAAATCATCGGACCGGCGGACCCGCATCGCCGCCAGGCTGCGCAGCTCGCGGCACGGCTGTCGCAGTCCGGCGCGCCGCGCCTTGAACGGCTGCGCGGTTTCGGCGCGCCGCTCGGCCGCCTCCTGACATGCTCCTGCGCGCGACTCACCTTCGCTGACGGGACTACGGGCATTCTCATCGCCGCTGCCGATCCGGTCGGGCGTCCGGCGCCGCTCACTGAGCGGCTCGCGCATCTGGTGGACAGCGTCACGATGCCCGCCATGACCTTCACGCCGAACGGCGCGCTGGCGGGCGCGAACGAACGTGCGAAGAGTTTCCCCGGCCTGTTCAACGATCTCACCGGGGCCGGATTCGACGACGCGCGCAGCGGCGCGCTGCGCGACGGACAGGCGACCCTGCAAATGGATCTCGGCCGTGTCACCGTGTATCGCGTCGGGACCGGCGAAGGAACAGCTCTGGTTGCATTGATCGGCGCCGCCATTGTGCCGCCGCGGGCACCGAAGCCCATTCCCGTTGTCATTGCACCAACCGTCGAGAGCGCGCCGACGCATACGCCAATGGCCGAACCCGTCGTAACAGCGACGGAGCCCGCACCCGATGCACCATCCGTGCAGCCTGCTCAGGTTGAAGCGGTCACTCAGGCTGCCGCCGACGCCCCGCTTCATCGCGCACCGCCTGAACCGCCTGCCGAGGTGATGCCCGCCGACGTTTTCGGATCAGTGTTCGACGAACCGCTTGAACAGGAATCGCCGGTTCAGCAGATCGCGGACAGCACACCGCCTCAGCACGTTGAGACGCAGGCGAGCGATGCTTCAGAGCCAGCGTCTCACGATAAAGCCTCGCGTGAAGACGCACCGGCGGATCATGTCACGCGAATCTATTTCGACGACGAACGCCGCAAGCCGCCCGCGCAAGACATCCACCCAGGCGACGTTTCGGCAACGCTGCTTGAGATGGACGGCCCGCCGCTGACGCCGCGGCAGCATCCGCTGCGCTTCATGTGGCACATGGACGAGGACGGCCGCTTTTCGCCCGGCCTCGATGAATTCACCCGCCTGATCGGCGCGCGCACCTCAGCCGCGTTCGGCAGGCCGTGGAATGAAATCGCCCATGCACTCGGCCTCGATCCCGACGGCCAGGTGGCGGCAGCGGTCGCAACCCGTGAGACATGGAGCAACATCGTCGTTAACTGGCCCGCCGACGGCGCGGGCGCGCGATTGCCGGTCGAACTGTCGGGTCTGCCGATCTACGACCGCGCCGGGAATTTCCTGGGCTATCGCGGGTTCGGCGTCTGCCGCGACGTCGAAGGCATGGCGCGGCTGGCCGCACAGCGCCGCGACGACATGCTGTACTCATCGACGCCGCCCACAACGCCTCGCTCCGACGAGCCGATAACGCAAGACGCGACGGTTCATAACGCGACCGGCCAAGAACCTGTGAGCCAGGAACCTGTGAGCGAGCCGGTGAACCAGGACATCACGGACGCAGCGGACGTGCATGCTCCAACGGAGCCGGTGCACCGCGCCGGCAGTACGCAAGACAACTTCCCGACAGAGAATTCACCGCGAACCGAAACGAAGCCCCCCGTGGACACTCCGCAGAACGTCGTACCGTTTCCCGTGGCCGAGCCGAAAGCGCCCGCGCTGACGGCGGTGGAAAGCAACGCCTTTGACGAACTGGCGCGGCGGCTGTCGGCACGTCTCGAGAACGCAGCCGAGAGCGATACGCTCACCGACGCATCGGTGGCCGAACTGTTCGCCACCGATGAGAGCGAACAAACCCGCGAACCTGTTGCCGAACCGCCTGCGCTGGAGCATCCGCCTGCGTTCCTGCAGCCGGAGCCGGTGTTGCCGCGCGCCAACGCCGCGCAGGATTCGCAGCTGCTCGATCGCCTGCCGGTCGGCGTGCTGGTCTACCGGCTCGACCGGCTGCTCTACGCCAACAATGCGTTTCTTGCCTCCACCGGATACGACGATCTTCACGCGCTGACCGAGGCCGGCGGCCTTGATGCGCTGACTGTCGAAGCGGGTGCGGGCACCGCCAGCAGCACCTCGGAGACCGGCACCCCGGTCGTGATCGCTGCGACCAGCAAGCGCGGCCCCGACAAGGGCGAACCCGCCGACGCCCGGCTGTTCGCCATTACATGGGACAATGAGCCTTCCCATGCGCTGGTGTTCTCCGGCCCGCGCGCCGCCACCCGGAGCGAGCCTGCGCCAGCGATGGTCATCGCGCCGGTTGTCGTGGCCAGCGACGACACCACGCAAGCGGAAGAACTCGGCACCATTCTCGACCATACCGCCGAGGGCGTCATTGTGTTCGACGGAGAGGGCCATGTCCTCTCCTGCAACCGCAGCGCCGAAGTCCTGTTCGGCCGCGACGACAACGAGATGGCAGCGCTCAACCTCACCGATCTGTTCGCACCGGACAGCCAGCACGCGGTGCAGGACTATGTGAACGAAGTCAGGACGGCCGCCGTCACGAGCCTGCTCCACCACGACCGCGACATGCTGGGCCGTGCACGCAATGGCGGCGTCATTCCGCTGTCGATGACCGTCGGCCGCACCCGCCCGGACAACGCGCGTTTCTTCGCGATCTTCCGCGACCTGTCGCAGGCGAAGAAGGGCGAAGGCGACTTGATGCAGGCGCGGCGTGAGGTTGAACGCGCGACGAACGCCAAGGCCGATATTCTCGGACGGATCAGCCACGAAGTCCGCATGCCGCTCAACGCCATCATCGGCTTCGCCGACGTGATGATCGAGGAGCGTTTCGGTGCGCTCGGCAATGAACGCTACGTCGAATACATGAAGGACATCCGCGCCTCCGGCCAGCGTGTGATGGCGATCATCGACGATCTGCTCGATCTGTCACGGATCGAATCCGGCAAGATGGAACTGTCGTTCGCGAGCCAGGACCTCAACAGCATGGTCGAGCAATGCGTCGCGGTGATGCAGCCGCAGGCCAACCGCGAGCGCATCATCATCCGCACCTCGCTGGCGCATGCACTGCCGACCGTGAAGGCCGACGCCCGCGCGCTGCGCCAGATCGCGATGAACCTGATCGGCAATTCGATTCATCTGGCCAATACCGGCGGGCAGGTCATCGTCTCGACAGCGACCACCGATTTCGGCGACATCGTGCTGCGGGTCCGCGACACCGGGCACGGCCTCAACGACAACGAGATCGCCGCCGCGATGGCGCCGTTCCGCACGTCGGGCGCATCGGACCAGACCGCCGACGGCTCGGTAGTGAACCTGTCGCTGACCAAGGCACTCGTTGAGGCCAACCGCGCGCAATTCCATATCAAGACCGCGCCGCACTCGGGCACGCTGATCGAGGTCGTGTTCTCGCACGCCAGCGCGATCGCCTGAACTGCCGTCATTCCGGACAGGCCGCGAAGCGGACTGATCCGGAATCCAGACGTGATTGGCATCTTTTCATCGATGTGAGATTCCGGGTTCGCTCGTTTCACTCGCGCCCCGGAATGACACAGGAGCAATCTGGAATCGCTCTAAACTCGCGCTCTCGCGACATAGCGCCGCGTGAATGTGCGCGCTCTGTGCGCTACAGAACCAGCACGATGCGCTGCGTTCGGTTCAGCGCACTTATCAAGCGCCGGAGTTTTCCATGTCACGAACCCGCATTCTCGCCGCTGCAACTGCCGTCGCATCAGTGTTGGCATTGAATTCCACGGCATTCGCGCAATCCGGCGAAGTCAATCTCTACAGCTATCGCGAGTCGAAGCTGCTTCAGCCGCTGACCGACGCCTTCACCAAGGACACCGGCATCAAGGTCAACGTGGTTTCGGCCAGCTCCGGCCTTGAGCAGCGCATCAAGGCAGAAGGCGCCAACAGCCCCGCCGACGTGCTGCTCACGGTCGATATCGGCCGCATCGACGAAGCCGTCCAGGCGGGCGTGACCCAGCCGATCAAGTCGGACGTCATCGACAAGGTCGTACCCGCGCAGTACCGCGATCCCGACGGTCACTGGGCAGGCATCTCGATGCGCGCGCGCGTGATTTACGCCTCGAAGGATCGCGTGAAGCAGGACGCCATCACCTATGAAGAACTCGCCGATCCGAAATGGAAGGGCAAGATCTGCATCCGTTCCGGCCAGCACATCTACAACAACGCGCTGTTCGCGGCTTATGTCGCGCATCATGGTGAAGCGAAGGCCGAAGAATGGCTGCGCGGCGTGAAGGCCAACCTCGCGCAGAAGCCGTCCGGCGGCGACCGCGAAACCGCGCGCGATGTCGCGGCCGGCAAGTGCGACCTCGGCATCGGCAACACCTATTACTGGGCGCTGATGATGGACAAGGACCCGGACAAGAAGCCATGGGCGGAAGCGACCAAGGTGATCCTGCCGACGTTCGCCGGCGGCGGCACCCATGTGAACCTGTCCGGCCTGTTGCTGGTCAAGAACGCGCCCAACCGTGCCAATGCGATCAAGCTGATCGAATGGCTCGCCGGCGAGCATGCCCAGAAGATTTACGCCGACGTCAACTATGAGTATCCGGTGCGCGCGGGCGTCGCGATCAATCCGACTATCGCCGGTTACGGCAAACTGAATGCCGACACCCTGCCGGTTGCCAAGATCGCAGCCAACCGCAAGGCCGCCTCGACGCTGGTCGACAAGGTCGGGTTCGACAATTGATGGGCTGATCCTGTGATCGCGATCAAACCGGGAATCTCGTCATGGCCGGGCTTGTCCCGGCCATCCACGTCTTTCTCACCTCTTATCGAAAGCAAGACGCGGATGCCCGGCACGCAGACAAGTTTACGCTGTCTGCGACTGCTATGGCCGGGCACGACGAACGACAGACTCGCATCGATCCGAGACAAAAAATTGTCCCTCACCCCAACCCTCTCCCCACAAGCAGGGAGAGGGAGCGAGGGCACGTGACAACCCGCATCGCCGAACCCGTAGTCTCGGCGCTGGCCGTCGTCACCGCGGCGCTGGTCGCGCTGCCGGTGCTCGCGATTGTCGTGATCGCGGCGCAGCCCGCGCCCGGTCTCTGGTCGCATCTTCTCGACTACGTGCTGCCGCTGGCGCTGCGCGACACAGCGGCGCTGCTGATCGGCGTCGGATCCGTCGCGCTGCTCATCGGCGCCGGCACCGCGTGGCTGGTGTCGTCTCATGATTTCCCCGGCCGCGGACTGCTGCTCTGGCTGCTGCCGCTGCCGCTGGCGATCCCGACCTACATCGCGGCGTATGTCTACGTCGATCTGTTCGAACCGCTCGGCGTCGTCCATCGCACGCTGACGCTGTGGCTTCCCGCGCGCGAGGCGCTGGCGCTGCTGCCCGGTCTGCGCTCGCTGCCCGGCGCGATCCTCATCATCGGCATTGTGCTCTATCCTTACGTCTATCTCTCCGCGCGCGCGACATTCCAGTTGCAGAGCGCCGAGTTCGCGGAAGCCGCGCGAACGCTTGGCGCGGGACGCTGGAATATCTTCTTGCGCATTTCGCTGCCGATGGCGCGCCCGGCGCTGGCCGTCGGCCTCGCGCTTGTCGCGCTGGAAACGCTGAACGACATTGGCGCCAGTGAATATCTCGGCGTGCGCACGCTCACCGTCTCGATCTTCACGACATGGCTCAACCGCGGCAGCCTCGCGGGCGCGGCGCAACTGTCCTGTCTGGTGCTGGTGATCGTCGGCGGACTGATCGCGATGGAGCGCTATGGCCGCCGCAACGTCGTGACCGAATTCTCGTCAGAGAGTCCACGGCTGACACCGCGCACGGCCTTCAAAGGGATCAGGGGCTGGCTGGCGTTCGCCGCATGCGCCCTCCCCGTGCTGCTCGGCTTCATCGTGCCGCTGCTGTTTCTGTTGCATCAGAGTGTGCACCGCGCGTCGGTGACGATGGATACGGCGGTCTGGCGGGATGCGTTCAACTCGGTGATCTTTGCGGCGCTCGCAACGCTGGCCGCGCTCGGTCTCGGGCTGGCGACGATCCTTGCAACCCGCTGGCGGCCCGGCTCATGGCGCGCATTCTCGGCCAATATCGCGCAGACGGGCTACGCATTGCCGGGACTGGTGCTGGCGCTCGGCCTGCTGACGCCGGTGCTGGCGATCGACAACGCGCTGAACACGCTCGCGTCATGGCTTGGGTTCGCGCTGCCCGGCCTCGTGCTGATGGGATCGGGCGCCGCGGTGGTGACCGCGTATGTGATCCGTTTCCTCGCGGTGCCGACCGGATTCCTGCGGGCCGGTTTCGAGCGCATTCCGTTCGATTACGACGACAGCGCCCGCAGCGCAGGCGCCGGCCAGATCACGGCGATGCGGCGGATCCACCTGCCGCTGCTGCGTCCGGCCTTGCTGGGCGCGGCCATCGTGGTGTTCGTCGATTGCCTGAAGGAATTGCCGGCGACGCTGCTGCTGCGTCCGCTCAATGTCGAGACGCTGGCAACCTCGATCTATCAATATGCCAGCCGCGGCAGCTTCGAGGACGGTGCGCTCGCCGCACTTCTGATTGTCGCGGCCAGCATCGGGCCGGTGGCGTGGCTGACGCGGTTCTCGGATATTCCGCAGGGACCGGCCTAGACGGCGCAGATATCAGGCTGCCCCGGCCTGATCGTTCTTTCGCGAGACCGAAAAGATATCCCACGCCGCGATGAACATCGCGGCGATGACCGGACCGATGACGAAGCCGTTGAGCCCGAAGGCTTCGATGCCGCCCAGCGTCGAGATCAGCACCACATAGTCCGGCAGCTTGGTGTCCTTGCCCACCAGCATCGGGCGCAGCAGATTGTCGACGAGCCCGATGACCAGAAAACCGTAGGCGATCAGGATCGCGCCATGAAGAAACGATCCTGTGGCCAGGAGATATAGCGCGACCGGCATCCAGACCAGCCCGGCGCCGACGGCCGGCAGCAGCGACAGGAATGCCATCAGCACCGCCCACAGCAACGCCGCATTGATACCAAGCAGCCAGAAGATCAGTCCGCCGAGCGCGCCCTGCGCCAGGGCAACCAGAAGACTGCCCTTCACCGTGGCGCGGATCACGACCGTGAACTTCTCCAGCAACGCATCGCGCAGCTCGGCGCGCAACGGAATGCTGTCCTTGATGCGTTGCGACAGCGCGTTGCCGTCGCGGAACAGAAAGAACAGCAGATAAAGCATGATGGCGACGCTGACGATGAATTCGAACGTGCTCTGGCCGATGTTCAGCGCCTGGGTGGCGATCATTTGGCTGCCCTTGAGCAGCCCGGCGGAGAGCTTCTCCTGCATCCCGCCGAAGCTGGCGACGCCGAAGCTATCGAGCACGCCGGTCACCCATTGCGGCAGCGCATTGAGGATCTGCTGAAACAGTTTGACGAAATCGAGTTCGCCGGACTGCACCTTCGCGAACACGGCTGCCGCCTGCTGCGTCAGCGACGCCGCGATCAGCGTCAACGGCAGGATGACGATCATGAGCACCAGCACGATCATCGTCAGCGCCGCCAGGGTGGGCCGCTGCGGCATTTTCCGGAGCAGCCGCCGGTACAGCGGCGCAAACATGATGGCGATGACGACACCCCAGAGGATCGCCCCGTAGAACGACTTAAGTATCCAGGCAAAGGCCAGCGACACCACGACGATCAGGATCAGGAAGGCCTTGTCTTCAATACCGCCGCGCATGTGGTTATCCTTGTTCGGTCCGATACCGACCGCGTTCGGGACAAAATGCAAGAGCCTCAATGCGGGCAAAGCGAAAAGGCGCGCAAATGCGCGTCTTTTGGCATCGTGGGTGGCTAACGCGGGAGCGTGCCCGCAAAGTTGCTTCAGGCGTTCTTCAGCGCAACGCGGAAAGTCGCCTCGGTGTTCGCCTTCACCTCGTCGAGCGTGACGCCGTCAGCGAGTTCGATCAGCGCCATGCCGTCGTTGCCGTGCTTGTCGATGGTGAACACCGCCAGATCCGTGACGACCATATCGACGACGCGTTCGCCGGTCAGCGGCAGGTTGCAGCGGTGCAGCAGCTTCGAGCCATCCTTGGCGGAATGCTCCATGACAACGACGACGCGCTTGACGCCCGCGACGAGATCCATCGCGCCGCCCATGCCCTTCACCATCTTGCCCGGAATCATCCAGTTGGCGAGATCGCCGTTTTCGGCAACCTGCATCGCGCCCAGAATCGACAGGTCGATGTGACCGCCACGCACCATCGCGAACGAATCCGCGCTGGAGAAATAGCTGGTGTCGGGAAGCTCCGTGACGGTCTGCTTGCCAGCGTTGATGAGATCCGGGTCTTCCTCGCCCTCGTAGGGGAACGGACCCATGCCGAGCATGCCATTCTCGCTTTGCAGCGAGACGTCGAGACCCTCGGGGATGTAGTTGGAAACCAGCGTCGGGATTCCGATGCCGAGATTGACGTAATAGCCGTCGCGCAGTTCCTTCGCGGCGCGCGCTGCCATCTGTTCACGGGTCCAGGCCATGGGGCTCTCCTCTGGAAATCAGTTACGCGCGCTTGCGCAGGGTGCGCTGCTCGATACGCTTCAGCTTCGGATCGACCGCGACCACGCGCTGCACGAAAATGCCCGGTGTATGGATGTGATCGGGATCGATCTCGCCGGCGGGCACCAGATGCTCGACTTCCGCGATGGTGACCTTCGCAGCGGTCGCCATCATCGGGTTAAAGTTGCGCGCGGTCTTGCGGTACACGAGGTTGCCCGCGGTATCGCCCTTCCAGGCGTGCACGATGGCGAGATCGGCAACGAGGCCGGTCTCCATGATGTACTTCTCGCCGTTGAACTCGCGGACTTCCTTGCCCTCGGCGATCAGCGTGCCGACACCAGTCTTGGTGAAGAACGCCGGGATGCCCGCGCCGCCGGCGCGAATGCGCTCGGCCAGCGTGCCCTGCGGATTGAATTCGAGTTCGAGTTCGCCCGCGAGGTACTGCTGCGCGAACAGCTTGTTCTCGCCGACATAGGACGAAATCATTTTCTTGATCTGGCGGGTTTCCAGCAGGCGGCTGAGACCGATGCCATCGACGCCGGCATTGTTCGACACAACCGTCAGGTTCTTGACGCCGGTTTCGCGCAAGGCGTCGGACAGGACCTCGGCGATGCCGCAGAGGCCGAAACCGCCGGACATGATCATCATGCCGTCTTTAACAACGCCATCGAGCGCGGATTTCGCGTCGGGGTAAACCTTGTTCATGAGGATGCAACCTGATGGAGGGAAATAGGCGGGCAAGCCGCGCGCGTGGTGGATCGCAAGTCCGCTTTCAGGGCGATTATTAGGCGGAATTTCCAAGGCGCGTCAATCGCGGCGCTGCGCTTCGCCCCGGCCGCTTGCCGGCGATGCGGTCCGGTCCGCCACCTTGTCCGAACACCTTCGAATACCGTTGGTTTTGAGGCGCGATTGCAGGGTTTAAGGCTTCGGATGGCCTTGAAAGCGTCAAGAAAAGCAATCAAGTTGCAGCCTGCGCTGCGGCGGGAAACCTGCCGGTGCCTTCAGACCCAAACCTACCGGATGTACTCATTGACGATGGCCCAAGGGATAAAGCGCCTCGGGATGCCGATTGCGGCGTTTCTTGCTGCCGCGCTGATCGGCCTGATCGCCATTTCCTGGATGATCGACCCGAACGCCGTGCGGCTTTCGGTCGAAAAGCAGATTCGCGCCGCGACCGGCCTCGACCTGAAGGTCAACGGCGACGTTCGCGTTTCGATTTTCCCCGGCAGCGCCATCACGTTGCGGCAGGTCGGGCTGAAAGGCGCGAACTCGCGCGGCAGCGGTGTCGCCGACGAGCCTCTCACCGTTGATGAACTGACAGCGAACCTGCGCCTGCTGCCGCTCTTGATGCGGCGTTACGAAATCGCCGACGTGACGCTGCAGGATCCGCGGATCAACGTGAAGCGCAACGCCGATGGCCGCAGCAACTGGTCGGCCATCATCGAGACGCTGGCGCGCACGATCAAGCCGGGCATCGACAGCCCGGTATCGTTCTCCGAAATCCGCATCAAGAACGGCGTCCTCACCTATCAGAACGATGACCGCGAGATCGCCGAAACCGTCAACGGCATCGATCTGTCGCTGGCATGGCCGTCGATCTCACGCTCGTTTGCCGCCACCGGCCAGTTCAATTGGCGCAATGAACTCGTCGATGGCAGCCTCAGCATCACCGATTTCATCGCCGCGCTGTCCGGCGACCGTTCCGGCATCAAGGTCCGCGTCGCCAGCGCGCCGCTGAAATTCGCTTTCGACGGCGCGGTCGCCAACCGCACCAGCCTGTTGATGGAAGGCACGCTCAGTGCCGACAGCCCGTCGCTGCGCAACGCGCTGCGCTGGGCGGGGCAGGATCCCCCCGGCACCGGCGGACTGGGACGATTCTCGCTCAAGGCCCGCACCAATGTGGTGGGCGAGTCGATCGCACTGACCAACGTCAACCTGGAACTCGACGGGAACACCGCCGAAGGCGTCATTACCTACAGCAACAACGATCGCCAGACGGTGCAGGCGACCCTCGCCGCCGATGCGCTCGACTTCACGCCCTACATCGACACCATCCGCCTGGTCGCCAGCGGCGCGCGCGACTGGAACCGGCAGTTGTTCGACCTGCGCGGCCTCTCCGCCACCGATCTCGACATGCGGCTGTCGGCGGCGAAGGTCACCATCGGCCCCACCAAACTCGGCCGCACCGCGCTCGGCGCCAACATGCGCAGCGGAACGCTGGCGCTGAGCATCGGCGAAGCGCAGATCTACGGCGGCATCCTCAAGGGATCGTTCGGCGTGACGCGTGCCGACGCGGCAGCGGAGGTCAAGGCCCAGTTCCAGTTCACCGATGTCGACCTGGCGAGTTGCGCCAACGAACTGTTCGGCGTCAGCAGGCTGAGTGGGCGCGGTAATCTTACCTTCGCGGTTGAAGCCAAGGGCGCCAGTCCGTTTACGCTGGCGCAGTCGCTCGACGGCACCGCGACGCTGACGGGCCATGATGGCGCGATCGGCGGGCTCAATGTCGAACAGCTCCTCAAGCGGCTGGAACGCCGCCCGCTGTCGGGCGCGGGCAATTTCCGCAACGGCTCGACGCCGTTCGATTCACTAAATATCGCGATCCGCTTCAATGACGGCGTCGCCACCGCCGAAGACGCGCGGATCGAAGGGCCCACCACGCGCGTGCTGCTCACCGGGACGGCCTCGGTGCCGTTGCGCGAGTACGATCTGAAGGGCGTCGCCAGTCTCGTCGTCGCAAGCGACGCGCCGCCGGCGTTTCAGCTGTCGTTTGTCGTGCAGGGCCCGTGGGACGATCCGCTGATATTCCCGGATTCGGATTCGCTGATCCGCCGCTCCCCTGCGTCCGCGCCGCTGCTCGATTCACTGAAGGATCGCAAAACGCGCGACGCCGTGAAATCCGTGATCGACCGCTTCACCGGCGGCAGAAAGCCGGCCGCCGAGCCCACAGCGCAACCACAGGCCGCGGCCCCGCAACCTGTCCTGCCGACGCCGGTGCTGCCGCCGCCGGTTCCGCCGCTGGCGCCGACTGCGATGCCCGCACCTGCTGCGGAAACGCCCACACCTCCACCTTCCGCCACTGATGCAACGCCTTCCGCACCAGCAACGCCCCCGGCTGCCGCAGACTCCGCTCCGGACAAGGCTGATTAAAGCGGGGCGGCGCTTTCGCCCTTGTCGCTCGACAGTTTCGACACCAGTGACGCCGCGATGATCACCAACGCCACCGCCGCGATCACCAGCGTACAGATCGCGTTGATCTCCGGCTTCACGCCGAGCCGCACCTCCGAATAGATCCGGATCGGCAGCGTCGCCGATCCCGGCCCGGTGGTGAAACTGGCGATCACCAGATCGTCGAGCGACAATGTAAAGGCCAGCATCCAGCCTGCCGCGATCGACGGCAGCATCAGCGGCAACGTCACCGCGATGAAGGCCCGCACCGGCGAACAGCCGAGATCCATCGCGGCTTCCTCGAGGCTGCGGTCGAGCGCGCCGAGCCGCGATTGCACCACCACCGCCACGAAGCACATGGTCAGCGTGGTGTGCGCGATGGTGACGGTCCAGAATCCGCGCCCGGCATCGATCGCCACGAACAGCAGCAGCAACGACAGCCCGGTGATGACTTCCGGCATCACCAGCGGCGCGTAAAGCATGCCGGAAAACAGCGTGCGCCCCCTGAAGCGCTCGCCGCGCGACAACGCGAGCGCCGCCAGCGTGCCGAGCACGGTCGCCGCAGTCGCCGAGCAGAACGCCACGCGCAGGCTCATCCATGCCGCCGACAGCATGGCCTCGTCGTTGAAGAATTCGGTGTACCAGCGCAGCGACCAGCCGCCCCACACCGTCACCAGACGCGAGGCGTTAAACGAATAGATCACGAGAATCGCGATGGGCAGGTACAGGAACGCCAGCCCCAGCGCGATGGAGACCAGGTTGAAGCCCGACAGGCGTGCGACGTTGCGGGTAGCCATCAGTGCGTCTCCAGATGGCGGCGCTGCAGCTTCTCATAAACCAGCAGCGGAATCAGCAGCAGCGCGAGCAGCACGATCGCAATCGCGGACGCCACCGGCCAATCCTTGTTGGTGAAGAACTCCAGCCACAACGTCTGGCCGATCATCATGCGGTCCGAACCCGCCAGCAGATCGGGAATCACGAATTCGCCGACGATGGGAATGAAGCACAGCAGCAGGCCCGCGCCGACGCCGGGCAGCGACAGCGGCACCGTCACCAGCCAGAAGGCCTTCAGCCGCGACGCGCCGAGATCGGCCGCGGCTTCGAGCAATGCATCGTCCATCTTCGACAGCGTCGCGTAGAGCGGCAGGATCATGAACGGAAAGTACGAGTAGACGATGCCGAGATACATCGCCGCATCGGTCGAGAGCCAAACGAGAGGCTTGTCGATGATGCCAAGCGCGAGCAGCGCCTTGTTGAGCAGGCCGTCATGCTGGAGCACGTTGATCCACGCGTAGATGCGGATCAGGAACGAAGTCCAGAACGGCACGATCACCAGCATCATCGCAATCGGCTGCCAGCGCTGCGGCAGCCGCGACATGCCGTAAGCCACCGGGTAGCCGATCAGCAAAAGGATAGCGGTCGATGTGATCGCGACCGTGAGGCTGCGGACATAGGAGAGAATGTAGAGGTCGTCCGACACCAGCAGCCTGAAATTGTCGAGCGACAATGTCCCCAGCGCCGTCGTGAATGCACCCCATCCCGCCGCGAGATCGAACACCGGAACGTAGGGCGGCTGCGCGATGGCGGTCTGCGACAGCGCGATCTTCAGCACGAATCCGAACGGCACCAGAAAGAACAGTGCCATCCACAGATACGGCGCCAGCGCGGCCAGCCGCGCCGGACGGGTGAAGATGCGCCGCCCGCTCATCGGTCCAGCACCACGACGTCATCGGGCGCGAACGAGACGTTCACCCGCTGCCCGACCGTAAATCCGTCGGCGGTTGCTCGCGTGGCGTTCGGAAGCGCGACCCGCAGCACCGCGCCGTGATCGAGTGTCACGCTGTAAACCGACAGGCCGCCGAGGAATCCGGCGGACGTCAGATGACCTGTGAACGCATTGATGGAATTGGCCCTATCCGGCGCCGGTTGCGTCAGCCGGATTTTCTCCGGACGGATCGCGACACAGACATGGTCTTTCGTCGATGACGGCAGATGCGATGCCGTGATTGCGCCGGCGCTTTCCGTGGCGATGGTGAAATGTCCGGACTGCCGCGCGGCGACCTGCCCCTCGATCAGATTGATGTCGCCGACGAAGCCCGCAATCCAGCGCGAGTTCGGCGCCTCATAAAGCTGGCGCGGCGGCGCGACCTGCACCAAGCGGCCCTTGTCCATCACCCCGATCCGGTCGGCGACCGTCATCGCCTCTTCCTGATCGTGGGTGACGATGATGAAGGTCATGCCGAGACGGCGCTGCACTTCCAGCAATTCGGCCTGCGTGCTCTCACGCAGTTTCTTGTCGAGCGCAGCGAGCGGCTCGTCGAGCAGCAGCACTCGGGGACGCCGCGCCAGCGATCGCGCCAGCGCCACGCGCTGACGCTGGCCGCCGGAAAGTTGATCGGGACGGCGCTTCTCCAGCCCCTCGAGGCGCACCAGCGCCACCATCTCCGCCACCCGCGCGGCGATCTCGTCCTTCGGCAAACCGGCGCGCTTCAGGCCGAACGCGATGTTGCCCTCGACGGTCAGGTGCGGGAACAGCGCGTAGTTCTGGAACATCATGTTGACGGGCCGCTCATGCGGCAGCACCTGCGCGATATCGTTGCCGTCGAGATAGATCGCGCCCGCGTCGGGCGTCTCGAATCCCGCCAGCATGCGCAGCAGCGTGGTCTTGCCGCAGCCGCTCGGCCCCAGCAGCGCGAAAAACTCGCCGGCCGCGATATCGAGCGATAGATCGTCAACAGCAGTGAATCCGCCGAAGCGTTTCACCACCGAGGCTATGCGCAGCAACGGCTTCTCACCCATCGTCGCCGTCATGCCGCAGCCATGAATGTTGCAAGTGCCCCACAATCCTGCCGCGGCATCGTCAGGCCGAGCTTGGACCGCCGCCACAAAATGCCGTCGGCGAAACGAGCAAATTCTTCTCTCATCAAATAGCTTACCTCCGCGCCGGTGAGGTCATCGCCGAATACCGGCCCAAGATCATCCATGCTTTTTGCCGCACCCAGAATCCGGCCGATCCGCGTGCCATAGGCCGCAACCAGCCTGTGGGCGTGACGTTCGCTGAGAAACGGCCAGCATCTGCGCGCATTATCGACCTGATCGTCGAAGCTCTCGTGAGAAAAGTCTCCGCCGGGTAATGGCTCCGCGACGATCTGGCTGACTTTCGTGAAACTCGCTTGGACGGCAGGCAAATGCAAGACGGTTTCGGCCACCTGCCGCATCCACGCTCCGCTCGCGTTCACCAGCGCCCGCGCCGTGACGGTTTCGCGCTGACCGCGGTTGATCACCGTAAGCCACCATCGCGAGTCAAGCTTGACGGATTTTTTGAATGGTCAGCGCGCGTCAGCCGACCTTGCGCGGGATTTTGACGACGTTCTTGGCGGCGGGACGCTTGGCGCGGCCGATCCACTCGGCATAGGTCTCGATCGGCGCGGGCTTGCCGAGGAAGTATCCCTGCACCTGATCGCACGCCTCGTCCGCGAGGAAGGAGAGTTGCTCCTGGGTTTCCACGCCTTCGGCGACGATGGAAATATTGAGGCCGTGGCCGAGCCCGATCATGGCGCGAATGATGGCCGCGGACTGCGTGTTGCGTCCGAGATTCATCACGAAGGTGCGGTCGATCTTGATCTTGTCGAACGGGAACGCCTGCAGGTAGGTCAGCGAGGAATAGCCGCTGCCGAAATCGTCCATCGCGATCCGGACGCCGAGCGCCTTCAGCCGCCGCAGCAGCGACAGGCCGCGGTCGAAATCCTCGATCAGCACGCCTTCGGTGATCTCAAGCTCCAGCCGGCCGGGCGCGAGGCCGGTCTCGAGCAGGATGGAGTGAACCAGCCCGACCAGATCGCCGTGCATGAACTGGGCCGGCGACAGATTGACCGAGATCTGCAGATCCTTCGGCCACGACGCCGCCTCGCGGCAGGCCTGGCGCAAAATCCACTCGCCCATTTCGACGATCAGGCCGCTTTCTTCGGCCAGCGGAATGAAATCGCTGGGCGGGACGAAGCCGCGCACCGGATGGGTCCACCGCGCCAGCGCCTCGAAGCCGAGAACATGATCGATCTTCATCTTGTGGCGTGCACGGGCCTGCGGCTGATAGTGCAGCGACAGTTCGCCATTCCGGATCGCGGTCGACAGATCCTGATGCAGCGCGCGCCGGTCGCGCAGCTGCTGGTCCAGTTCCATGTCGAAGAAATTGATGGAGCCGCGCGCTTTCGTCTTGGCGCGGAACAAGGCTGCGTCGGCGTTGGTGAGCAACGTTTCCGCGTCGCGGCCGTTACGCGGATAAACCGAGATGCCGATGGTGAGGCCGATGCGAACCGCGCGGCCCTCGAACATGAATTCGGTCTGCATCGATTGCATCAATCGCGCGGCAAGCGCCTTCGCGGAATCCGGCTGCAGACCATCGATGATCAGGCCGAACTCATCGCCACTGAGACGCGCGACGACGCCGCCGGAGATGACGGATTCGAGGCGGCGCGAGAATTCGATCAGCAGCTGGTCGCCGACCTCGTGGCCGAACACATCGTTGATTTCCTTCAGACGGTCGAGATCGAGCGACAGCACCGCGAACTCGTCGTCGGTGTCCTCGCAGGCGTCGATCATCTGTTCCAGCGCCTGCAGGAACGCGGCGCGGTTGGGCAGCTCGGTCAGCGCATCGTGATAGGCCATGTGGGCCATGCGCGATTCGGTTTCACGGCGATCCGTGATGTCTTCGTTGGTCTTGATCAGATACTGCGGCTCACCGGCCTCGTCGAGCACGGTGACGCGCCGGGTCAGGAACAGGCGCAGCCCGCTTTCGGTCTGGATCGGATGCTCTTCGGTGACGACGCCCTTCTTGCGGACGGCGTCATCGTCACGCTTGCGGATCAGCCTCACATCGGCGGGATTGTAGATGTCCTCAATGGTGCTGCCGATGACATCTTCGCGTCTCCGGCCCAGCATCGCCTCGGCGGTGCGATTGGCGAGAACGTACTGATCGTCGCTCAGCCGCTTGACCACCAGTGAGACAGGAATGTTGTCGACAACAAGCTCAAGGAATTTCTTCGCGCCCTGGATTTCACGCGACAGCGACCTGCGATCGGTCACATCCTCGAACAGGGCCACCAGAAATTCCGGCCTGCCCTTCTCGTCGCGCGCGATCATACGGTTGCAGGCAACCTGGCGCATGCGGCCGCCAAGCTCGATGAGCAATTCGGTTCGCGTCTGCCCGGTCGGCGACGCAATCGCGTCACGATCCGCCTGCGCGACGGCCAACGCAGCCTCAGGCACGTAAACTTTTTCGGCGGTGTGCCCAATGATCTGGTCGCGACTCAGGCCGGAGAACTGTTCAAACGCGCGATTGGCGAGAATGTATCTGCCGTCCTCAATGCTCTTGACCGCGACGCAGACCGGAATGTTGTCGATCACGGATTCAAGGAAGTTCTTGGTGGTGGCAAGTTGCCGGGACAGCTTGCGCTGCGCCGTGCAGTCCTCGTGCGTCGATACCGTTCCGCCGTTGGCCAGCTTTCGATGCTTGATGAGCATCGAGCGGTTATCGGGAAGCTCGCAGATGTACCCATCCGGATGTTCAACGTTGCGATAGTAAGTGTCGAACACCCCATCGAACGTGCCGCGCTGCTTCCGCAAATCCAGAAGATCGGGACCCCTCATTCCGGGAAAAAGGTCGAAGCGATCCAGCCCATAGATTTCCAGATAGCGGTCGTTGCAGAACACGACACGCTTGTGCGCATCGAGCATCACGATGCCGGTGGTCAGGTTGTTCAGGGAACTGGAGACGAAAGCCGCGCGCCGGATATTGGCGTGGCGCGCCCGGCGCAGCGCGGTCGAGGTCCACAAAATGATCGCGGCAAGGAACGCCACGATCACAAAGCCGCCGATCACGACCTGCCATATCATGGCGGTCTGCGTGGTGTCCGTCGCGGCTGCCGAGAACGAGCCATCGGGATTGGCGACGATCTGCGCGGCCGCTTTTCCCGCCATTAAAATCGAGACGAGCGCGCACGCAGCGACCCACACCGGGCTCGCTGTGGTAGCTCGTGCTTGCTTCTGCCAGCCGGTCATTACCATTCCGCGGAATTCTTCATCCGCAGTCTCTGGTTGTACCTCTTTGGATCGGGTAAACGCGTACGTGCAGGCCGCCGACAATGTGACTTAAATGAGGGCAATTGGCCTTCTATGCTTAACCAAGTTCTAACGCAGAGTGCATCGCAACGCCGCACACTGGATACAAAATGAGCAGAGAAAAAATCTCCCCGGCAAAGCGGATCGTCGATGGACAGCGTTGAGTGCGTGGTGGTCGGCGCCGGCGTCGTGGGCCTGGCCGCCGCACGGCGGCTGGCGCAAGCCGGCCTCGAAGTCGTGGTGGTCGAGGCCGCCGGCGACATCGGGACCGGAACGTCCTCGCGCAACAGCGAAGTGATCCACGCCGGAATCTATTATCCGGCCGGAAGCCTGATGGCGCGCCTGTGCGTCGCGGGCAAACACGCCCTCTATAATTACTGCGACGCCCACGGCGTGCCTTACCGCCGCTGCGGCAAGCTGATCGTCGCCACGGCAGCCAATGAGGACGAGAAGCTGGTTTCGATCAAGTCACACGCCGAAGCCAACGGCGTGGACGATATGCGCGTGTTGTCTGCCGCCGAGGCGCGCGCGCTCGAGCCAGCGTTGCATTGCACCGGCGCATTGCTGTCGCCATCCACCGGCATCGTCGATAGCCATGCCTATATGCTGGCGCTGCGCGGCGAGATCGAAGACTCCGGCGGGGCGCTCGCATTTCATGCGCCGCTTTTACGCGCAAAAGCCGTTCGGGAAGGATTCGAAATCAAGATCGGCGGCGACACGCCGATGGCGCTGCAATGCCGCGTGCTGATCAATTCGGCGGGGCTCAGCGCGCCCGCCATCGCCCGCGCCATTGACGGCATGCCGTCCGAACTCATCCCGACCAGCTATTACGCCAAAGGCAACTACTTCAGTTGCAGCGCGCGCGCGCCGTTCTCGCACCTGATCTATCCGGTGCCGGAGCCGGGCGGCCTTGGCGTCCATCTGACCATCGATCTCGGCGGCCAGGCGAAATTCGGACCGGACGTCGAATGGGTCGATAGCCTCGACTACGCCGTCGACCCGGCGCGGGCCGAACGGTTTTATCCGGCGATCCGGCGCTACTGGCCGACGCTGCCGGATGGTGCTCTGACACCGAGTTATTCCGGAATCCGGCCCAAGATCGTGCCGCCCGCCATCGCCCGGCAGGATTTCGTGATCCAGGGACCGCAGGACCACGGCCTTGCGGGCCTGGTCAACTTGTTCGGGATCGAGTCACCCGGCCTCACGTCATCCCTCGCCATCGCGGATGAGGTGGCGCGCGCCGCCGGAGTCCAGGCGTAGCCAGTTCTCGCAACGGCAACTGTTGCCGTCACGAGCATCGCTTTGAACTGCCGGAAGGATTCCGTCGATGAAGGGTGTTAGTGGACCGTTGCGAGCTTGATGCGCTCGATTTGATCCTTGAGCACCAGCTTGCGGCGCTTCAGTTCGATAATCTGGAGGTCGTCGGTGGAAAGATGCTGGAGAGCATCGTGCAATTCGTTTTCCAGAACTTCGTGTTTACGTTCCAGCTCAACGAGATGCGCCTGAATTGCCATAAGAAGTCTCCTGTGTAAGTGGACCTCAGATCGGACAAAGCACGTTTTCAAGCGAAGCAGCGTCCGGTTCGCGTGAAGAAAACGCGCTCCTCTCTCTCAGTAGGAGTAAATTCGGGCGCAAAACCGGTATCCCACTTTTGCTGAATTTGCTCCGGACGGTTAAGTCTACATGACAGGAGCCGTCTGTCGACAGCGGAGTCTAGAACAGCCTTTCAAAATTTTTGCACATAAAGGAAACGAATTGTGAGGGAACCTTTCCCGCGTTACCGTCGCTAGTGGAGTGGATTTGACATTCGCGCCCTACCCGCGGCGAGTCCGCAAAGCGAATGTCAAATCCCAAACTCCACTAGAGCTTATGTTTTCTAGTGGTCCGTCGATTTTAACATTCGCAAAAAAGCCCGCCGAAAACCGAGGCGAATGTTAAAATCGGACCACTGGAGTTGGTAACGATTTTCTGCAATGACAATCATGCAGATGCTTTCAGCGACACCTATGACACCTAGCTGAAAGTCCGGGCGAATTCAGTCAAACGATGGTTATGGTAGATCAGGACAACAACGAATTCGCGCTTGAATTGGCGCAATTGCAGCAGGAGCATCGCGATCTGGATGCCGCCATCGAGGCGCTGCATCAGTCGCCCGCGCCCGACCTGCTCAGATTGCAGCGTTTGAAAAAACGCAAGCTGCAGTTGCGTGACCGGATTTCCTTCATCGAAGATCAGATCACGCCCGACATCATCGCCTGATTGGCAACACGTCAGAGCGCCGAGCGCGCGCGGTCGCGTCGCAGGGTCTTTCGCGTGTACATCGCTCGGTCGGCAGCTTCCATCACGGATGCCGCATCGGTCACCGCATCAATCAGCGCAGTCCCCGTCGATGCACCAGCCACCACGGAATGGCCCCTGAAAACAAATGTCAGCCGGTCGATGGCCTCCTCCAGCGCCGCGGCTTTCGCCAGCGCATCGGCCTCCGTCAAATTCCAGAGCAGCAATCCGAACTCGTCGCCGCCGAGCCGCCCCACAACATCCGACGAGCGGACATGGCGCATCAACACCGCGACCACGCCCTTCAGCACTGCGTCGCCGGCCGCATGACCGAATGTGTCATTGATTGGCTTGAGACGATCGACGTCGAGCACAATCAGCGCGCCGGCGGCCTTGTAGCGACGGATGTAGGCGATCGACCGGTCCAGTTCCCGCTCGAAGCCGCGGCGGTTGTAGATGTTCAGCAGGAAATCCGTGTCGGCCCACGCCTGCAGTTCGTCGATCCGGGCCTGGGCCGCGGCGAGTTCCGCCTTCAGGGCCGAGACCTGCCGCTTTGCCCTGGCCAGAGGGGCTGCCGCCGGCTTGCGCTTGGGTTTCAGCGGGGTGATCTTCGAGGCGGATTTTGCGGTCGATTTTTCTGTGGATTTGCTTCGGCTCGCGGCGCGCCCGGGCTGCTTCTTTGCCGCTGGACCCCGTGATGCCACTTTGCCGCGCGCTTTCTTCACGTTTTCGCCTTTAATCCGCTTGACCGGCACGGCCATTGACCATGAAAGGATAACGGATTCGCACCAGTGTCCTAAATCCGAAGTTCGCCCCGTTTTGCGGCACGTTCCATAGCGAACCTCGGATTTGAAGGGACACCGGAAATTATAGATTCTAGTGTGGTTTTGGTTCGAAAGTCCGCAAACGCGCGCGCTGTAGACAGGATGCGGACTTACGAACCACCACACTGGCTTGCCACGCAGGGGTGCAACCCTATAATCCGCCCTCTTTTTCTGCTCTTTTTTGAAGATTCCGAATGACCGCCCCCGTTGCCATTATCATGGGAAGCCAGTCCGACTGGGAGACCATGCGTCACGCCGCAGTGACCCTGACCGCGCTCGGCGTTGCACACGAGGCGCGGATTGTCTCGGCGCACCGCACCCCCGAGCGGCTCTATACCTTCGCCAAGGGTGCCAAAACCGCCGGCTTCAAGGTCATCATCGCCGGCGCCGGTGGTGCGGCCCATCTGCCCGGTATGGCGGCCTCGCTGACGGAACTTCCGGTGTTCGGTGTTCCAGTGGAATCCAAGGCGCTGTCGGGCGTCGATTCGCTGTACTCGATTGTGCAAATGCCCGCCGGAATTCCGGTCGGCACCTTGGCGATCGGAAAGTCCGGCGCTATCAATGCCGCCCTACTCGCTGCAAGCGTGCTGGCACTCAACGATGCCGGCCTTGCAACCCGGCTTGCGACATGGCGCAAGCAGCAGACCGACGCCGTGAGCGAGCGCCCAGAGGACGAATCTAAGTGACATCTTCAGGACGGGTGACGCTGAAACCAGGCGACACCATCGGAATTCTTGGCGGCGGGCAGTTGGGCAGGATGCTCGCACTCGCTGCCGCGCGTCTTGGTCTCAAGGCACAGGTGTTTTCTCCGGATCCGGATTCACCGGCCTTCGACGTGGTGCAGAACGCATCCTGCGCGGAATATGCCGATGTCGAGGCGCTGGAACTGTTCGCGTCGGATGTCGCCGTTATCACCTATGAATTCGAGAACATCCCCTCCTCCACGGCGATGATCCTTGCAGCGCGCCGCCCGGTGCTGCCGGACCCGAAGGTGCTGGAAACCGTGCAGGACCGGCTCGCGGAGAAGAATTTCGTCAGCAAGCTTGGCATCGCCACCGCGCGCTTTGCCGATGTCTCCTCCGCGCAGGACCTGAAAACCGCCATCGGCCAGATCGGGCTGCCTGCCGTGCTCAAAACCCGGCGCTTCGGCTACGACGGCAAGGGCCAGGCCGTGGTCCGCGAGGGCGACGATCCCGAAACAGTATGGGCCGATCTCGAAACGCGATCCGCAATCCTCGAGGCCTTCGTGCCGTTCGAGCGCGAGATTTCAGTGGTCGCGGCGCGCAGCGCCGACGGCGAAGTGGTCTGCTACGACGTCACCGAGAACGAGCACCGCGACCACATTCTGAAATTTTCCCATGCGCCTGCGCGCATTTCCGACGAGCTTGCGGTGCAGGCACGCGTCATCGCGGAGAAAATCGCGACTGCGCTGGAGTATGTCGGCGTGCTGGCGGTGGAGTTGTTCGTGGTGCCCGGCAAGGATGGACCGAGCCTCTTGGTCAACGAGATCGCCCCCCGGGTGCATAATTCCGGCCACTGGACCCTCGACGGGGCATCGGTGTCGCAGTTCGAGCAGCACATCCGCGCCATTGCCGGCTGGCCGCTGGCGCATCCGGTCCGGCACGGCGACGTCACCATGACCAACCTGATCGGCGACGATATTCTCGACTACGGCAAGTGGCTCGGCGTTCCCGGCGCCACGGTACACCTGTACGGTAAGGGCTCCCCCCGGCCGGGCCGCAAAATGGGCCATGTGACCGAGGTCAAGCAGTCCTAAAGGCTCCCAAAGAAAAAGGCCGCCGCGATTGCTCGCAGCAGCCTTCTTGCTCAGTCAGGGATTACTTGTTGCCGGCAACAATGCCTGCCGGCTCGTCGCTCAGCCAGCGATAGACCACGCCGCCGATGATGCCGCCGATGATCGGCGCGACCCAGAACAGCCAAAGCTGCTGAATGGCCCATCCGCCGACGAACAGCGCGGGGCCCGTGCTGCGCGCCGGGTTCACCGACGTATTGGTGACGGGGATGCTGACCAGATGGATCATCACCAGCGCAAGGCCGATCGCCAGCGGAGCGAAGCCAGCCGGCGCTTTGCCATGGGTCGCCCCCATAATGATGAACAGGAACATCGCAGTCATCGCCACTTCACACACAAAGGCCGCCAGAAGACTGTATTTGCCGGGCGAATGGTCCGCGTAGCCATTGGAGGCGAAACCGCCTGCGAGATCGAATCCGGCTTTGCCGCTGGCAATGACGTAGAGCAGGCCCGCGCCCAGCACGGCTCCGATCACCTGGGCAATGATATAGGGAACAATCTGGCTCGCAGGGAAGCGGCCGCCTGCGGCCAGCCCGACGGTGACGGCAGGATTCAGATGGCACCCTGAAATATGACCGATGGCAAAGGCCATCGTCACCACGCTCAGGCCAAACGCGAACGAAACACCCAAAAGCCCGATACCGACCTGCGGAAAAGCCGCTGCCAGGACCGCGCTTCCGCAACCCGCAAATGTCAGCCAGAATGTGCCGATCGCCTCGGCGGTGTACTTCTTCGCATTCATCTTCAGTCTCCATTGTCGAGGCGTGGATCGCCTCTCTACGAGACCACATGGGAAGCTGGCGAAGGGTTCCCCGCCCTCGAATCATGGCCCCGGCAGGGCCACGTTGGACGGTATTTTAGACTTTCCCAGCGGGGAAAATGACTATCCACAGGTGGACATTCCCGGTTTGATCTGGTACATCCGCGCCTTCGATGAGAAGGGCGTGGCCTTTGGTCGGCCCTTCGTCGTCTCCTGAATTCCTGATTGAAACAAAGAGGATGCCGCGTGCAGGTTCTCGTCCGCGATAACAATGTCGACCAGGCTCTCAAGGCGCTGAAGAAAAAGATGCAGCGCGAGGGCATTTTCCGCGAGATGAAACTCCGCGGTCATTACGAAAAGCCCTCTGAGAAGAAGGCCCGCGAAAAGGCGGAAGCCGTTCGCCGTGCTCGCAAGCTGGCGCGCAAGAAGTTGCAGCGCGAAGGCCTGCTGCCGATGAAGCCGAAGCCGGTGTTCGGCGCCGGTCCGGG
>JAUSAX010000047.1 GCA_030652315.1 Afipia sp. | reverse complement strand
TTCACAGTACCAGTCGTCATAACAAACAATCCTTTAGGCGCGTACATGCGCAGTTCCGCACGACGTCGCGCGGAGCAATCCAATCTAGCGATGTCTTTGGGTAAGGAGCCGGAGGGGACCAAAAAGGTCCAAAGGGCGCTTTAACTAAAGCTGTGCCGCAGGTCGAATGCGAGGCTTGTAGCACCTCGAAGCCCTAAAGCAACAACTCAATTGTGTTCGCACAGCGGCGCGGGCGTTTAACGCAGCAATGCCAGAGGCTTGGGAGCTGAAAATAGCTCAGCCGTGCAGCGGCACTTACAGCTTAACGTGCGGATATATCCTTAATCCTCATCAAGAAGATCCACTTCAACCAGCGACGCATCCATGCCGACATATCACTGCAGCGCTCCCGCAGGCCTGCTCGACGCCGCGAAGAAGGCCGCCATCGCCAGGGAGATCACGCGCATCCACAACGCGGTGAGGCGATCCATAACGCGGTGCGCGGTCTCTCCGCGTCGTCCCCGCGAAAGCGGGGACCCATAACCACCGGCTGTGGTGATGGCGAAGGAAGGCGCGACCGGCTAACGCGACAGCATCGATAGTCCAAGGAGTATGGGTCCCCTTTCACGCGCACTAAAGTGAGCGGATTGGCGATATTAGTCGCGCCGCTACACGAGTTGAGGTTCTCACCCTGAGCGGCAAATTCCCTTTCAAGGCTTCGAAGCGTTCGCAGCCCGCGCAGCCGCGCTGACATCTGCCATTTTAGCGGACGACGGCAGACCAAGCTTCTTGAGAATATGAAGGCTAAGCCAATAGCCGAAAGCAAAACCAATCGCGGCTACAACAACAACAGTCAGCCACGGCTTTGCGCGGCGATCCTACATAAGACCAATGCAGCGGCTTGTTCTCATCATCCAGATTATTTGGTCTGTTGCGCTTGTCGTTCTGGGCGGCACCATCGGCGGAGTCGTCGGTTATGGCAACGGCGGCTGGATCGGAGCCGTTTGCCTAGGTACAGCAGGCGTTTTCGTCAGCGCTGCCTTGGCAGTAGTTGGAGTAGCAAACGGATTGTCATTCGTGCTGCAAATGCTCAGAATTTTCTAAGCGAGAAACACCCATACAAAGCACCGATTTCTGTTCGCTCGTCTGAGCTAACGATCTTTCACACCCCTACACCACCGCATTGCTCGGCGTCGGGCGGTCATGGATCTGCTGGCCGAACAGACTGCCGACGAGTTCGACCACCGTGCGCGCGGTGAGGCCGCGATTATCAAGAAACGGATTGAGCTCGACCAGATCGAGCGAGCGCACCAGACCTGAATCCTGAAGCATCTCCATCACCAGATGCGCCTCACGATAGGTCGCCCCGCCCGACACTGTGGTGCCGACGCCCGGCGCTGACACCGGATCGAGAAAATCCACATCGAGACTGACATGGAGGACGCCATTACGCGCCCTCACCCGCTCGATGAACTCGCGCATCAGCACGCCGACGCCGAACTCGTCGATCCTGCGCATGTCGGCGATCCAGACATCGCGCTGGCCGAGCAATTCCTTCTCCTTCTTGTCCACCGAGCGCAGGCCGAACAGACCGAGCTGGCGCGGCGCAATCGGGGATCGCTCATTGCGCGGCAAGAGATCGTCCAGCCCCGGCTCACCGCACAGGAACGCGCCGGACATGCCGTGCATGTTGCCGGTGATCGTCGTCGCCGGCGTGTTGTAATCAGCATGGGCATCGAGCCAGAGCACGAACAGCTCGCGCCCCTGCGCGTGCCAGTGCCGCGCGACGCCGTTCACCGAACCCATCGACAGCGAATGATCGCCGCCGAGGAAAACCGGGATCGCGCCCGACTTCGCCATGGCGTAAGCGCGTTTGCTGGTCTCGCCGATCCACGCCTTGATTTCGCGATAGTGCTTCGCATTCGGCGGCGGCGCTTCATCGCTGAACATGAGTTCGCGCGGCGACAGGTCGCCGTGATCCTCGACCGCGAACCCGAGGCTTTCCAGCAGCGGCGCGATTCCCGCCGTGCGCAGCGCCGCCGGGCCCATCAGCGCGCCCTTCTGCGACGCGCCGACTTCGATCGGCACGCCGAGCAGCGAAATCGTCGTCGGATAGGAATTTGAATTGGCGGTCACGAGCAACCTCGCAGTGAACTCTACGGTAGGGTTGATAATAGGATTAAATACCTATATTTTGGTCAGGTGATCGACAAAAGGCAAAACCATGAATATTCTTCAAGACATAGAACGCAAGATCATCAGACTCAAAGAAGAAGTGAGCATCGTCCGCGCCGATCTGAAATTTCGCAAGCTCGCGCATGCAATTAAAGCGGGCTTCAATCCCGACCAACCACGTGACGAAGACGGGCGCTGGACAGGAACGGGATCGTCGAATCCAGATGGCAAGCCGGGGCTGTCTTTATTGGCAAGCTATTCAAGTATCGCCGAGTGCAATTTTCAGTACAAGCGCGACCTGTTCCAGTGCAAAATAGTCGGCTTGCGAGCTTGCTATGCTCAAGCCATGGAACGATTGAGCGCCTGCGAACGCGGCAAACCAATTCCTCCCTTAAACTACTGATCCGGGAAGAAGCAGATGATTATTGCCTCTCGCACGCTGACATACCTCGCGGCATCCGTTCGACAAGATGTCCGCATCGATATCTTCAAGCCGGAACAAGACAACGGAAGTTGGCTGTGTCGCTACGTCATCAACTGGCCCGATCAGCCGTGGCACAGTTTTGGCGGTGGTCATGACGCCGTGCAGGCGCTGCTGGCGGCGATGCAAAAAATAGGAATCGAACTCTATGCCAGCCAAGCAAATACGTCAGGCCAGCTATCTTGGGACGACTGGAAGGGCTTTGGTTTTCCAGTTCCGAAAGGAGCGCGGGACACGCTGATCGGCGACGACGCCAAATACCTCTAAGCAAAAGCCCCGGATCGCTCCGGGGCTTTTGTTCAGACTGTCACTGCGGGGCGCGCATGTTACGCGATCGGGGAAATGGATTCCGGGTCTGCGCCAACCGGCGCATCCCGGAATGACGTGGTGAGAAAATCGTCATTCCGGGGCGCGAGCAGAGCGAGCGAACCCGGAATCCAGAAGTTCATTTCCAACCCATCGAGATTCCGGATCGGCCTGCTGCGCAGACCATCGGGAATGACGATGTGGAGCGATCAATACCGGTAGTGATCGCTCTTGAACGGGCCTTCCTGCTTCACGCCGATATAGTCGGCCTGATCCTTGCGCAGCTCGGTGAGCTTGACGCCGATCTTGGCAAGGTGGAGGCGCGCGACCTTCTCGTCGAGCGACTTCGGCAGCACGTAGACTTCCTTCTTGTACTTGCCGTCCTTGTTGTTGGCGAACAGTTCGATCTGCGCCAGCGTCTGGTTGGTGAACGACGCCGACATCACGAAGGACGGGTGGCCCATCGCGTTACCGAGGTTCACGAGGCGGCCTTCCGACAGCATGATGATGCGGTGACCGTCCGGGAAGGTGATTTCGTCCACCTGCGGCTTGATATTGTCCCACTTCAGGTTCTTCAGCGAGGCGATCTGGATCTCGTTGTCGAAGTGGCCGATGTTGCAGACGATGGCGCGATCCTTCATCGCGCGCATGTGCTCGATCGTGATGATATCCTTGTTGCCGGTCGCGGTGACGAAGATGTCGGCCTGCGGCGCCGCGTCTTCCATAGTCACGACCTGATAGCCTTCCATCGCCGCCTGCAGCGCGCAGATCGGATCGATCTCAGACACCATCACGCGGCAGCCGGCCTGGCGCAGCGAGGCCGCCGAGCCCTTGCCGACGTCGCCGAAGCCCGCGACCATCGCGACCTTGCCCGACATCATGACGTCGGTGCCGCGGCGGATGCCATCGACCAGCGATTCACGGCAGCCATAGAGGTTGTCGAACTTCGACTTGGTCACCGAGTCGTTGACGTTGATCGCTGGCCACAGCAGCTTGCCGGCCTTCTGCATGTCGTAGAGACGATGCACGCCCGTGGTGGTCTCTTCGGAGACGCCCACGATGTTCTTGGCGATCTCGGCGAAGTACCCCTTCGGCTTTTCCTTGAGCTGCTTCTTGAGCAGCGCGAAGAACACTTCTTCTTCCTCGGAGCCCGGCTTGTCGAGGAACGCGGTATCGCCGTTCTCGGCGCGCAGGCCGTGGTGGACGTACATGGTGGCGTCGCCGCCGTCGTCGAGAATCATGTTCGGGGTGCCGCCGCCATGCCAGTCGAACAGCTTGGCGGTGTAGTCCCAGTAATCCTTCAGCGTCTCGCCCTTCACCGCGAACACCGGAATGCCTGCAGCCGCGATGGCGGCAGCGGCGTGATCCTGCGTCGAGTAGATGTTGCACGACACCCAGCGGATGTCGGCGCCGAGCGCCTTCAGCGTCTCAATCAGCACGCCGGTCTGAATGGTCATGTGCAGGGAGCCTGCGATGCGCGCGCCCTTCAGCGGCTGCTTCGGGCCGTATTCCTCGCGCGTCGCCATCAGGCCGGGCATTTCGGTCTCGGCGAGCGAGAGCTCCTTGCGGCCGAAATCGGCAAGGCCGATGTCTGCGACGATGTAGTCGTTGAAGCCTGCGGGGGCTTTCGCGGTGGCGGTGGTCATAAATGATATCCTTATTCGAGGCGGGCCGGCGCAATCGCACGATCCGCAGTTTTGAGTTTCGTCATGCCCGGGCGTGTGCCGGGCATCCACGTCTTCCGGAATCATCGCCAAGACGTGGATGGCCGGGACAAGCCCGGCCATGACGTCGTGGATGTTGTTTACACCGCGCGCTTGAGCGTGTCGGCGAGGTCGGTCTTTTCCCACGAGAAGCCGCCATCGGCGTCCGGGGTGCGGCCGAAGTGGCCGTAAGCCGCGGTGCGCGCGTAGATCGGCTTGTTGAGATCAAGATGCTTGCGAATGCCGCGCGGCGTGAGATCCATCGATTCCGCCACAGCCTTCTCGATCTTGTCGTCCGAGACTTTGCCGGTGCCGTGGGTGTCGATGTAGATCGACAGCGGGCGCGCGACGCCGATGGCGTAAGCGAGCTGCAGCGTGCAGCGATCCGCGAGACCCGCCGCGACGACGTTCTTGGCGACATAGCGCGCCGCGTAAGCCGCCGAGCGATCTACCTTGGTGGAGTCCTTGCCGGAGAACGCGCCGCCGCCGTGCGGAGCCGCACCGCCGTAGGGATCGACGATGATCTTGCGGCCGGTGAGGCCTGCGTCGCCATCGGGACCGCCGATGAAGAACTTACCCGTAGGATTGATGTGCCAGATGGTCTTGCCGTTGATCCAGCCTTCCGGCAGCGCCTTGCGTACGTACGGCTCGACGCGCTCGCGCACCTGGTTCGAGGTCATGTCCTCGACGAGATGCTGATGCGACACGACGATCTCGCGCACGCCGACCGGCTTGCCGTTTTCGTACTGCACGGTGACCTGGCTCTTGGAGTCCGGGCCGAGCACCTTCTCGACGCCCGAGTGACGGGCTTCCGAGATCAAGCGCAGAATCTTGTGCGCGTAGTGGATCGGCGCCGGCATCAGTTCCGGCGTTTCGTTGGTGGCGTAACCGAACATGATGCCCTGATCGCCAGCACCCTCTTCCGCATTGGTCGGCTGCTTGGCATCGACGCCTTGCGCGATGTCGGCCGACTGCGGATGCAGCAGGATTTCAATGTCGGCGGTCTTCCAGTGGAAGCCGTCCTGCTCGTAGCCGATGTCCTTGATCGCAGCGCGCACGACAGCTTCGATGTGATCATTGGTGACGGTGGAAGGTCCGCGCGTCTCGCCCGCGATCACCACCTTGTTGGTCGTCGCCAGCGTTTCGCACGCCGCGCGAATATCCCACGGATCGATTCCGGCCTTCGGGCCTTCACGGAAAAACAGATCGACGATCTCGTCCGAAATCCGGTCGCAAACCTTGTCCGGATGACCTTCAGAAACCGATTCACTCGTGAACAGATAAGACGCGCGCATCAACCAATCCCTTCCAGATGGGCCGCGGTCGGCCCGTTTGAATTTTCCATTTATTCTTTAATCTCGACGCCGTGAGATGACGTAGGATTCATCGTAGAACCAGAGGCCGTTATGCCTGCGCAGCACGTCCCTGGTGGCGTCGAGATAACGTCCGCTTTGCGTGACTTCGTCCAGGCGGTCGTCTTCGACCTGAGCGACATACACCGCCGCGTTCCATGCTGCAAAGGCCGTCGAGGTCCCGATCGGACCCGTTACCTCGTTTGGTAAAGCTTCCATATCGTACCGGAAGATCGAGCGGTTATCCGCATAGGCATTAAAGTTAAGATCGCGCCCGGACGAGCCCAGCTCGTATTTCACGGCGCGGAGTAGCTCATGGCGGCTGACCGCGAAAGGATTTTCTCCCGGCCAAACCGACTGCACAATCTCCATCCCCGGATCGCGGCCGTAGGAGTGAATCCCGATCAGCCGGCCGCCAGCGCGCAGTGCGCGGGCCAATGGCGCAACAATCTTCTTGGCGCGGAAATTCAGCGACGATCTGGCGCGGTATGGCTGGGAGGCGATCACCAGATCGAAATTGGCCTCGACCCGCCCGGCCCGCGGAATCATGGCATCGAGCAGGAACCGGTGATCCTCGCGGTAGATCACGAGCGCGATCGGCCGCTCATAGACCGGCATGCCCGAGCGCGTGCTGACAGCGGCGCGCCAGTTTTCTTCCAAAAACGGCTGCAAATCGGCGATCTGCGTCTCGAATTCGCCGGACGACGAGCCGCGCAGCGCGACCTCGCGCCAGATCATGCCGGCGGCGGCGGTCGGCGATTTCGGCGCCAGCCACGGTGCTTCGGCGTAGTTCATATTGGTGAGGACGAAGACGGTCGCCGGATGCTCGAACAAGCGGTCCGGCACCTTGTTCAGGGTCAGCCGCACGTCCTCGAGGCTGATTTCCTTGCCGGCGATATAGAACGGCATGTTCGGGAACCGGCTGTGCATCGCGCGCATCACCCGCGCCAGCACCGTCCCGTCGCCCACGCCTGCGTCGAAAACACGCAATGCGGGCGGACGCGGATGGATACTCCCCAACTCCAGCGCCACCCGGTCGGCGATCACCCGCTTTTCCGAGCAGGTGTGGACAAACAGCAGGTATTTTTGCCGGTTCTCAAAAAAACGGAAGTTCCCGGTGGGATCGCGCTTCTCGATCGGTGGTTCCGGCACGGTCACGACCGGCACGCCGTCGCCGAGAAAAGCCTGAATCCGCTCGAGCGTATCGACGGTGATGCGCTTGCCCTCGCGCAGCCGATGCACCAGCTTGCCGTCGTTCACCGCGCGGCGGCCGAACGTCGATTCCGCCATTCCCGCCTGCCGGCAGTATTCGGAGATCTGGGCCAGGAGCTGGTCGTTTTTCATCAGACCGGTGGGCAGGGTTCGTGTGGGCCAGAATTTGTGGGCAGAACGATTTTGCGTTCGGCTTCCTACCACCATCTGCCCACGATTGAAACCGGGATTCCGGAAAATCTCGTCTTAAAAGTTAGAGCCTTTAAAATGGCGGCATCGGCCGCCACGCAATGCTGATAGCTCTCCCCGGGAGGATACGTGTCCCCGCCTCTTCATTTTAAAGCCAACATCATGCTCGTCAGATTTGCCGCATTAATCCTTTTCCTCAGCGTGCTGACCTTCGGCGCGGCGGCGGATTCTTCAACACCGACCGGCAAATGGCTGGCGGAAGACATCGACGGCGGCGGCGTCATCGACCGGCTGCAAACCACACTGGAGATTCGTGACGACGGAATCGTCAACGGCATGGGCGGCTGCAACCGCTATGCCGGTTCGGCGAAGATCGACGGCAATGCGATCAAGTTCCTGCCGATGGCCAGCACGCGCATGGCATGCTCACCCGCCGTAATGAACCAGGAAAGCAAGTTTCACAGCACGCTGGAAAAGGTCAGGACGTGGCGCATCAATCAGGCGCAGCGGAAACTTCTGCTGCTCGACCGCCAGGGCTTCGAGCTGATGCGACTCAGCAGGATGGACTAGACTATCGTCAGGCGGGGGCGGCGATAGTCTGCCCTATCCGCAATAGGCACGGACAATCCTGCCGATCTTCGGATCGGTCTCGATCGTCACGCGCTCCCGGCGGTAGTCCATCGTCACAGCTTGGCCAGGCCTGACCTGGCGCACGATGGAAGCCCCGGTGATCCGCCTCGCTTGTGCATTGGTGATACGTTTCTTGCCCGCAAGGGCTTCTGCCGCGTCGCGCCGACAGATGCCGGCTCCACCAGCCGCCTCCGCCTGGCGCGTGACACTCTGAGAGGCCGCGACGGTGAGGACCGCCAGCGCCAGAGTCCCGGCGGTCAGCAATCTGGAATTGAGCGTCAAGCAACTACCTCCCTGAAAGGCCAAACAACCATCGGGCAACGCACTACGCATATGCGCCGCAAGCAGAATCTAACGGCACCAAGGCGCACGGAACAATGGCGAAGTTGTCTTCGCCTGCTCAATTTCAGGACCATTGAAGACTGAGGCGGACCGACCGGCATCCCCTTCGCCCGGAAAAAATCTTTCCGGCCATGTCACATCCAGCCCCTGCTGCCTCGTCTTGATGGCAAAGGTGCAGAAGAGCTAGAGGGCAACGGCGGGAACCCCGCCCAAAACCAAAGACCTTTCATGCACTTCCGTCATCAACCGCCGCACATCGCGGCGCAAACAGGAGGTCATCATGAAGATCGTCGTTATCGGAGGTTCCGGCCTGATCGGATCGCGAGTCGTGACCCAGTTGCGCCAGCGCGGCCATGAGGTTCTGGCGGCCTCGCCGTCGACCGGAGTCAACACCGTCACTGGCGAGGGACTGAAGGACGCATTCGCGGGCGCTGATGTCGTCGTCGACGTGGCGAACTCGCCGTCGTTCGAAAGCGCGGCGGCGCTCGCCTTCTTCGAAGCGGCGGGACGCAATATCTTCGCGGCGGAAAAAGCCGCCGGCGTGAAGCTTCATGTCGCGCTGTCGGTGGTCGGCACCGAGCGTCTGCTCGAGTTCGGATACTTCGGCGCCAAGCTGGCGCAGGAACGCCTGATCGAGAATTCAGGGCAGCCCTACACCATCGTACGCGCGACGCAGTTCTTCGAATTCGTCGGCGGCATCGCGCAGGAAGCCACACAGGGACAGACTGTTCGTGTCTCGTCCGCGCGGATCCAGCCGATGGCGGCCGACGATGTTGCCGCTGCCGTCGTGGACGCAGCGCTCGCTCCCGCCAAGGGCATGGTCGAAGTTGCCGGACCGGAATCTTTCCAGCTCGATCAACTCATCCGGAAGTATCTGGACGCCAGGAATGACCGGAAAGATGTGATCACGGATCCCGACGCGCGCTATTTCGGAATCAAGCTCAACGATCGCTCGCTGACGCCGGATGCCGGCGCCCGTCTCGGCGCGATCACATTCGACGAATGGCTGCGCCGCGATCAGACAACCGCGGCCGCGTAACCGGGCCACTGACCAGCAACTACCTGTCACTCAAATGGAGACAATCATGAAGCCTCGAATTGAAGCCGCCTACACGCTTGCCCCCGACGCCATCAAGGCGATGACGGCCCTCGAAGCCGCCATCAAGAAGAGCGGCCTGGAGCACAGCCTGATCGAACTGGTCAAAATGCGTGCCTCGCAGATCAATGGCTGCGCCTTCTGCCTTCACATGCATTCGACGGATATGCGCGCCCATGGCGAAACCGAGATGAGGATCTATATGCTGACCGCGTGGCGCGAATCTCCGCTTTACAGCGCCCGCGAAAGAGCGGCTCTTGCGTGGACGGAATCCCTGACGCTCCTCGCAGCGACAGGCGCACCGGACAGCGACTATGAACTGCTCAAGAGCGAATTCACCGAGAGCGACCAGGTGAACCTGACCTTGCTGATCGGCGCCATCAACGTCTGGAACAGGTTGCAGGTCGGTTTCCGCGCGCTCCATCCCGTGGACAAGGCCGATGTCGCTGCCTGACGATGGCACGCAGATTTTCGAGACGCACCGGCCCCGGCTGGTGCGCCTCGCCTATCGCATGCTGGGCTCGGTCGCCGAGGCCGAGGACGTCGTGCAGGACGCGTGGCTTCGCTGGCAAGGGGCTGACCAAACCAAGATTGAATCCGCGCCCGCGTTCCTGTCGCGCATCGTGACGCGGCTGTGCCTCGACGTGATGAAGTCCGCCCGCTCGCGCCGCGAAACCTATGTCGGTTCGTGGCTGCCGGAGCCGATGATCGAGGAGCCGGATGAAATGGATCAGGACGATCTCACGCTGACGCTGATGCTCGCGCTGGAACGGCTGTCGCCGCTCGAGCGCGCCGCGTTCCTGCTACATGACGTGTTCGGCGTCCCGCTGGATGACGTCGCGGCGACTGTGGAACGCGAACCCGCAGCGGTCCGGCAACTGGCCGCGCGAGCGCGCAAGCACGTTCAGGAATCGCGGCCACGTTTTCCCGTTGCGCGCGACGAAGGCAGCCGCATCGCCGAAGCCTTTTTCGTCGCCACGCGCAGCGGCGACACCAACGCGCTGCGCTCGATCCTTGCGCAGAACGTCGTGATCCGTTCGGACGGCGGCGGCAAGGTGCACGCCTTCCTCAATCCGATTGCCGGGCTTGAGCGCGTACTGCGCCTCTATGAAGGCCTCGCGCGGAAACTCGGCATCAAGAGGGATGGCTTTTTCCAGCCGATGCAGATCGACGGCCTGCCGGGCTATGTCAGCTATGAGCGCGATAACGTTTTTCAGACCACGGCGTTCGCCATCGAGGACGGCAAGATCACCGAGATCTACATCACCCGGAATCCCGACAAGCTGCGCCACGTCGCGGAGGCGCTGAAGGTTTCCGGATCGTCAGAAACGCATCACTGACAGCCCCGAAACCAAAAGGCGAAATGGCGGCAAACTCCGGTGCAAAGGGCGGGATGGTGACGGCAATCGGGCGCATCGCCCATGGCACAATTTGCGAAACGGCATGTGCTTCTCACCGCCCACCCGATTGAACGCGACGCTTTCACGCGGGTGGGACGCAGCGCCGGCACCAATATCCAGAAACTGCAGTTCTCTCCCGCAAACATCTTTGCACTTTGCCAAGTTCCTTCCCTGTGCGAGGATGGAACTCTCGGCAACGCCCGATGACTGATCCAGTTTTATTTTTGGTGGTTTATTATGACGAACATTCTTCCGGGCGGAGGTTGCCTTTGAGCGAGTCACTACATCCAGCCGCACCGCATCACCTCCCGGGCTTTATCACTGCGCCCGGCGAGATGGATGTTCTGATGGTGGTCGTCGGCATTATCCTGCTCGGCGCCATTCTGTTCGTCGGCAACATCTATCTGCAGATCCACTCCTGGCCCGAGCGGATGGCGCACAAATCGCAGAAACTGCAGTTCGAGATCGTGGCCGTGCTCTGCCTGCTCGCGCTGTTTACGCATAATCACCTGTTCTGGGTGATCGCGCTGCTTCTTGCCCTGGTCGACCTGCCGGATTTCGGCACGCCGCTGCGCAGCATCGCCGGCTCAGTCCAGAAGATGGCTGGAATTCCGCCGGAGTCCGATCCGACCGAGCCGCCAGATGAAATGACGACTCACGCACCACCTCATGCGGACGCATCCGACAAGACGAAAGCCCCCGCCAGCAAGAGCGAGGTGCAAGGTCATGCTTGAGTTGATCCTCTGTTCGCTTCTGACGGTGTTTCCCGATTATCTCTATCGCCGCTATGCGCAAGGAAAGCGGCTGGGCAAAGAGATTACGCTGTTCTCGGTCTGGTATGAGCTGCGATGGGGGATCACCTCGTGCGTGATACTGACCGTGGCGCTGATCACCGTCATTTTCTATTTCCATCCGTCCACCACTAGCGCGACCATGTACTATCGAACCGTGCCTATCATTCCTGAGGTGATCGGCCGCGTGGCAGAGGTTCGTGTCGATCACAGCGCTCCCGTCAAGAAGGGCGATGTCCTCTTCACCCTCGACAGTGCGAAGCAGGCAGCGGCGCTGGAAACTGCAAAGCGCAAGATCGCGGAAGTCGATGCCTCGCTGGTCGCGGCGCAATCGGATGTGGTCAAGGCCGAGGCCCAGATTCAGGAAGCCAAGAGTTCGCTTCAGCAGGCATCCGATGAACTCGACGTCAAACGCGAGTTGCAGAAGCGCAATCCGGGCATCGTTCCGCAGCGTGACATCGAAAAGCTCGAAGTGGTCCTGACGGGACGACAGGGCACGCTCGATGCCGTCACCGCAGCGAAGCAATCCACCGTGATACGCGTGACAACGCTCTTGCCCGCGGAGAAGGCGAGCGCGGAAGCCGCACTGGCTCAGGCGCAGGTTGAACTGGACAAGACCTTCATTCGCGCCGGCGTGGATGGGCGCGTCGAGCAGTTCCTGTTGCGGCCGGGCGATATCGTCAATCCGATCATGCGGCCCGCCGGCATTCTCATTCCGGAAGGCGCGGGACAGCGCGCGCTCTCGGCGGGATTCGGACAGATCGAAGCGCAGGTCATGAAGGTCGGCATGGTCGCCGAGGCAACCTGTATTTCAAAACCATGGGCCGTCATTCCGATGGTCGTCACGCATGTGCAGAATTACATCGCCGCGGGCCAGTTCCGTGGCGGGGAAGTGCTGGTCGACGCGCAGCAGGCGCAACGGCCGGGGACGATTCTCGTGTTCATGGAGCCGATCTACAAAGGCGGCCTTGAAGGCGTGACGCCCGGCAGCAGCTGCATCGCCAACGCCTATACCAGCAACCACGACGTGATTTCCGCCAAGGAAACCAGCACATCAAAGCGTATCTGGCTGCATGCCGTCGATGCCGTCGGCGTCGTCCATGCGATGCTGTTGCGGATTCAGGCGCTGCTGCTTCCGGTCAAGACGCTGGTGCTGAGCGGGCACTGAGGGGATTTGAAACTCACGAATGACCGCTTCGGGTCATTTCGTGAGCTACCTACCCCACACCTCATTCGCGACATCGACGACGAGCCGCAGCTTCGCCCACTGCTCGTCCTCGGTGAGGACGTTGCCCTCTTCCGTGGAGGCGAAGCCGCACTGCGGCGACAGCGCAAGCTGATCCAGCGAGACGAACTTCGCCGCCTCCTTCACGCGCTGCCTGATGTCGTCCTTTTTCTCAAGCGCGCCGGTCTTCGACGTGATGAGCCCGAGGACCACCGTCTTGTTGCCCTTGGGCAAAAACCGCAGCGGCTCGAACCCGCCCGCGCGGTCTGAATCGTATTCGAGGAAATAGCCGTCATAGTTGACGCGCGACAGCAGGATCTCCGCCACCGGCTCGTATCCGCCGGATGAAATCCAGGTCGAACGGAAATTGCCGCGGCAAACATGGGTGGTGATCGTCATGTCGGCCGGGCGCTCGGCAATCGCGTAGTTGATAACGCGCGCATAGACCGCCGGAAGGGCGTCGGGATCTTCGCCTCGCCCGCGCAACTTCGCCCGCTGATCCTCGGAGCAGAGATAGGCCCACACAGTGTCATCGAACTGCAGATAGCGGCAGCCTGCGTCGTAGAACGCCTGCACCGCCTTGCGATATGTTTTCGCCAGATCGACGAAAAAATCGTCGAGGTCCGGATAGGCCTCCTGCGAGATCGCACCGCGACCGCCGCGATAATGCAGCAGCGATGGCGACGGGATCGTCATCTTCGGCAGGATTCCGGCGAGATCACACTTGTCCTTGAGCAGCTTGAAATGCTCGACCATCGGATGGCTATCTGGGAAATCCAGCTTGCCGGTGACACGGATGCTTTCGCCGCGCGTCGTTATCCCGTTGAAATGGATGCCGTCGGTCTTGTGAAGCTCGCAGCCGTCGAGACTTTTAAGAAAATCAAAATGCCACCACGAGCGGCGAAACTCGCCGTCGGTCGCGAGCTTCAGACCGTTCTGCTTCTGCTTCTGGACGATCTTGCCGATTTCGAGCGACTCGACGCGCTGCAGTTCGGCAGCCGTGATCTCGCCCTTGGCCAACCGCGCCCGCGCATCCTTGATCCGCTGCGGCCGCAACAGGCTACCGACATGGTCGGCGCGAAACGGCGGCCTCGACCTTTGCATCATGTTCTCCGGACTGATTCATTCAGGATTTTGCAACGCTCACTACCACAATCCGGTTAGCAAGACCGCACTACTTTACCGCATTGCACGCGCCCGTTCGCAGGCGTTTGTCGGCACGGTTTCCAGCCGTTTAACCGGAATCGGGAACGAAGCCGGGCCGGGGCCATTGATAGAGTCCCACCCGGAGTCAGCATCAGATGGTCGCGAAAACGGAAATGATCCGCATTCCCCATAATGCTTATGTGATCGTCGGGGATGGACGGAAAGCCCTTTTCCTGCGCAACGACGGCAACGGAGCCGCGCTGGACCTGAAAACCGAACAGATTTTTCAGAATGACAATCCGCCCACACGCGAGCAAGGCTCGAGCCCGCCGGGGCGCAGCTTCCAGAGCGTCGGGAGCAGCCGCAGTTCAGTCGAACAGACCGACTGGCATGATATTGAGGAACACCGGTTTGCGCGTACCGTCGGCGACGCCCTTGAGGCGCTGGCGCGCGACAGAGATATCCCAGGCTTCGTTATCGTTGCCCCGCCGCGCACACTTGCGGATCTGCGCAGCGCATTCGGCACCGATATCAAGCATCGCATCATCGCCGAGATCGACAAGAATCTGACCGGTCATCCGATCAAGGACATCGAGAAGCATCTGACGGCATGATGGTGGCGGCGATCCCGTCATCCTGAGGTGCGAGTACTTGCGAGCCTCGAAGGATGACCGGTTATGAACGCCGTCGCCCTTCGAGGCCTCCGCTTTGCTGCGGCACCTCAGGGTAACGGCACAAAAGGCGACCGAGCGATCTCTAGTCCGTAAACACCACGGTCTTGCGCCCGTTGAGAATCACGCGGTCCTCAAGGTGATAGCGGATCGCGCGAGCGAGCACGCGGCGTTCGATATCCGCGCCCTTCCGGACGAGATCTTCCGGCGCATCGCGATGGCTGATGCGTTCGATATCCTGCTCGATGATCGGACCTTCATCCAGCGCGCTGGTGACGTAATGCGCGGTCGCGCCGATCAATTTGACGCCGCGCTCATGCGCCTGATGGTAGGGCTTCGCGCCCTTGAAGCCCGGCAGGAACGAGTGGTGGATGTTGATGCAGCGCCCGGAGACCTTGCCGGCGAAGTCCTCCGACAGCACCTGCATGTAACGCGCCAGCACCACGAGGTCCGTTTTAGTGCCCTGAATGATTTTCCAGACGGCCGCTTCCTGCTCGTCCTTGGTGGCGCGCGTCACCGGCAGATGGTGAAACGGAATGCCTGCGAAATCGAGCCCGGCATAAGTCTCCAGCGGATGGTTGGAGACGATGGCGGTCGGGGTCATCGGCATTTCGCCGCGCCGCCAGCGATAAAGAATGTCGGCAAGACAGTGATCGAACTTCGACACCATCAGCAGCACACGCTGGTGCACACTACGGTCGCGCAACTGCCAGACCATGTCGAACGGCTTCGCCATCACTCCGAACCCGGCCTGAAGCGTCGGCAGATCCGCCTGCGCGCCAGGCGAATCGAAACTCACCCGCATGAAGAACCTGCCGGTCTCGATGTCGCTGTATTGCTGCGCGTCGAGAATGTTCTGCCCATTGGCGAACAAGAAGGTGGAGACCGCCGACACGATGCCGGGGCGGTCCGGGCAGGACAGGGTCAGGACGAATTGCTTTGCGGACATGGTGATTTTTTCGATTCTGGACGACAGGTGGCGGGGCGGAACCTTCCTGTAACACCACTGATGCCATTCGCCAATTGCATCGACTGCCTGCTCCGTCATTGCGAGGAGCGAAGCGATTATCATCGTCATGGCCGGGCTTTTCCCGGCCATCCGCGTCTTGGCGGCATCCGAGAAGAAAGACGTGGATCACCGGAACAAGCCCGGTGATGACGACCGTGATTGTTGATGCTGCACGCTCCCTTCGTTGGCTCGCATGACGAACGAGGCCGCAAAAACAGGCTGGCATGCGATCCGCGGCGGCAATAGGCTGCAGCTTCGGTTCGGCTTTGGTCGCGAAAGGTTGATATGGCTGGCAGGCTTGAAGGTTACCGGATCCTGATTCTGGAAACGCGCGAGGAAGCGCAGTTTTCTCGCCTGCTGCAGGAACAGGGCGCCCACGTGCTGCAATGTCCGATGTTCACCATTCATGACGCGCCGGACCCTGCCCCGGTCGAGGCCTGGATCAGGCTGTTCATCGAAAAGCCGTTCGACGATCTGGTGCTGATGACCGGCGAAGGCCTGCGCCGCATGATGAAAGTCGCGCAGCGCATCGGCGTGGATCAGGATTTCATCGCGGCCATTGCCAGGGCCAAGAGATTCGCACGCGGCCCGAAGCCGGTGCGGGCGCTGCGCGAGATCGGCCTCGAAGCCGATGTGCAGACCGAAACGCCAACATCGGAAGGCGTCGCCGCCATGCTCGCGCAGGAGAATCTGAAAGGCCATCGTGTCGGACTTCAGCTTTATCCCGACAAGGACCACGGCAAGCTGATCGCGGCGATCACCGCGCTCGGCGCAACCGTCGAGCCTGTGCTACCTTACATTTATGACGGACAGGCGGCGGACACCAACATTGTCGCCGCCATTGATGAAATGGCGCAGCGCCGCGTCGATGCAATTGCGCTGACGAGTTCAGGCCAGGTACGGCGTCTGATCGATGTCGCGCGCACGCACAACTGCGAAGACCAGTTGCGCGCCGGCCTCAAGCAGACGCCAGTGGCGTCGGTCGGTCCCGTCGTGTCCGACGAATTGAAGGCCAACGGCCTGCACACCGACATTTATCCGGCCAACGACTCGTTTTTCATGAAGCCGCTGATCAGCGCCATGGCGCTCGCACTCAACAAGACGCCGCCACGTCTGCAAAATGCGGCACCGTCTCATTGAACAGAACATGGCTGTTGGCTTTGCCGAACGCGGCGGCAGTTGCTAAGACTCCGGAAAACAAGCGCGCGCGATTGTTGTGCGCCGCAAATAGCCGGGGTGGATATGCCGAACTTGCCGCTGACAGGGTTGCGCGTTGTTGAACTCGGATCGGGCGATACGCTCGGTTATTGCGGCAAATTGTTTGCGGATTTCGGCGCGGAGGTCATCAAGATCGAGCCGCAGGGCGGCGATCCCGGCCGCCGTGTGCCGCCGCTTGCGGATGCGGGCTCCGGCCGGCGCGAGAGCCTCACCTTTGCGTGGCTCAACACCAACAAGAAAAGCATCACCGCCGATCCCGAAACACCGGCAGGCGCGAACCGGATTCTCGAACTTCTCGCCGGGTCCGACCTGCTGCTCGATGCGCGGCATCCCGACGACATTGCCGCCTCGCAGATTTCGCACGACCGCCTGCGCAAGGCCGATCCTGGCCTCGCGATCACCGCGATGTCGTGGTTTGGCGAGCACGGCCCGTATCGCAATTATCTCGCGACGGATTCGGTGTGCCGCAGCCTCGCCGGGCTGGTGAAACTGGTCGGTCCGGTCGAGGGACCGCCCGTGTTACCGCGCGACGGCCAGATCGGCGTCATGGGCGGATTGACCGCGTTCATCCCGAGCCTTGCCGGACTTTACGGACATGCGCACGGCGCGCGCCGCTTCGCCGTCAACAATCTCGAAGCGATGCTACACATCAGCGAGTTCGACACCGGGCTCGCGCTCGAATCCGGCTTCACGCGTCCGCGTCCGGGCATCAACCGGTTCGGCCGCGGCTATCCGTCGGGCAACTTCGTCACCAAGCACGGCTGGCTCGGCGTCACCGTGGTCACGCCCGCGCAATGGTCGGCGTTCTGCACCATGCTCGACATGCCCGAGCTTGGCGCCGATCCGAAATATTCGGCGACCATCGGCCGCTTCAACCATGCGGACGAACTGAAGGCGATCATCACGCCGGCACTGCTGAAGAAAACCGCACTGGAATGGTTCGAGATGGGCATCGCGCTGCGGCTTCCGCTTGCGGTCGTGCCCGACATGAAGGAATTGCTCGAACAGGACGTGCATCGCGTGCGCGGCGCGTTCGGGCCGGTCGAAATCGGCACGGCGTCATTCGAAGGCCCGGTGCTGCCGCAATATCTGACGCGCTCGCGGCCTAAGCCGAACGGACGTGCGCCGCTGGCGGGCGCGGACGACAAGGCCTCCCTGCCCGCGCATCAACGTAACGCCACGCGCGCCGCGACTGCGACCGATGCGCTGCCGCTGAAGGGGCTGCGCATTATCGATCTCACCATGGGATGGGCCGGGCCGACCGCGACGCGCCAAATGGGCGATCTCGGCGCGGACGTCATTAAAGTGGAGTCGTGCCAGTATCCCGACTGGTTCCGCGGCACCGACACGCGGCCGCCCTATCACGAGGAACGGACTTACGAGAAGACCTACTGGTTCCAGATGAACAACCGCAACAAGCGCGGCATCACGCTGGACCTGACCACCGAAGCCGGCCTCTCGCTGCTCAAGCGGCTGATGAAGGACGCCGATGCGGTGATCGACAACTACGCCGCCGACGTGATGCCGCGCCTCGGGCTCGGCGTCGATGACATTCTCAAGATCAATCCGCGTCTCGTGGTCGTCACCATGCCCGCCTTCGGCATGACCGGAAAATGGAGCGGCGTGCGCGCGTACGGCTCGACGCTCGAACAGGCGTCGGGCTTGCCTTCGGTCACCGGCGGTCCGGACGATCCACCGGTCATGCTGCACGCGGCGATCGGTGATCCGATCGGCGGCCTGAATGGCGCTGCCGCGCTATTGCTCGGCTTCATGCATCAGCGGAGCACCGGCGAAGGCCAGCACATCGATCTCAGCCAGGTGGAATGCATGCTGCCGATGGTCGCGCCCTCGATCCTCGAACAGTCCGCGACCGGCACGGCCAGTCCGCGAATCGGCAATCGTCATCCGCAGTATGTGCCGAACGGTTGCTTTCCCACCGTCGGCATCGATCAGTGGATCACGCTCTCCGTGCGCAGCGACGACGAGTGGCGCGCGCTGTGCGGCGTGATGCGGCGCGCGGATCTCGCGGCCAATCCTGAATTCGCGACCGCTGAAGGTCGGCGCAAGCATGAAGATTCCATCGAGGTCGCGATCCGGCACTGGCTCGCGGATGTGCGTCCCGACATCGCGATGGTGACCTTGCAGAAGGCCGGCGTGCCCGCGGGCATCGCCAAGCTGCCGCAGGATCTCGCAGCCGATCCGCATTTGCTGAAGACCGGACACTGGCAGCCGAGCGACCGCCCATTCATGGGTCCGCATCTGCTGCCGTCGGTGGCCTATCGCGAGGGCGACAGCGAGTTGCCCTATGCGATCGTGAACGTGGCTCCGACGCTTGGCCAGCATAACCATGAAGTGCTGCGTGAGGTGCTCGGTCTTAGCGATAACGAGATCGCGGAGCTTGCGCGCGCTGAGGTCATCGGCACCGAGGCAACATTGCCGAAGCCGAAGAAGAAAAAGACCGAGGGCAAGACCGCGAGCGCGGCGAGCTAGAGTCTAGCTCCCCCTGAAAGGGGAGGGTTGGAGCGGGCGCCAACCTTGTATTGGCAAGACGACAGATCCCTCCCCCGCTCGCTTTTGCTCGCCAACCTTCCCCTTTTCAGGGGAGTTGTATATTTTACAAGTACGGCCGGTCGGTGACTCTAGGAGTGCACACGATGAGCGAAGATTCTTTGCCTGGGTCAGAGATTTTTGGGCAGGCCTATAAAGACTGGCAGGCGATAAGAATCATTCGTGATAATTATTTTGACATCTGGAAAACGTTTCTCACTTTCTATAGTTGGTTTGGGGCCACCATGGTCGGTGTTGGCGGCTACATCATTTCAAATCGGCCCTTCACGATCTCCGATTCTCACATCATCGGATGGATTGGCGTGGCGTTGATCGTTAACGTCCTTTTGATCCTCATTTTCATAGCTTTTATCCTACGACGTTACATCAGGAACCTTCATTCAATTCTGGAGAGGGGCGGCGATCTCCACTTCATGCAGGACAAACTGTTGAACACGAGAACGGCCAATATGGTTGCTGCCAGTTGCGCCTGCGGTTTAACGGTGGGCTTGTTTGCTTGGATCTACGTGATATTTTTCCACTACGTGTCGCACGGCTGATAGAGGATGCACTTGTCAATTCCGCCTTTCAGAAAAGGTAAGGAACACTACGCTCGCGGACCCCTAACGACGAAGCCTCCGCGAATCCAATAGGCCGGCTAAGCCCTGCCCTTGCTTCCCATAAACTGCATGACGACTTCGCGGCTGTGCGGTCGCGTCCGGTGCTCGATCAGATAGATCGCCTGCCAGGTGCCGAGCGCCAGCGAACCGTCGATGACAGGAATTTGCAGGCTGCTGCACGTCAGCATGGTCTTGATATGCGCCGGCATGTCGTCAGGACCTTCGATGGTATGACGCCAGCCGCCGTCCGTTGGCGCGAGCCGCCGCAATGACGTGATCAGATCCGCCAGCACATCGGGATCGGCGTTCTCCTGAATGGTCAGGGACGCCGAGGTGTGACGGATGAACAGGGTCACGGTTCCCGTCACGCCGCCAGTCTGCTTCAGAAACCGCGCGACCTCCGCCGTGATGTCGATGAAGCCCTCGCCCCCGGTCGGCACGGACAATACCGAGGTGGCGATGGTCGCGGCTTCAGTGAGAAGAACGGGAGTCTGTTTCATGGATCTGTCGCTCACAGCCGGGCGATTGTCTCAGCGTCGAATTCGCCATTGTAGTATTTATGCAGGGCGGCAACAAAATCTGAGTTGTCGGCAGCAACTTTGGCGAACAGCGTCATCGACGATTTGAATTTCATATCGTCGGGCGAGCCCAAGATCGCGTAAATGTCCTTGCCGTCGATCGCATTCACGAGCCGCGTGCATTCGCGCAGCCTTGGCCCGAGCACCGGATGATCGAGATACGCCACCGCCTCCGCGCGCGAGCCGATGGCGTATGTTTGCGCCATCGCGCTATGACCGAGGCCTTCGATCTGCGGAAAGATAAACCACATCCAGTGGCTTTGTTTGCGGCCCGCGCGCAGTTCCGACACCACGCGCGGATAAACCGGCGCCTGCGCCGCGACAAACCGCTGAAGATCGTAGATGTCACTCATCGCTGTCACCAAAGACAGGCGGCCAACTTTGTTCCGGAACCCGGGTATGTATTACGACGCGCGTTCTCTCAGGAACGCCTGATAGGCAAGCTTGATGCCGTCGTCGAGCGAGGTCGTCGCCCGCCATCCGAAATTCGCGAGCTTGCCGACGTCGAGCAGCTTGCGCGGCGTTCCGTCCGGCTTCGACGTGTCGAACGCGATCTCGCCGGTGTAGCCGACGGTCCGCGCGACCACGCGCGCAAAGTCGGCGATGGAAATGTCCTCGCCGGTCCCGACATTGATGAGACCGCCTTCGGAATAGGTCTTCATCAGATGAACCGAGGCGTCGGCCATGTCATCGACATAGAGAAACTCGCGCCGCGGCGTGCCGGTGCCCCACACCACGACTTCGCGTGCGCCGGTTTCCTTCGCTTCGTGGAAGCGGCGGATCAATGCTGCGACCACGTGGCTGTATTCGGGATGATAGTTGTCGCCCGGCCCGTAGAGGTTGGTCGGCATGATGCTGATGAAGTCGCTGCCGTACTGGGCGCGGTAGGCCTCAGCCATCTTGACGCCGGCGATCTTGGCGATCGCATACGGCTCGTTGGTCGGCTCGAGCGTGTCGGTCAGCAGCGAATCCTCACGCAGCGGCTGCGGCGCCAGCTTCGGATAGATGCACGAGGAGCCGAGAAACAGCAGCTTCTCGACGCCATGCACATGCGCCGCATGGATCACGTTGGTCGCGATCAGGAGATTTTCGTAGATGAACTCGGCGCGCAGGGGGTTGTTGGCGACGATGCCGCCGACCTTTGCAGCCGCATGGAACACAACCTGCGGGCGCATCGCCGCGAACCACCTGTTCACGGCGGCCTGATCGAGCAGATCAAGTTCGCTCCGCGAAACAGTCAGGACCTCGGCGGCCTCGCGGCCGAGCCGGCGCACGATGGCGCTGCCCACCATCCCCCGATGACCGGCAACGAACACGCGCTTCCCCTTCAGATCAAACGGCAGGACGGCCATCATCAATCCTGCAAGGCGACCGTGACGGTCGCGATTTTTCCGCTGGCATATTCACTCAGTCCCCGCACCCCAAGTCACCGAAATGCAGGCAAGCACAAAAAACAACCAATTCCTGCGTGCACCCACACATATGCATCGGTTGCGGCCCGGCAAACGGCCCGGACCCCTATCACGGTCCTGCCCGGACGGGCAAATTAAGCATTCTCCACCCCGGGCAGAGACCGGGCTTGCGGCTTTCGGGGCGTTGGACCACAATCCGCCACACGAACGGCCCGGGCGGTACAAGATCCAAAATCTTGGCCGTCCACCCACAAGAACAGGCCGATCACAAAAGAGAATTCAGGGAGATAAAAATGCGTAAAATGATGATCGCTGCGGCAGTCGCGCTTCCCATGTTGGGTGGAGCGGCGATGGCGCAGGAGACAGTGAAAATCGGTTACATCGACCCGTTGTCCGGCGGCGGCGCCAGCGTCGGCGAAATCGGCCTGAAGACGTTTCAGTTCCTTGCCGACGAAGTGAACGCCAAGGGCGGCATTCTCGGCAAGAAGGTCGAAATCGTTCCGCTCGACAACAAGACCAATCCGCAGGAAAGCCTGATCCAGGCGCAGAAGGCGATCGATTCGGGCGTGCGCTACATCACCCAGGGCAACGGCTCTTCGGTGGCCGGCGCGCTGACCGACTTCATCACCAAGTACAACGAGCGCAATCCCGGCAAGGAAGTCATGTACTTCAACTACGCCGCGGTTGACCCGGTTCTCACCAACGAAAAGTGCAGCTTCTCGCACTTCCGCTGGGACGCCAACTCCGACATCAAGATGGAAGCCCTCACCAACTACATGAAGGGCGTTCCAGCCATCAAAAAAATCTATCTGATCAACCAGGACTACTCGTTCGGCGAATCGGTGCGCACCACCGCGCGCTCGATGCTGAAGACGAAGCGTCCGGACATCGAGATCGTCGGCGACGAAAAGCACCCGCTGCTGAAGGTCACCGACTTCGCGCCGTATATCGCGAAGATCAAGGCGTCCGGCGCGGACAGCGTCATCACCGGCAACTGGGGCCAGGACTTCGCGCTGCTGCTCAAGGCCGCGGCTGACTCCGGGCTCAAGGTCAACTGGTACACCTACTACGCAGGCGGCACCGGCGGCCCGACCGCGATCAAGCAGGGTAACCTGAACGATCAGGTGTTCCAGGTTGCGGAAGGTTACGCCAACATCGACCACAAGTCGTCGATGGCGTTCGAAAAGGCACTGCGCGACAAGTATGGCTTCAGCCTGTTCTACCCGCGCGCTGTCAACGAAATGCGGATGTTCGCGCTCGCTGCCGAAAAGGCCAAGTCACTTGAGCCGGTCAAGGTCGCAGCCGCCCTCGAAGGCATGGAGTATGACGTCTTCAACGGCGGCAAGGGCTTCATGCGCAAGGACGACCACCAGTTCTTCCAGCCGATCTACATCGCGCAGTTCGGCGAACTGAAGAACAAGGAGCCGTTTGACGAAGAAAAGACCGGCTGGGGCTGGAAGGGTGTCGCCAAGATCGATGCCGACAAGACCGTCCTGCCGACCACTTGCAAGATGACCCGTCCATAAGAGGTCACCGCAAGCTGGCTTTTTTCGCCAACTGATTGTGTTCGCCCCGGCTCGCGCCGGGGTGAGCACGAGGCCTTCATGTATCCGGGGGGAGTGCTGGGGTCGTGCTTGAACTAGTCGTCATATCCACATTGAACGGTATCCTGTTCGGGATGCTGTTGTTCCTGATGGCCAGCGGCCTGACGGTCATCTTCAGCATGCTCGGCGTGCTGAACTTCGCGCATGCGAGCTTCTACATGCTCGGCGCATTTTTCGGATTTCAGATCAGCCGGTGGTTCGGCTTCTGGCCCGCCCTGCTGATCGCGCCAATCCTCGCGGGGATCATCGGCGCCGGCGTTGAGCGCTACGGCCTGCGCCAGGTCCACCGCAACGGCCATGTCGCCGAACTGCTGTTCACCTTCGGCCTCGCGTTCGCGATCGAGGAAGTCGTGCAGATCATCTGGGGCAAGAGCCCGGTGGATTTCCGCGTGCCGTCCTCGCTCGATTTCCCCGCCTTCACGATCTTCTCGACCAACTATCCCGCCTACAAGATGTTCATGCTGCTGGTGTCCATCGGCATCTTCGTGGCGCTGCTTGTTGTGCTGAAGCGCACGCGGGTCGGCATGATCGTGCAGGCGGCGCTGACCCATCCGCACATGGTCGGCCATCTCGGCCACAATGTCGGGCGCATCTTCATGATGGTGTTCGGCGTCGGCACCGCGCTCGCCGCAGTGGCGGGCGTGATCGCGGGTCCGGCGCTGGTCACCCAGTCGAACATGGCCGGCCTCCTTGGCCCCATCCTGTTCGTCGTCGTGGTGGTCGGCGGGCTTGGCTCGCTGCCGGGCGCGTTCATCGCCTCGCTGCTGATCGGCCTCGTGCAGACCTTCGCCGTCTCGATGAACGGCTCGCTCTCCGAGGTGTTTGGGCCGCTCAGTCCGGCATGGTCCGCGACATGGTTGGCTGACATCTGGAACGTCACCGTGGCGCAGATCGCGCCGATCATGCCCTATGTCCTGCTGGTGCTGATCCTCGCGTTCCGCCCGATGGGTCTTTTGGGGACGCGTGACACATGAGCGATATCACCGCACGCGTTGCGCCACCTCCTCCGACCGCCGCCGAGAACCTCAAGTTCTACGGGCTCTGGGCTGCCGTCGCGATCTTTTTGCTGGTGCGGCCGAAGGTCTTCGGTTCAGGCGGCTCACTGACGACGTTCAGCCTGATCGGCATCTCGATCATCTTTGCGCTGTCCTACAACATCCTGCTCGGCCAGACCGGCATGCTGTCGTTCGGCCACGCGGTCTACTACGGCCTCGGCGGCTTTCTCGTCATTCACGCCATCAACATCATCGGCGGCAACAAGTGGGCGATCCCGCTGCCGCTGGTGCCGCTGATCGGCGGACTGGCCGGCCTCGCCTTCGCAATCCTGCTCGGATGGGTGTCGACGCAACGCTCAGGCACCGCCTTCGCCATGATCTCGCTCGGCGTCGCCGAACTGGTCGCCTCATCCGCACTTATCCTGCGGACGTTCTTCGGCGGCGAAGCCGGCATTTCCGCCAATCGCACCAAGCTGCTGAGCGTGTTCGGCTGGAACTTCGGCCCCCAGATCCAGATCTACTATCTGGTGGCGGCCTGGACGCTGATCTGCATGATTGCGATGTACGCCCTCACGCGCACGCCGCTGGGACGGATGTGCAATGCGGTTCGCGATAACCCCGAGCGCGTGCAGTTCGTCGGCTACGATCCGCATGTGGTCCGCTACATCGCGTTCTGCTTCTCCGGCTTCTTTGCCGGCATCGCGGGCTCGCTCGCCGCCATCAACTTCGAGATCGCCAATTCGGCCTATCTCGGCGCGGTGCAGTCCGGCACGGTGCTGTTCGCAGCCTATATCGGCGGCGTCGGCTTCTTCATCGGCCCGGTCGTCGGCGCGATCTTCGTCACCCTGCTGTCGCTCGGCCTCAGCGACCTGACCCACGTCTGGCAGCTCTACTTCGGGCTGTTCTTCATCGTGGTCGTGATGTTCGCGCCCGGCGGCATCACCGGCCTGCTGATGATGCATCGGCCGCTGATCAGGGGCGGCACGCTCGGACGCGTCCTGCCGTCCTATCTGGTCGCGCTTGTTCCGACGCTCGCGCTCATGATCGGCCTGATGCTCGGAATCGAGTCCATCGTTCATTACACGATGAACCCCACCGAAAATCCGAACATCAAGGCGTTCGGCATTCCGTTCAACGCCGCAAGCCCGGTGACATGGGCTTTGGCGCTGGTCCTGATCGTCGGCGGCTTCATCGTCGCGCGCATGACATGGAAGCGGGTCGCCCTGGCCTGGGACGAGGCGCTGACCGCAGCGCGTGCGAAGGGACTGGCAGCATGATGTCGACTGTGAAACCCGACGCCATCGAAATCCGCGATGTTCAGAAGAGCTTCGGCATCACCAAGGTGATCCGCGACCTCAACCTGAAGGTCACGCAGGGCGAACGTCACGCGCTGATCGGCCCCAATGGTGCGGGCAAATCGACCACGTTCAATCTCATCAGCGGCTACATGATGCCGACCAGCGGCCACGTGCTGCTGCGGGGCGAGGACATCTCGACCCTCGCGCCCTACCAGATCAACCGGCGCGGCCTGTCCCGCAGCTTCCAGGTCACCAACGTCTTCGCCAACATGACCGTTTGGGAAAACCTGCGCTGCGCGGTGCTGTGGGCGACGGGACATAAATACGCGTTCTGGAAAAGCATCGACAAGCTGCCGGAAGTGCGCGAGCGCACCGCGCGCATTCTGGAAGACATCAGCCTCACCTCGCGCCGCGATGTGCCGGCAGGTCTATTGACCTATGCCGAACAGCGCGCTCTCGAAATCGGCATCACCATCGCAGGCGGCGCGGACGTGATCCTGCTCGATGAGCCGACCGCGGGCATGAGCCACGCCGAGACCGAACGGGCGGTGGAATTGATCCGCCGCCTCACGGTCGGCAAGACGCTGCTGATCGTCGAGCACGACATGAGCGTGGTGTTCGGCCTCGCCGACCGTATCTCGGTTCTTGTCTACGGCCATATCATCGCATCCGGAACGCCTGAGGAAATCCGCAACAGTCCGAAGGTCAAGGAAGCCTATCTCGGCGAGGAAGCTGCCTGATGTTGGAAGTTCAGGATCTGCACGCCTATTACGGCAAGAGCCACATCCTTCAGGGCGTCGATATGCATATCGGCGCCGGCGAGGTCGTCAGCCTGCTCGGGCGTAACGGCGTCGGCCGCTCGACCACGGTCAAGGCGATCATGGGCGAAGTGCCGCCACACGGCACCATCAAGTTCAAGGACCAGAACATCGCCGGTCTGCCGAGCTACAGGATCGCGCATCTCGGGCTCGGCTACGTGCCCGAGCATCGTGACATCTTCCCCGGCCTCACCGTGCGGCAGAACCTGCTGCTCGGCGTCAAGGACCCCAAGCATCCGGGCAAGTGGAAGCTCGAGAACATGCTCGACATGTTCCCGAACCTGAAGGAGCGCGCCGACACGGCGGCGGGCGTGCTCTCCGGCGGCGAGAAGCAGATGCTGACCATCTGCCGCACGCTGATGGGCGACCCTGAACTCGTCATGATCGACGAGCCGACCGAAGGTCTCGCGCCGCTGATCGTGCAGCAGGTCGGCGACCTGATCGCCGAAATCGCCCGGCGCGGCGTCGCCATCCTGCTGGTCGAGCAAAAGCTGTCGATTGCGATGCGGATCTCCCACCGGGTCTACGTGATGGGCCACGGCCGCATCGTGTTCGAGGGCACTCCTGCCGATCTCAAGGCCAATCAGGCCATCCGCAAGGAATGGCTCGAGGTGTGATATCGTCCGCTCTGCGACGTAGAAATTAACGTCGCGGAATTGCCGGATGCTCGCATGAGGACCGAACAAAGTGTTCTGCGCCTATCGATAGCCGTAACCCTGGCTCTGGCTGGACTCGGTATCCTGTTCGGTCTTCTTTCGGGATCATTTGCGATTGTTTTCGACGGCGTCTATGCGCTGATCGACGCTGTCATGACGATCCTGGCCCTGCTGGTCGCCAATCTGATCGCGGCATCGACGCGTGAGGGCGGCTCCAAATCCAGGCTGATCGCGCAGTTCACCATGGGCTTCTGGCATCTGGAGCCGATGGTTCTCGGATTGAACGGCATTCTGCTGATGGGCGCCGCGATCTACGCGCTGATCACCGCCATCGGCAGCCTGCTGACAGGAGGGCGCGAACTCGCCTTCGACCAGGCCATCATCTACGCCGTGGTGACGATGCTCGCCGCAATCGGCATGGCGATCTTTGACATCAAGGCCAACCGGACCATTCGATCCAATTTTGTGGCCCTCGACGCGAAGGCCTGGATGATGTCCGCGGCACTGACGGCCGCCCTGCTCGTTGCCTTCATCTTCGGCTTCATGATTCAGGGCACGAAGCTGCAATGGATGTCGCCCTATATCGACCCTGCCGCGCTGGCGATCGTCTGCCTGATTGTCATCCCCATACCGATCGGCACGGTGCGTCAGGCACTTGCCGATGCCCTGCTGGTCACGCCACCGGACCTCATGCAACACGTCGAAGCCATCGCCCAGCAAATCGTGCTGCGCTATCAATTCCTGTCCTACCGGGCCTATGTCGCGCGGGTCGGCCGCGGCCGGCAGATCGAGCTTTACTTCATCGTCCCGGCCGGTCTGCCGCCAAGGCGGCTTGAGGAATGGGACAAGATCCGCGACGAGATTGGCGACGCGATCGGCGACGACACCCCCGACCGCTGGCTGTCCATTGTGTTCACGACCGATCAGGAATGGGCTGAGTGAGGCTTGCCGACGCAGCGGACGTTCATCCCGTCATTGCGAGCGAAGCGAAGCAATCCAGTCTTATTTCTGGAAGAACTGGATTGCTTCGTCGCTGCGCTCCTCGCAATGACGGCTTTATTCCCCGTACCCGCGCAGTTTCTCCAGATCGATCACGGTCACGCCGCCGTATTCGAGCCGCAGCAGGCCTTCCTTCTCCAGCGTCTTGAGGCACTGGTTCGCGTTCTGGCGGGAGATGCCGGAGATGGCTCCGAGTTCTTCCTGCGTGATGTCCAGGTGGCGCGTATGATCCGGATACAGGATCGGGTTGAACAGCGACGCGATGCTCCGCGCGAGGCGCGCCTTGGCGTCCAGCATCCGGCCGTATTCGACCAGCCCCATGAACTGGCCAAGCCGCTCGTTCAGCAGTCCGACCAGGAAGCGGTTGAACGCGACGCTGTTCTCGAACAGCCAGAAGAAGGTGGCGCGATCCATCAGCGCCAGGCGCGTCTCCCGCAAAGCGACGGCGTCATATCGTCTGGCTTCGTTCTTGAGCACGGTTCCCTCGCCGAACCATGCGCCATTGGTCATGCCGGTGAAGCTGACGGCCTTGCCATCGCGCGAGCCGGTGCCGATCCGGACCAGCCCGCTCACCACGCCCATCCAGTATTCGAAATGGTCCCCGCGCATGCAGATGAATTCGTTCGCGCCGAACGACTTCTCGATCACGCCGGCGCGAGCGACTTCTATTTCCCGCTCGTTCAGGCCGTGCGACCAGACTGCAATACGCTTGAGATATTCCGCAGAAACCATGCTGTCTCGACCGCCCCTCACGTTGTGTAATGTTGCGACGCGGTAAAATGTCCTTTGGTATACCGCGCGCATACCGAAATTGCCCAACGAATTGTCAGGCACAAGACATTTCAATGTCGCGGATTGCCGTAAGGACGACGACGGCAAGTGCGCCCACACGGCGCAAAACATCAAGAGTAGAATGGCTTGCCACGGCCCCCCGGTATAGGATCGGGACCATGGCATCGAACCATAGATAAAGAGCGCGCCAAGCGCCGTATCTGGGAGGATTTGAGTGGCTTACGCATTGGAGGTGCGGGGGGTCTCACTGCGGTTCGGCGGCGTGCGCGCTCTGACCGACGTGAGCTTCGGCGTCAAGGAAGGCGAACTGTTTTCGATCATCGGCCCCAACGGCGCCGGCAAGACCTCGATCGTCAACTGCGTCTCCGGCCGTTACACCCCGACCGAGGGACAGCTTTTCTATCAGGACCGCGACATTACCGGCCTCAAGCCGAATGCGCGCGCGGCGCTCGGCATCGGCCGTACGTTCCAGAATCTCGCGCTGTTCCACCACATGACCGTGCTCGACAACATCATGGTCGGCCGGCACCACCTCCTGAAAAACAATTTCATCACCGGCTCGCTGTACTGGCTGACCGGTGCGCGGCGCGAGGAACTCGAACACCGCCGCAAGGTGGAAGAGATCATCGACTTCCTCGATCTGCAGTCGGTGCGCAAGGCGACCGCCGGCACCCTCTCCTACGGCCTGCGCAAGCGCGTTGAACTGGCGCGCGCCATGGCGCTGGAGCCGAAACTCATTCTCCTCGACGAGCCGATGGCCGGCATGAACTTCGAGGAGAAGGAAGACATGGCCCGCTACATCGTCGATCTCAACGAGGAATACGGGATGACGGTGATGATGATCGAGCACGACATGGGCGTCGTGATGGACATTTCCCACCGCGTCACCGTGCTGGATTTCGGCCGCAAGATCGCCGAGGGCCTGCCTGCCGAGGTGCTGGACGATCCTCACGTCCGCAAGGCCTATCTCGGCGAAGAAGACGAAGTGCTCGACGCTCTCGATGACACCAATCCTGTCGCGGAGGCCACAGCATGATGGATTATGCAGGCCGCGTCGCACAGGCCGACACCTATCCCAAGATGCTGCGGCTCAACGCCAGGGAGCACGGCAACGCCATCGCGCTGCGCGAAAAGGACTTCGGTCTCTGGCGCGTTTTCTCGTGGAACGACTACCACACCCGCGTGCACGATTTCGCGCTCGGCATGATCGAGCTGGGACTGAAGCGCGGCGACGTCATCGGCATCATCGGCGACAACCGTCCGGACTGGGTGGCGGCGGAAATCGCGGCCCACGCCATCGGCGGCATGTCACTCGGCATGTATCGCGAGTCGCTGCCCGAGGAAGTTTTGTATCTTCTGACCTACGGCGAAACCAAGATCGTGTTCGCCGAGGACGAAGAGCAGGTCGACAAGCTACTTGAACTCGGCGACCGCGCGCCGCACCTCAAGCACATCGTCTATTCCGATCCGCGCGGCATGCGCAAATACGACGATCCCCGGCTGATCGATGCCGCCAAACTCGCCAAGATGGGCCGCGACCGCGCCGCACGCGAGCCGCAGCTTTACGACCAGCTGGTCGATGCCACCAACACCGAAGACGTCGCTATCCTCTGCACCACGTCCGGCACCACGTCGAACCCGAAGCTCGCGATGCTGAGCGCGGGCAGCGTGCTGCGCCATTGCGCGACGTATCTCTCCTTCGACCCTAAAGGCCCCGACGACGAATATGTCTCGGTGCTGCCCCTGCCCTGGATCATGGAGCAGGTCTACGCGCTCGGAAAAGGTCTGCTCTCCAGGATGAAGGTGAACTTCGTCGAGCAGGCCGACACCATGATGCACGACTTCCGCGAGATCGCGCCGACCTTCGTGCTGTTCGCGCCGCGCATCTGGGAAGCCATCGCCGCCGACGTTCGCGCGCGCGTGATGGACGCCTCGGCGATGAAGCAGAGCCTCTATGAAACCGGCATGAAGGCCGGGCTCTCGGCGCTCGATGCAGGCAAAAAGTCGGTGGTGGCGGAAACGTTGGTGTTCCGCGCACTGCGTGACCGTCTCGGGTTCACGCGGCTGCGGTCTGCCGCGACCGGCGGCGCCGCACTCGGTCCCGACACCTTCAAGTTCTTCCGCGCCATGGGCGTGCCGCTGCGCACACTCTACGGCCAGACCGAAACGCTGGGCGCCTTCACGCTGCACAAGCCCGACGAGGTCGATCCAGACACCACCGGCGTCTCGATGGGCGACACCATCCAGATCGAGATTCGCGATCCCGACATCAACGGCGTCGGCGAGATCGTGGTGCGCCATCCCAACATGTTCTCCGGCTACTATAAGAACGAAGCCGCGACCGCCGCGGAAGTTCGCGACGGCTGGATGTATTCGGGCGACGCCGGTTACTTCAACAAGGCGAAGCAGCTTGTGGTCATCGACCGCATCAAGGACATGGCGCAGACCGCGCGCGGTGACCGCTTCTCGCCGCAGTATATCGAGAACAAGCTGAAGTTCTCGCCCTACGTCGCCGAGGCCGTGGTGCTGGGCGACGGGCGCGACTACCTCGCCGCCATGCTCTGCATCCGCTTTTCGATCGTCTCGAAATGGGCGGAGAAGAACCGGATTTCCTTCACCACCTATACCGACCTGTCCTCGCGCCCGGAAACCTACGAGCTGCTGCGCAAGGAAGTCGAAGCGGTCAACGCCACGCTGCCGCCGGCGCAGCGCGTTTCCAAGTTCCTGCTGCTCTACAAGGAACTCGATGCCGACGACGGCGAGTTGACGCGCACCCGCAAAGTCCGCCGCACCGTCATCAACGACAAGTACGCCGACATTATTAATGCGATCTACGGCGGCAAGCCGGACATCGATATCGACACCGTGATCCGTTTCCAGGACGGCACCACGCAGCGCATCCGCTGCACGCTGCCGGTCATCGACCTCGGAACGCCACACAAGACGGCGGAGGCCGCCGAGTGAACACGCAGCTCCTGATCCAACTCCTTATCAACGGCCTCGTGGTCGGCACGCTTTACGGCGTCGTCGCGATGTCCTTCGTGCTGATCTACAAGGCCACGCAGGTAGTCAACTTCGCGCAGGGCGAACTGCTGCTGATCGGCGCGTGGGTGTGCTGGTTCCTGCTCACCAAATATCAGGTGCCGTTCTGGATCGGCATGCCGATCACGCTCGTCTTCATGTTCATCTTCGGCATCCTGATCCAGCTCATCATCCTGCGCCCGATGATCGGCGAGCCGATCATTTCCGTCATCATGGTGACGATCGCGCTGTCCACGGTGTTCTCGGCGCTGATGAAATGGATGTTCGGCGTCAATCTTCAGCCGTTCCCGCGCATCTTCAACACCCAACTGGTCAATATCTTCGGGATGCAGGTGCAGACCGTCTACATCCTCAGCCTCGCGGTGTCGGTGGCGATGATGGCGGGCATGGCGTGGTTCTTCAAGGTGTCGAAGTATGGCCTCGCCATGCGCGCCACCGCGTTCAACCAGCAGGTTGCGCAGTCGCTCGGCATTTCGGTGAAAAGCGTGTTCGCGATGGCATGGGCGATTTCCGCGACCGTGTCGGCGGTGGCCGGCGTCGTGGTCGCCGTGGTCAACGGTGTATCGGCGGGCCTCGCCTCCTACGGCATCAAGGTGTTCCCGGCGGCGATCCTCGGCGGCCTCGACAGCGTCGGCGGCGCGGTGGTCGGCGGCATCATCATCGGGCTGCTTGAGAACGTCGCGCACTTCGTCGACAGCGAATACCTGCACTGGGGCAACCTGTTCGAAATCGCGCCGTTCTACGCCCTCATCATCATCCTCATGATCAAGCCTTACGGCCTGTTCGGCACCAAAGACATCGAGCGGATCTGATCATGGCAGGCCATACCCTCCTTCCCGCAGGCGATTACCGCACCACCTACGCGGCGGACACCACCGTGTTTCCGACCGCGACCAGCCGCAACGCGATGATCGTGGGCATCGTTCTGATCTGTTTCGCACCCTATGTGCTGAACGAATATGCGCTGAGCCTGCTGATCCAGATCGGCATCTTTGGCATCGCCGCGCTCGGCCTCAACATCGTGGTCGGCTTCACCGGCCAGATCTCGATCGGCCACGCGGCGTTCTTCGGCTTCGGCGCGTTCACCTCGGCCTATGTCTCGAGCAAGCTGCATGTCCCGGTGTTCTTCGCCATTCCGCTGTCAGGCGTGGTGACCGCGCTGGTCGGCCTGATCTTCGGTCTTCCCGCTGCGCGGCTGAAAGGCCTCTATCTCGCCATCGCGACGCTGGCCGCGCAGTTCATCCTGCTCGACTTTTTCTCGCGCGCCGAGTGGTTCACCGGCGGCAGCGTCCCCGCCCACGCCGAACCGTTTTCGATTTTCGGCCAGGTGCTGCGCGGCGACCGCCAGTATTTCTACGTCGTGCTGGCCTACGTGATCGTCTGTTATCTGCTGGTCACCAACCTGATGCGGACGCGCGACGGACGCGCGCTGGTGGCGGTACGCGATCATTATCTGTCCGCCGAAATCATGGGCATCAACCTCACCAAATACCGAACGCTGTCGTTCGGATTGGCTGCATTTTTCGCCGGCGTCGGCGGCGCACTCTACGCCCATTACAATCAGGTCGTTTCCAACGAAGGTTTTGGCATCGACCGCTCGATCATTTTCCTCGCCATGATCATCATCGGCGGCATCGGCTCGATCATGGGGACATTGCTCGGCACCGCCTTCATGGTGCTGCTGCCGGAATCGATGGAGTGGCTCAGCGCCGCGCTCAGCGGCAGCACCATCGATCAGTTCCTGGGACTCAAGAACAACATCGCATTCTTGCGCGAGATGGCCATCGGCGTCATCATTATCATCTTTTTGATCTTCGAGCCGGACGGGCTTGCTCACCGGTGGCGGCAAATCAAGGCTTACTGGAAACTCTACCCGTTCTCGCATTGAGGTCGGAACGGGACAGACAATAAGAAGACCTCGAGAGGAAACCGGAGGATTACGCTTATGACCATGACGAAATTATTGAGTACAGCGTCACTCGCCCTGCTGCTCGGCGGCACTGCCGGCGTAGCTCAGGCGCAGGTTTCGCTGGGCCATCTCGCCGATTATTCCGGCGCGACATCCGACGTCGGAACACCGTACGGACAAGGCGTCGCCGACGCCTACGCCTGGATCAACAAGAACGGCGGCATCGGCGGCAAGCCGGTGAAGATCGACACCGTCGATTACGGTTACCAGGTGCCGCGCGCGATCGCGCAGTACAAGAAGTGGTCCGGCTCGGACAAGGTCGCCGCGATCATCGGCTGGGGCACGGCGGATACCGAAGCCCTCACCGGCTTCCTCGCGCAGGACAAGATCCCGGACATCTCGGCCTCGTACTCGGCGGCGCTGTCCGATCCGACCGGCGCAGGCGGCAAGGGCAAGGCGGCGCCTTACAATCTGTTCTACGGTCCGAGCTACTCCGACGCGGTGCGCGGCATGCTGACCTGGGCGGCGGACGACTGGAAGACGAAGGGAAAATCCGGCAAGCCCAAATACGTCCACATGGGTGCAAACCATCCGTATCCGAACGCACCGAAGGCCGCCGGCGAAACGCTCGCTGCCGAACTCGGCTTCGACGTGCTGCCTGCCATCGTGTTCGCCCTGACGCCGGGCGACTACAGCGCACAGTGCCTGACGCTGAAGAGCTCGGGTGCGAACTACGCTTATCTCGGCAACACCGCCGGCTCCAACATCTCGGTGCTGAACGCCTGTAAGGCCGCCGGCGTCGATGTCCAGTTCATGGGCAACGTCTGGGGCATGGACGAGAACGCCGCGAAGGCCGCCGGTGCGGCCGCCGACGGCGTGGTGTTTCCGCTGCGCACCGCAGTGGCCTGGGGCGGCAATGCTCCCGGCATGAAGACCATGCTGGAGATCTCCAAGATGTCCGACGCCGCCGGCACCACCTATCGGCCGGTTCACTACATCGCCGGTGTCTGCACCGCGATGTACATGAAGGAAGCCCTCGAATGGGCCGCCAAGAACGGCGGCGCAACCGGCGAGAACGTTCTCAAGGCCTTCTATCAGAAGAAGGATTGGGTTCCGGTCGGCATGGAAGGCGTCTGCAATCCTTCGACCTGGACCGAGAAGGATCATCGTCCGACGCTGAAGGTCGATATCTATCGCATGAAGGTGTCCGGCGCGACCGACGCGTCCGTTGCCGATCTCGTCAAGAACGGCGCGATCAAGCTCGACAAGGTGAAGACCGTCGATCTGCCGCGCAAGAACGAATGGCTCGGCTGGTAAGCTCTGCTCCCTCTCCCCGCTTGCGGGGAGAGGGGTTCACCGCAGCCATCTGGTCGCGGGCGTCCATACACGAATCGTCATGCGCGGGCTTGACCCGCGCATCCAACTTCTTCTGAAAATGTTTCCCGTGATGGATTGCCGGGTCAAGCCCGGCAATGACATCCAAACCAAAATGATCGACGCGATATGGCAACCACGATCGAAACCGGCTCCGTTAAGCCCGCCCCCGCGACAACAGCCGCGCCGCTGCTGGCCGTGCGCAACATCGAGGTCGTTTACGACAACGTCATCCTCGTGCTGCGCGGACTGAGCATGGACGTGCCGAAGGGCGCGATCGTGGCGCTGCTCGGCGCCAACGGCGCGGGCAAGTCGACCACGCTGAAGGCGATCTCCGGCCTGCTCAAGACCGAGGATGGCGAAGTCACCCGCGGCGAGATCGTATTCGACGGCGAGCGCATCGACGGCATCGATCCCGACAAGATCGTGCGCCGTGGAATTTTCCAGGTGATGGAAGGCCGCCGCATCATCTCGGACATGACCTCGCTTGAGAATCTGCGGCTCGGCGCCTTTACGCGCAACGACAAGAACGTCGATGACGACATCGACATGGTCTACAAATATTTCCCGCGCCTCAAGGAGCGCACCGGTCTCGCCGGTTATCTCTCCGGCGGCGAGCAGCAGATGCTGGCGATCGGCCGCGCGATGATGGCGCGCCCGAAGATGATCCTGATGGACGAGCCGTCGATGGGGCTGTCGCCGCTGCTGGTCAAGGAAGTGTTCAGCATCATCAAACAGATCAACCGCGACCTCGGCGTCACCATCCTGCTGGTGGAGCAGAATGCGCGCGCGGCCCTCTCCGTCGCGAGCCATGGCTACATCATGGAGCAAGGCAAGGTCGTGCTCGACGGCACGGCCGCCGAACTGCGCGACAACGAGGACGTCAAGGAGTTCTATCTCGGCGGCGCGGGCGTCCAGCGCAAGAGTTTCAAGAACCTGAAGAGCTTCAAGCGCCGCAAGCGCTGGCTGTAAGGATGGATTGACACGGCGTCATCCTGAGGTGCGAGCCGCGCCCGCGGCGAGCCTCGAAGGATGGGCTCAATAAGCGCCGTCGCCCTTCGAGGCGCGCAAGAGCGCGCTCCTCTGGGTGACGGCTCGCAATACAGGCCAGAACATGACCGACCACTACGACGCTCTCGAAACACGCTCGCCATCCGAGCGCGACGCCGACCTGTTTGCGCGGCTGCCCGGCGTGCTGCGCGCGGCGGCACAAGCACCGGCCTATGCGGAGCGCTTCAAGGGCATCGATCTTGCGACGATCACAGATCGCGCCGCGCTTGCCAAATTGCCGGTGCTGCGCAAATCCGAACTGCCCGCGCTGCACAAGGCCGCGCCACCGTTCGGCGGCTTCGTGGCGTCGCCCAGCGGATCGTTCGGCCGCCTGTTCACCTCGCCCGGGCCTATCTTCGAGCCCGAGTCCGTCAACCTAGATGCATGGCGTGGCGCGCGCGCGCTGTACGCGGCCGGCTTCCGGCCCGGCGATGTCGTGCTCAACACCTTCAGCTATCACCTGACGCCGGGCGGATTCATTTTCGACACCTCCGCCCGCGCGCTCGGGTGCGCCGTGATACCCGCCGGCCCCGGCAACACCGAACAGCAGTTCGAACTCATCGAGGCCTATCGTCCCGCCGCCTATACCGGCACACCGGACTTTTTGAAGATCCTGCTCGATGCAGGCAAGACGGCCGGGCGCGACATGTCATCGATCAAGCGCGCGCTCGTCTCCGGCGCGGCGTTTCCAAAATCGCTTCAGGAGGAAATGAAGTCACGCGGCATCGACGCCTATCAGATGTTCGGCACAGCCGATCTCGGCGTTGTCGCCTATGAGACCGCCGCGCGCGAAGGTCTGGTCGTCAACGAGAACATCATTGTTGAAATCGTGCGTCCGGGAACCGGTGAGCCGGTGGCGGACGGCGACGTCGGCGAAATCATCGTCACCACGCTCGATCCGCATCATCCGTGGGTTCGCCTGGCGCTCGGCGATCTCAGCGCCGTGCTGGCCGGGCAAAGCCCGTGCGGGCGGACCAATATGCGGATCAAGGGCTGGATGGGCCGCGCCGACCAGACCACCAAGGTCAAGGGCATGTTCGTCCGCCCCGAGCAGATCGCCGAAATCGGCAAGCGGCACCCCGAACTCGGGCGGCTGCGCCTCGTCGTGACGCGCGACAAGGAGGTCGATGTCATGACCCTGTCGGCGGAAGCCCCGTCAAGCGGCGAATCGCTCCGGGATGAGGTTGCATCGACCCTGCGTGCCGTGACAAAGCTACAGGGCAATGTCACCCTCGTGGCACCGGGCTCGCTGCCGAATGACGGCAAGGCGATCTCGGACGAGCGCAAGAACGACTGATCTCAGGCTCAAGCAATGCTCTGATGTCATGGCCGGGCTTGTCCCGGCCATCCACGTCTGGGAAACTAGAAAAGACGTGGATGCCCGCGACAAACGCGGGCATGACGAGAGTTATTGTTCGAACAACAAAAATCGGGGAATCTGCCGGCATGGGTCAGGGAATTTTCGAAGGTCTCAAGGTCATCGACTGCGCCAGTTTCATCGCGGCCCCTGCGGCGGCGACGGCGCTGTCCGATTTCGGGGCCGACGTCATCAAGATCGAACCGCCGGGCGCAGGCGATCCGGTCCGCAATCTGCCGAACTTGCCGGGATACCCGATCAGCCCGCACAACTATGCGTGGATGCTTGAGGGCCGCAACAAGAAGAGCCTCGCGCTCGATCTGAGCAAGTCCGAAGGCCAGGCCGTGCTGCGCAAGCTCGCCGCCGATTGCGACGTGTTCATCACCAATTTCCCGCCTCCGGTCCGCAAGAAGCTCGGCGTCACCTACAAGGATATCGCGCCGCTCAACGACCGTCTGGTCTATGCGTCGTTCACGGGCTACGGCGAGATCGGCGCGGAAGCCGACAAGCCGGGCTTCGACAGCAACGCATGGTGGGCGCGCTCGGGCCTGATGGACCTTGTGCGCGAAACCGACGAGAGCACACCCGCGCGCTCGATGCCCGGCATGGGCGATCATCCCTGCGCGATGTCGATGTTCGCCGGTATCGTCACCGCGCTCTATCAGCGCGAGCGCACCGGCAAGGGCACGCAGGTGATGTCGAACCTGATGGTCAACGGTATCTGGTCGAACGGCATCTACGCACAGGCGGCGCTCTGCGGCGCGACCTTCCAGAAGCGCCCGCCGCGCGACCGCGCGCTGAATGCCGTCACCTGCCACTACAAGTGCAGCGACGACCGCTGGATCATCCTCTCCCTGCTCAACGAGGAGAAGCAGTGGCCGGTGTTCGTGAAAGTCATCGGCCGCGAAGAGCTCGCCGCCGACCCGCGTTTCGAGACCAAGCCCATTCGTCACAAGAACGCGCCGGCACTGATCGCCATTCTCGATGAGGTGTTCGCGGCCAAGCCGCTCGCGCACTGGCGCAAGACTCTCGACGGTAACGGATTGATCTTCGGCGTCGTCGGCATTTCCACCGATATTCCCGACGATCCGCAGATGCGCGAGACCGAGGCAGTCGTGCAGTTCGCAGACAGCGACCTGCGCACCATCAACACGCCGATCTTCATCGAAGGCGCGAAGAAGGTGCAGCCGCGCATGGCGCCCCATGTCGGCCAGAACAGCGATGAAGTGCTGGCGGCGGCGGGCTTCAGCGCCGCGGAAATCGCCAAAATGCGCGCCGCGGGGATTGTGGCGTAAAGCCCGCCACCGAATCGGAACACTTCTTCCGCTGATTCCCGCGAAAGCGGTAATCCAGTACTCAAAATCTGGGTCCCCGCTTTCGCGGGGACGAGCGGGGATGGAATCCGCGCGTTGCGTTAATTGCGTCCCGCCAAGCCTTCTTCCCTCTCCCCCTGTGGGAGAGGGTAAGAACCATGCTCTCAATTGCTCTTCGGAAAACAGAATCCAGCGCGGGATCTATTCGCGCCGGTGGCCTGACACGTCAGTCCCTCCGCGCAGGTCCATGACGCGAAGCTCTTGTCGGGCGCGGCGTTCGCGCCGCCTGCGTCACACACCGCGCCCCAGCCGTTGACATAGGTCGTGCCGGTCAGTTCTTTGGCGCGGCGCGCCTGCGGGCGGGCGGAGAATCCTCGCGAGAAATCCGGCGCGCGCCCGTCGCGGAACGCGATCAGAATATCACGGCGGCGCTCCTGATCGCCGAAGAAGTGCGGCGAACCTGCCGCCACCACCGCGCCCGCCGTCCATCCCGGCCGCTCGGCACCGGGGAGATGAAAGCCGCCGATTGCGCGGGTCTGGTGGCATCCGCTGCATGTCATGTCATTCAGCCTGCGGGTAAAACCCGCGGGAGATTGCAGGTTTTCCAGCGGCGCAGCGGACGACGCCTTCGCCAACGCCGTTACGATGTCGTCGTCCGTAAACAGTTCGCGCGCCTTGTTGTTCACGTCGTCATGCGCAGGCGTCCCGTTGATGGCGCTCGATGCCAGAAAACGATCCGGCAAGACGATGGTCCCGCGATCGAGATCCGCGATGCGCGCCGGATCGAGTAGCCATCGTTTGAAATCCGCGAGAAGTTTTGCATCTGCCCGAATTCGCGCGGCGTCGATCTGGTTTTCCAGCGGCGACTCCGCGAAGCGCTGCCCGTCGTAGCGAAACACCTTCATCAGGTAGTCCGCCCTGCCCTCGAAGTCGTTGACATCCGCCGACGCGCGCGCGATCTGCACATCGATCTCGATACGGTCGATGGCCTCGCGCGTGACCCATTCGAGCGCGCCGCCCTTGGCGGTGAGCATCGCAGCGTTTTCCGTCGCAGGCGGCTGATCGGCCAGCGCGAGCCACCGCCAGGCCAGTTCGGCGCATGTTGCGTCGCTCGCGCTTGCAGGTCTGGCTTTCATGACGAGGTTGAGCGTCATCGGCAGCCGTGAAGGCGGAGTCTCCTTGTTCGTGGAGTAGCTGTTGGCGATGGGACGATAGATCAGCCTGATCTCGCCGCATTCGGTGGGCGACACATAGGCGCGGTCCATCCGGTTGACGATGCCAACCAGATCGAACCGCGTTCCCGGCACATTGAGCGCGTCGCGATCGAACAGATGCAGCTTGTCGAGATCGTCCCTGTACTGAAGGACATAGCTGTTGAAATCACGGTCGGTCCCGGCCTGAACCTGCGCCATCGACAGCAGCGCGAACAGCTCTGCGCCGGAACTGTTGGCGTCTGCACCGAGCAGCCTGCCGAGGCTCAGTCCCGCATTGTCGAGACCTCGCAGAATTTCGGGATCGGTGATGGCAACGCCGCGCTCCATCGCAGCCGCGTGACCCGCCGTCGCGGCAAGGGTCATCGGAAGCATCACGCAAAACGCCTGAAGGATTACGCGAATTCGCATGACATCCGTTCTGCGCCGCAGTTCGCCCGTTGCCAAGTCAAAGGTTGGAGAGGGCATAATCCCGAAAAGTGGGCACCGGTTTTCGGACAAGATCATGCCCAAACAAGAAAGCCTCACACCGGTGCATCGGCGGGATTTGCGCTCTCCCGCCATTTGCGCAGCCGCGTGACCGCGATCATCAGCAAGGCTCCGCCGGCCAGCGCCCAGCACAGGATCGGCGTCCATTGCAGCAAGGCCTCATAAGCGGGGTTTTTCGTCAGACCGCCGGCCACGGCGGCAATCCGCGCGAATGTCGCCAGCGCCAGCGCGGAGAACATCAGGCCAAGCACCTTGCCTTCCGCGCCGCCGCTGACCGCGATGGCGGCCGCGACCGCGCTCATCAGGATGCAGCCCCAGGCCGCACCGGCCAGGAACTGCATCGCGATCATGGTGTTCAGCCCGGTGGCGTTCTCCATCCCGAACACCGCGCCCGCGCCGAGCAATCCCGCGCAGCCGATCACCAGCAGCCCGCCGAGCCGCCGCGTGACGAAGCTCGCCGGAAACATCGCGATGTTGAAGCCGATCCAGTACACCGGCATCAACCATTGCAGGTCTGGCTGCTTGGCGAACCGCAGGAACAGTTGCGCGCTGTTGACGCTGAAATGCAGCTGATAGCCGAGCGCGAGAACCAATACCGCGACGATGAAGATCAGCGCCAGCGTGCCCCATGATTTCGGCACCGCCAGCGGCTTGCGCTCCGGCGCGCTCAATTTTCCTTCGCGCAACTGGCGTTCGATCCACGACATCATCAGCGCGGTGAGCAGCAGCACCACAGTCGAGACCACGAAGGGAATTCGCGGATCGTGATTGCGCAGCATGACGCCGAGATACGGCGAGACCGCGCCGGCGATGCCATAGCCAAGCATGACAAGACACGACAGCATCGGGACCGATGGCTTCGCCGCGAACTTTCCGAGCAAGGCGAGCGGCGGCGCGCGCAACGCCGACGATGTGACGACCCATGTCAGCGTCAGCGCGATCAGCGCAATCTTCGCGTTCGGGCCGAGATCGGCGACGAACGGCAGCGCGATGAACGCGGCGCAGGAGACGACCGTCAGCCAGATGACGACGCGGCTGAGCCGCCCGACGATCGGCGTCATGCGGTCGGCCGCGATGCCCATCAGCGTATCGGTGATGGTGAAGATCGCCTGATCGACCAGAAGAATGACGACGACAGCAGAAGGAGGAAGCCCGACCTTGGCAGCGAGCTGCGGCAGGTAGACGACATAGATCGTCCAGCCCAGCGTGAAGAACAGTTGCAGCAGCGCGAGATAGACGCCGACTTTGCCGGTGCTCGCCGGCATCGGTGCAGACGCTTCCGCCGGTTCGACCCGGTCCGCCGTCCTTGTCTGGCTCATGTCCACCCCAACCCACGCGCGGAGAGAATAGCCGGCACGTTTGTCCTCGCAAGCGGCGGCGTTTGCCGCCTTTCCGGTTGGACGGCTCGGGCCGGCGTCAGGTTCAACGCCGGATTCCCCCGCGCCGCCAAGGCATTGCGCCGCGGATCAGGTTTTGGTGGAAATTTTGATCGTTGAGTGGGACTCACGGTGAACGATTGGCTAACATTGAAGTTGGTGACTGTCGGGCTAGCGCGGACACGGAGCCGGATCATGACGAGGGCCAAGCCAGAGGCAGCGGTTGTCTCGTTCGACGAGCAGTTGAAGCATGCCCGTGAACTCGTCGTCGAGGGGCATCGCCTGCTTCACGTCGCCAACCGCGATCTCAAGGCCGGACGAAGCGTGGTCAGGCGCACGCAGCAGCTTCTCGCGGACACCGAGAGTGTGTTCCGCGCCAAGCGCCGCCTTCAGGCCAGCACGGGATCGACCGGGCTTGCGGGCACGCCGCCCGCTTCGATCGCCTCGCCCGCCATTAGACAAAGATCTTCCCTGTAACGTCCCGCGACGATCTGAACGCCGACAGGAACGCGGCCGACCAGCCCTGTCGTGACCGTCAGCCCCGGCATGCCTATAAACGGCAGCGCGATCTGCGGCATCTGTGCACGGAGCACGCGTTTCAGGGATGCATTGTCCTTGAGGTCGAGCTGCCATGGGAACGGCAGTTCGCCGCACGGCGGCATCACGATCACGGCATAGGTCTCAAAGAACATCTCCCACGCGCGCACCAGCGTCGCGCGGCGTGTCAGCAGCTTCGAGAACACGGCGAGATCGAGCGTTCGGGCGACGGATTCCTGGTCACGCAGAATGGCCAGCGCGCCGGGATCGCCCTCACGCTCGGCGGCATCCCGCAGGGCGTCATAGCCGTCGGACAGCCAGAGTTTCATCTGCAGGTCCGCCGCCTCCTCGAATGGCGGAATCTCGGTGATCTCTTCGACGGTCCAGCCTGCACGCTCCAGCCGCTTGCCCGCGTCGGCAACGGCATCGCTGACCTCTTTCACAGTTTCCAGACCATCCGGACGCAGGCAGATCGCCGCACGTTTCTCCCGGGGCGGCCCTTCCAGCGGCGCAGGCACCCACCAGGGATCGCGTGGATCGCGCTTCGACATGGCGTGAAAGGCCAGCCGCACATCGCCAACGGTCCGTGCCAGCGGACCGGATACCGCCGTGATTTGGGGCCCGATCGGCCGCTCGGGGGACGACGCGTTGAAGGCCGGGATGCGCCCAAGCGTCGGCCGCAGGCCATGGACCCCGCAGGCATAGGCCGGGTAGCGGACCGATCCCGCAATGTCGGTGCCATGGGCGATATGTCCGATGCCGGCCGTCAGGGCCGCCGCCGCGCCGCCCGACGATCCGCCCGGCGTGATCGATGGGTCGCGCGGGTTTCTCGTCTCGCCGTGGATCAGATTTGTCGTGAACCACCGGGCCGAAAAGGCCGGCGTGTTGGTGCGTCCGACGATGACCGCCCCCGCCTTGCGCAGATTATCGACCACCGGGCTGTTGGTCTGCGCCACAAGGTCACGCTGCAGCGTCAGTCCGTTCGTGGTAGCGAATCCGGCCTGATCGACGTTGACCTTGATCGTGATGGGCACACCGGCGAGCGTCCCCGGATCCTCGCCCTTCGCAATTGCGGCATCGACGGCATCGGCCTGTGCCAGCGTTTCTTCGGGCCGGTGATCGATCACCGCGTTGATCGCAGGATTGACGGCATTCAGCCGGGCCAGTGCGGCGGATGCGGCCTCCCTTGCCGAAATCTTGCGGGAGCGGATCTGCGAGGCAAGTTCAGTAGCCGAGAGTCGCCAGATGTCGTTCATTGCAATTCCTGTTCAACAGCCGTTGCCGCTTCGATGTCGCGGCCGTTATAGTAGCGGCGAAACGCTCCCGCTCAATGGCTGCACGTTCATTTTCGGATTTTAAGGCCACGCCGTTCCGGCGATCGAGGCCGCATTGGATCAGTCAGGAATACGACCATGAAGACAGTCATCATCACCGCCATTGCCGCGATTTTTCTGGGCGCGACCGGGATCGCCAACGCCGCCGAGCCCGGCGACAAGGTCAAGATCTCCATCGAGAAATGGCGCAAGCCCGGTACCAACAACATCGGGACCGCGGACATCACCGTCACCAACGACAATGATTTCGCGGTGAAAGATATCCGCGTGAAATGCGATTACATGTCGAAGACCGGCGGCCGGAAGATCGAGACCGAGCAGAGGCTATCGCTGACGGTGAAGGCCAAGACCACCAAGCTGTTCAAGAAGACGAAATTCCCGTTCATCGATCAGGAAGCCGCGACCGGCGCGTGCAAGGTCAGCGGCGCGACGCAGGTCTAGAGTCGGAATGGCTCATCATCCTTCGAGGCTCGCCGCAACGAGCGGCTCGCACCTCTGGATGACGCCTTTTACGCGCTCGCCGGACGTCGCCGCAGGCGTCCGAAGCCTTCGACAGCCTTGTCGATCAGCGGCCAGAACAGCAGCACGATCGCCAGCGTCGTGATCGAGCCGACGAGGCCATTCGACCAGAACACCTTCACGGTGCCGCCCGATCCGATCATGGCGAGGCGGAACGCATCCTCGGCACGGCTGCCGAGCACCAGCGCCAGCGTGAACGGCGCCAGCGGAATGCCGATCTTCTTGAACACATAACCGACCACACCGAACAGCAGCATCAGCCAGATGTCGAACATCGCGTTCTGGATCGCGTATGCGCCGATCGCACATGACACCACGATCATCGGTGCAATGGCGGCGAACGGCACGCGCAGGATCGAGGCGAAGATCGGCACTGTCGTGAGCACCAGCACGAGGCCGACAATGTTGCCGAGATACATCGACGCGATCAGGCCCCAGACGAAATCCTTGTGCTCCACGAACAGCAGCGGGCCGGGATTGAGCCCCCACACCATCAGGCCGCCGAGCAGGATCGCTGCCGTGCCCGAACCCGGGATGCCGAGCGCGAGCATCGGCAGCAGCGCGGCGGTGCCCGATGCGTGAGCGGCTGTTTCGGGCGCGAACACGCCTTCGATCCGGCCCTTGCCGAACGATTCCTTGTCCTTGGAAAAGCGCTTGGCGAGATTGTAGCCCATGAACGAGGCTGCAATGGCGCCGCCCGGCGTGATGCCGAGCCAGCACCCGATCACGGATGAGCGGACCAGTGTCGCCCAGTATTTTGGCAAATCCTTCCAGACGCTCCAAACTGTCCGCAGGCTGATGCGTGCCGCATGACCGCGCAGCGCAAGCCGCTCTTCCATGGTCAGCAGGATCTCGCTGATGCCAAACAGACCGATCACCGCGACAAGGAAGTTGACGCCACGCAACAGATCGGTCGAGCCGAATGTCATGCGCAACTGGCCCGACACGGTGTCGAGGCCGACGCCTGCGAGCAGCAGGCCGAGCGCCATGGAAATGACGGTCTTGTGCTTGGCTTCGCGGCCGAGGCCGACGAACGAGCAGAACGTCAGAAGATAGACCGCGAAGAATTCAGGCGGCCCGAACTTGAGCGCGAAACCGGCGATGCTCGGCGCCAAAAATGTAATCAGCATCACCGCGACCAGCGAACCGATGAACGACGAGGTGAACGCGGCCGTCAGCGCTTCCGCGGCCTTGCCCTGCTGGGCCATTGGATAGCCATCGAAGGTGGTCGCGACTGACCAAGCTTCGCCGGGAATGTTGAACAGGATCGAGGTGATCGCGCCGCCAAACAGCGCGCCCCAATAGATGCAAGACAGCATCACGATCGCCGATGTCGGATCCATCGAGAACGTGAGCGGCAGGAGGATCGCGACGCCGTTGGGGCCGCCGAGCCCCGGCAGCACGCCGACGAAGATGCCGAGCACGAGCCCGACCATCATCAGCGCAAGAATTTTCCAGGTGAAGAGAACCGCGAAGCCGTGAAACAACAGACCGAGTGCTTCCATGATCGTATCCCCCGGTCCCGGCCTAGCGTCCGAAGGCCGCTTCGAGCGGGCCCTTCGGCATGATGACGTCGAAGGCGACATCGAACGTCCCGAACATGATCGCGACGAAGATGAATGCGGTGAGCAGTGACTTCCACCACGCGATCTTGCCGACGATCGCCATGAAACCCGAGATCAGCAGGAAGCTCGCCACATAAAGGCCGAGCCACTGCATCGCCAGACAGAACATCAGCGTTGGCACGAAGACCTGCAGCACGCGGCGAAGCTGCGAACGGGTGACGAAGGTTTCCAATCCCGCGGTGCGCTTGATTGCGACGCTGACAAGCCCGTAGAGCGCCGCGCCCCCGAGGATCACGGAGAGATAAAACGGAAAATAGCCGGCCTCCGGGCCGGTGGAGTCCCACGACGCGCCGGTGCGCCAGTTGTCGAAGCCCAGCACCACGGCGAGCCCGAGCAGCAACGCCATGACCACCATCTCGACCGTGCGAGTGTTGGTGATCGCGGGCGAATTCTCGTCCGGCGCGGTCGGGTCTTCGACGACGATTTCGATGTCTTGGGCCATGGGCTCGCGTTCATTCTCTTGAACCTCTCCCCGCAAGCGGGGGGAGGTCGAACCGCAAAGCGGTTCGGGTGAGGGGCAAAACCGGGCTCGAAGGATATGAAGTCCCCCTCACCCCGACCCTCTCCCCGCATAAGAGCGTTTACGCTCGTCTTCGACGAGCTATGCGGGGCGAGGGAGACGACCGCTATTTTGCGACGAAGCCTGCTTCGGTCATGAGCGCCTTGTTCAGGGCATCGTCCTCTTCAAGGAATTTGAGCATGTCCTTGCCGTTCAGATAGACCGGCTTCAGGGCCTGCTTCTCCATGTATTCCTTGTATTCCGTGGTCTGCGTCACCTTCTTGAACAGATCGTCGTAGAACGCAGTCTGCTCGAGCGTGACCTTGCCGGGAAGGAACATCGCGCGCAGCATCAGGTACTGCATGTCGAGGCCTTCTTCCTTGCAGGTCGGAATGTCGTTCCACGACTGCGTCTCGGTGACCTTGGTCTTGTAGGCGATGCGCTCCTTGTCGAACACGCAGAGCGCACGCACTTGACCGGCGCGCCAGACTTCGAGATTTTCCGACGGATTGTTGACGTTGGACTCGGTGTGGTTGCCGACGAGTTGGGTCGCCGCCTCGCCGCCCGATTTGTAGGGCAGATAGGAGAACTTCGCGCCGGTCTTCTTTTCCATGAAGACGGTGAGAACGTGATCCTCGCGCTTCGAGCCGGTGCCGCCCATCTTGAACGGCGAGCTTGAAGCCTTCGCAGCGGCGATGAAGTCCTTCACGGTCTTCGGTCCGGCGGCGTTGTCCCATAGCACGAACTGGTCCATCGCGATCACGGACACCGGCGTCAGATCGCGCCAGTTGAACGGAATCTTCGCCGACAACGGCAGCATGTAGATCAGCGAATAGGCGATCAGCACCTTGTTGGGATCGCCGTCGCTGCCCTTCATGTACATCAGCGCTTCCGCGCCGGACGCGCCGCCCTTCAGCGACACGATGACGGGCTGCTTCATCAGGTTATTCTTCTGGATCGCGGCCTGCATCATGCGCGCCATCTGGTCGGATGCGCCGCCGGCGCCCGCCGCGACCACGATCTCGACCGGCTTGGCCGGCTCCCATGCAAGCGCCGGCGTTGCCGCCAGCAGCGCAAGCGCACTCGTCGCCTTGATCAGAGTCTTCATCCGATTTCTCCCTGTGTGTTTCATGAAGCCCGGCTGCGCCGGACCTTGTTTGTGTTTCCGCTATGCTGCGGATTTCGAGTTCATCATTGACGCCGCCAGCGCGGCGTTACGCCACCGCCGTTTTTGCATGCGAGGACTTCGCGTCGCGCCCGGTCAGAACGTCCATCGCCGCCATCACGCCGCCCTTGCGATGCGGCACCTTCGCCAAATCGAGCGCCATCTCGACGCCAGCCAGCGTGCCCATGAGCATCAGGTCGTTGAAATGGCCGAGATGCCCGATGCGGAACACCTTGCCCTTCACTTTGCTCAGGCCCGAGCCCAGCGACATGTCGAAATTGTCGAGCGTCACCTTGCGGAACTGATCGGCGTCGTGCCCTTCCGGCATCACCACCGCGGTCAGGATCGGCGAGTACTCGCGCGGGTCGAGGCAGAGGTTCTCAAGTCCCCATATTTCCACCGCCGCGCGCGTCGCCGCGGAATAGCGCTTGTGACGGGCGAACACGTTGTCCAACCCCTCTTCAAGCAGCATCGCAACCGCTTCCTTCAAACCGTAGAGAAGGTTCGTCGCCGGCGTGTAGGACCACGAGCCGCCCTTGTTGGCGGCGATAATCTCGTGCCAGTCCCAGTAGGACCGCAACGAACTGTTCGCCTTCGACGCTGCGAGCGCCTTTTCGGACACGGCATTGAAGCCGAGGCCCGGGGGCAGCATCAGCCCCTTCTGTGAGCAGGACACGGTTACGTCCACGCCCCAGCCGTCGTGATCGTATTCGATCGAGCCAAGGCCCGAGATCGAGTCGACCATCAGCAGCGCGGGGTGTTTTGCGCGATCGATCGCCTTGCGGACCTCGTGAATGCGGCTGGTCACGCCGGTGGAGGTTTCGTTATGCACCACCATCACAGCCTTGATGGCGTGCTGCTTGTCCTTAGCCAGGCGCTGTTCGATGTCGTCCGGATTGACGCCGTGACGCCAATCGCCCGGCACGAACTCGACGTCGATCTTCAACCTGTCGGCCAGCGTGCGCCACAGCGTGGCGAAATGGCCGGTCTCGACCATCAGCACCTTGTCGCCGGGCGACAGCGTGTTGACGATGGCGGCTTCCCACGCGCCGGTGCCGGAGGACGGATAGATGATGACCGGGTTTTTGGTCTTGAAGACTTTCTTGGAGCCTTCGATCACATCGAGGCCGAGCTGCGCGAATTCCGGTCCGCGATGATCGATGGTCGGCATGTCCATCGCCCGCAGCACGCGATCAGGCACATTGGTCGGCCCGGGAATCTGCAGGAAATGCCGTCCGGTATGGACTGAGGCGTTGGACATCGATCGGCGCTCCCAAAGATCCTGTTAACGCTTTTGCATGCAAATTATTGTGCATTGCAAGAATTTCTTGGTCAGAATTGTATTCAGATTTTTCTTTTTCACAACCCTATAATCCAGTATCACTCTGTTTATCGACGCAAAGCGTGTCTCGCTGACCGAATTTAAGCGCTACATCCCTCTGGAGGCTTCGTGTTTTGAATAATCTTTTGCGCGCAAAGTCCCTCGAGGTTGTCGAAACCTCCCCGGCCTCTCTTCACGACGACCTGCTCGGGCAGATCCGCGACTTCATTGTCGAGGGGCACCTTGAGCCCGGCAGCCGCATTCCCGAGCGCGAGTTGTGCGAACGCTTCGACGTGTCGCGCACGCCGCTACGCGAGGCGCTGAAAGTGCTCGCGTCGGAAGGCCTGATCGAACTGCTGCCCAACCGTGGCGCGCGGGTGCGCCAGTTTTCCGAACAGGACATCCGGCATCTGTTCGAACTGATTGCCGGTCTCGATGCGCTGGCGGGCCGCGTCGCTTGCGAACGGATCTCGGACGAGGGCATCGCCCGGATCGAGCGGATGCATCTGGAAATGTACAGCCACTACATTCGTCAGGAACTGACCGACTATTTCCGGCTGAACCAGAAGATTCACCAGTCCATCGTCGATGCCGCGCAGAACCCGTTCCTGAGTTCGAGCTATGCGGCTGCAAACGCCATGGTCCGCCGGCTGCGCTATTCGGCGAATCTTCTGCGGCGCGACCGGCTGAGCGACGCGATGCGCGAGCATGAAGCGATGGTCGATGCGCTCCGTCGCCGCAACGGCGAGGAACTCAGCAAGCTGATGTTCGACCACATGCGCGGCAAGTGCGACGCGGTGTGCGAGTATATGCGTGAGCATCAGCCAAGCGGCCGCCCGGCAGCCGATGTCTCGGCGCTGCGCGAACCGACCTGAGCATCTTATTTCGTCATTGCGAGGAGCGCAGCGACGACGCAATCCAGTTCTTGACTAGTCCAAGGCTGGATTGCTTCGCTTCGCTCGCAATGACGGTTTGGGAAAACACTGAGGACATCTGAAAAACAAATGGCTCAGCAGAAAGCCGCAACAGGAAACGCCACCGCGCGGGACAGCGCCCTCGCTGCGCGGCTGTCGCGCGAGATTTCCGGCGACGTGCTGTTCAATCCGTTCGATCTCGGGCGCTACGCCACCGACGCGTCGTTCTACCAGATCAAGCCGTTTGGCGTGGTCGTGCCCCGCACCATCGAGGACGCGCTGCGTGCGATGGCGATTGCGCGCGACGACGGGCGCATCGTCACGCCGCGCGGCGGCGGCACCTCGCAATGCGGCCAGACCGTCAACAGCGGGATTGTGGTCGACGCCTCGAAATACCTGAACAAGATCATTTCGCTCGATGTCGAGAAACGCACCTGCGTGGTCGAGCCAGGCATCGTGCTCGACGATCTCAACCGGCAACTGAAAAAACACGGACTGTGGTTTCCGGTCGATGTCTCGACCGCCTCGCGCGCCACCATCGGCGGCATGGCCGGCAACAATTCCTGCGGCGGGCGCTCGCTGCGCTACGGCACCATGCGCGACAACACCATTTCGATGGATGCCGCGCTGGCCGACGGGACGCTGTTGCATTTTGGCGAAGTGCCGCGCGACATGGCGTGGCAGAACACCGAGATGCCGGGCCGCGACCTGTTTCGCGACATGCTGGCGCTCGGCGAGCGCGAAGCGAGCGAGATCGCGGCACGGTTTCCGCATGTACAGCGCCGGGTTGGCGGTTACAACCTCGATGCGCTGACACCGCAGCCCGTCAACAACATGGCGCACCTGCTGGTCGGCTCCGAAGGCACACTCGCCTTCACCACGCGCATTGAGCTGAAGCTGTGGCCACTGATCGGCTCGAAGGTGTTTGGCGTCTGCCATTTCGGCAGCTTCTACGAGGCGATGGACGCCACCCAGCATCTAGTCAAGCTGAAACCGATCGCGGTCGAACTGATCGACAGCACTATGGTCGCGCTTGGCCGCGATATCGCGATGTTCAGGCCCACCATTGAAGCCGTGGTGAAGGGCGAACCGGAAGCGCTGCTGGTCGTGGAATTCGCCGAAGCGGATCGGGCTGCCAATTTTGCGAAACTCAGGCAGCTCGGCGACCTGATGGGCGATCTCGGTTTCGGCTGGGATCAGCCGAAGCGGAAATGGGGCGGCGTGGTCGATGTGACCGAGCCTGCGATGCAGGCGGCGATCACGGATTTCCGCACCTCCGGCCTCAACATCATGATGTCGATGAAGCAGGAGGGAAAGCCGGTCTCCTTCGTCGAGGATTGCGCGGTGCCGCTGCCGCACCTCGCCGATTACACCGAGCGCCTGAACAAGGTGTTCGAGAAACACGGCACGCGCGGCACCATGTACGCGCACGCCTCCGAAGGCTGCCTGCACGTGCGCCCGGTGCTCAACCTCAAGCTCGACAAGGACGTCAAGGCGATGCGCGCCATCGCCGAGGAAGCCTTCGCAATGGTGCGCGAATATAAAGGCTCGCATTCCGGCGAACACGGCGACGGCATCGTGCGCTCGGAGTTTCACGCGCAGATGTTCGGCCCACAGATCGTTCACGCCTTCGAGGAAGTGAAGGAACGCTTCGACCCGGACAACACGCTCAATCCCGGCAAGATCGTGCATCCGCCGAAGATGGATGATCGCTCGCTGTTCCGTTATGCGCCCGGTTACAAGGTCGAAGACATCAAGACGGTGATGGACTGGTCGGCATATCCCGGCGGCGCCGGCGGTTTCCAGGGCGCGGTCGAGATGTGCAACAACAACGGCGCGTGCCGCAAGCTCGAGGGCGGCGTGATGTGCCCGTCCTATCGCGCCACGCGCAACGAGCAGGATGTTACCCGCGGCCGAGCCAACACACTGCGGCTGGCGATTTCCGGACAACTCGGTCCAGATGCACTGTCGTCAGATGCGATGATGGAGACGATGAAGCTTTGCGTCTCCTGCAAGGCCTGCCGCCACGAATGCCCAACCGGCGTCGACATGGCGAAAATGAAAATCGAGGTGCTGGCCGCACGCGCGGCCAAGCACGGCCTCACCCTGCGCGACCGGATGGTGGGTTATCTGCCGCACTACGCCGCGCTCGCGTCGCGCTTTTCGTGGCTCGCGAACCTGCGCAACAAGAGTCAGATTCTGCGCTGGCTGTTCGAGGAAGTCGCCGGCATCAGCGCGGCGCGCGAACTGCCCGCGTTCCGGCGCGATGTGTTTGCCCCGACGGGCGAAGCCTATGGCCCGGAAGGCGGCCGCGAGGTTGTGCTGTTCGCCGACACCTTCAACCGCGCCTATGAGCGCGAGAATCTCGATGCGGCGCTGCGCGTGCTGGTGGACGGTGGTTATCGCGTCCACTTGCCTCGTGCGATTGATGGCGGCAGACCACTCTGTTGCGGACGTACATTCCTGTCCGCCGGGTTGGTGGAAAACGCAAAAGCCGAGCTGGCGCGCGTGGTCGAAACGCTGATCCCGTTCGCCGAACGCGGTGTCCCCATCGTCGGGCTTGAGCCGAGTTGCCTTCTGACCCTGCGCGACGAACTTCTGTCGTTGCGTTCTGACGATGCCGCGAAGAAAGTCAGCGCCCAGGCGCTGCTGTTCGAGGAATTTCTGGTGCGCGAGGCAGAGACCGGCCAGTTGAAACTGCCGCTCGGCGCCATCGAGAAGAATGCGCTGGTCCACGGCCACTGCCACCAGAAGTCGTTCGGAGCTTTCGCCCCGGTCGAGAAGATCCTGCGGCTCGTGCCCGGCCTGAAGGTCGAAAAGATCGAATCCAGCTGCTGCGGCATGGCCGGTGCATTCGGCTACGGAGCCGAGACTTATGACGTTTCCATGGACATGGCTGAAGCATCCCTGCTGCCCGCCGTGCGCAAGGCTGCCGATGACGCGCTGATCGTGGCCGACGGCACGTCTTGCCGCCATCAAATCAAGGATGGGTCCGGCCGTGGCGCATTGCACGTCGCCCGCGTCCTTGCCATAAGTCTGGACAACGGCGCGGCGAAAGCCCCTGCCCTTTCATAACCGATCCCACCAAAGGATATTTTCATGACCGGCCTGACCCTCGACGTTGCCCGCAAGATCTCCGACGCCGCCCTCGCCAAGTGCAGGGAATTGAAGCTGAAGCCGATGGCCATCGCCATTCTCGACGCGCGCGGCTGCATGAAGACCTTCGTTGCGGAAGACAACACCAGCCTGCTGCGCGGCGAAGTCGCGCACGGCAAGGCCTACGGCGCGCTGGCGCTCGGCATGGGATCGCGCGCGATTTTCAAACGCGCCAACGCACAGCCCTATTTCGTCGTTGCCATCAACACCATGGCGCGCGGCGCTCTGGTGCCGGTGCCGGGCGGCGTCCTCATCAATGACAAGGACGGCAACCTGCTCGGCGCCATCGGCATCAGCGGCGACACCTCTGACAACGACGAAACCGCAGCACTCGCCGGCATCGCCGCCGCGGGTCTCGTCGGCAACGCCGGATAATCTCGTCGGAGAAATCGATGACGTTTCCGCGCGCCTCGTCCGCCCTTTCGCGCTTCACGGTGCTGGATCTAACCCGGATTCGCTCCGGGCCGACCGCCGTGCGCCAATTGTCGGACTGGGGCGCGAACGTCATCAAGATCGAGGCGCCGACCGACCTCGCCGATAGCGAGCAGCCCGGCGGCCCGCGACAGGGACCGGATTTCCAGAACCTGCATCGCAACAAGCGCGCGATGACGCTGAACCTGAAAGACCCGAAAGGTCTTGAGGTGTTCAAGCGTCTTGCCGCGAAGGCCGACGTGATCGTCGAGAACTTCCGTCCCGACGTGAAGGACAATCTCGGCATCGACTACGCCAGCATGCGCGCGATCAATCCGCGCCTCGTCTATGCCAGCATCTCCGGCTTCGGACAGGACGGGCCATATGCCAAGCGTCCCGGCTTCGACCAGATCGCGCAGGGCATGGGCGGGCTGATGTCGATCACTGGATTGCCAGGCCAAGGCCCGGTGCGCGCCGGGATTCCCGTCGCCGATCTCACGGCAGGGTTGTTCTGCGCGCTCGGCATCATGACCGCATTGCTGGAGCGCGATGTCTCCGGCGAAGGCCAGTGGGTGCAGACCTCGCTGCTGCAGGCGCAGATCTTCATGCTCGATTTCCAGGCCGCGCGCTGGCTGGTTGACGGCGACGTGCCGCAGCAGGCCGGCAACAATCATCCGACCAGCATTCCGACCGGCGTATTCAAGACCAGCGACAGCTTCATCAACATCGCCACCACCGGCGGGCGGATCTGGGAGCGCTTCGCGCAGGCCATCGACGCGCCGGATCTGCTGACGCATCCTGATTACGCGACCACCGCGCTGCGCTCGAAGAACCGCGACGCGCTCAACGCCGCCATCGGAACCTATATGGCGAAGCGCACCACTGGCGAATGGGTGACCACTCTCAACGAGGCCGGCGTGCCGTGCGGCCCTATTTATTCCATCGATCAGGTGTTCGATGACGAACAGGTCAAGCATCTCGGCATCGCGCAGCAGTTGCCCGGCGCCGGCAAGCACCTCGTCGCCCAGCCGGTGACGCTGTCGCGCACACCGAGCCGCATGGCTGCGCGCCCGCCCCTCGTCGGCGAGCAGACCCGTGATGTGCTGACGGAATTCGGTTTCAGTGAACAGGAGATCGCCTCGCTCCAGCAGAGCAAGGTCGTCTGAATTTTAAGGAACACGGCTATGGCTTCGACCGACAAGGTGATTTCCCGCAAGGACGGCAACGTCGGCTATGTGATCTTCAACAATCCCGAGCGCCGCAACGCGATGTCGCTGGAGATGTGGGAAGCCTGCACCCGGCTGATGACCGAATACGCCAAGGACGACAGCATCCGCGTGGTGGTGCTGGCCGGTGCTGGCGACAAGGCCTTCGTCGCGGGCGCGGACATCTCGAAATTCGCCGACGAGCGGTCCTCCGAGGAAGGCGTGAAGAAATACAACGAGGCGGTCGAGGCCGCCTATGCCAGCGTGCATGAATTTCCAAAGCCCACCATTGCGATGATCCGTGGATTTTGTGTTGGCGGCGGCATGGGGCTGGCAAGCTGCTGCGACCTGCGTATTTGTTCGGAAGACGCGCGTTTCGCGGTGCCAGCCGCCAAGCTTGGCCTCGGCTACGGCTATCCCGGCGTGAAGCGGCTGATGGACGTGGTCGGGCCTTCCTTTACCAAGGAAATCTTCTTCACCGCACGGATGTTTGAGGCGATGGAAGCCGTCGAGATGGGTCTCGTGAACCGTATTGTTGAGAACCACGAACTCGAATTCTTTGTGAAGAACTACGCCGCCACGATCGCCTCCAATGCGCCGCTGACGGTGGATTCGATCAAGTTCATCGTGGGTGAAGCCTGCAAGGATGAGCTGATGCGTGACATGAAGCGCTGCGAGGACCTCGTCGATGCGTGCTTCAAGAGCGAGGACTATAAGGAAGGCCGCGCCGCATTCATGGAAAAACGCAAGCCGGTGTTCAAGGGGCGCTGAGAATCCCGTTTGCCGTCACCCTAAGAT
>JAUSAX010000019.1 GCA_030652315.1 Afipia sp. | reverse complement strand
GCGCATCCGATCCCGCCCAGTCATAGGTGCGGTAGGAGTGGCCCTTGGTGACGAAGGTCGCGCCTGCGTAAAACATCTCGTACTGCTGATGGCGAGAACCGAACTCGGATCCGACGGCATCCCATGCGAGTTTGTAGAATTTCACCCTGTCGTGCGAGCTCGCTTTCGGCGACTGCTGCGTCTTCTCGATGAGGCCCGCGATTTCCGGATTTGCAAAATCGGCGACCGAGGACGGCAGCATGATCATCCCGCCACCGGCCAACTCACGCAGCGTATTGAGCATGTGGGAATAGAGCTGTTGCGTCAGCACCTGCGCCGTATAGAGCGTATGACGGTGCGGAATGAAATAGGGACCGATATGGGACCCCTTGGCTTCCATCGCCGCAACAAGTGCATCGACCATCCCTGTTTCGGCAGCGAGCTGCCCCAGCATCTCGCGGACCTGCGGGAATTGCGTGACGCCATTCATCTCTGCAGTGCGATGAGCCAGACCAACCAGGAACTTGAGCTTGACGCTCAATCGAACCATCGCCTGATAGTTCTGATAAACATGGCACGGCGTCGCGTGAAACTGCTTCTGGCACATTTCGACGTTGCCTTCGATGAAGACACGATCCCAAGGAACCTTCACATCGTCGAAGTAGAGGACCGAGTCGTTTTCGTCGAACCGGCTAGAGAGCGGATTGTCGAAGATGGCTCCGGCGGCGTCCTCATAGGACTTACGCGAAAGCATCTTGAGGCCCTTCGTATTCATCGGAATCGCAAAGGACATCGCATATCGTTCTTCGCCCGGTCGCATCGGCTGGATCGTCGTAACGAAGACCTCATCAGCGATGACGCCGCCCGTGGCGAGCATCTTGGCGCCGCGGATTGTAATTCCCTCCGCGTCGCGATCGACAACGCCTGCCGTCAGGAAGGGATCGGCCTGCTCAGCGGCGCCCTTCGAGCGATCCGCCTGCGGATTGATGATGACGTAAGTGAGATAGAGGTCCTTATCGCGCGCATAGCGATAGTAAGATTCGAGAGCTCCCGCGCGCGCAGGATCATAGGCCTTGAACACATCGAGGCCCATGTAGAGACCGGAAATGCAGGATGCGACGTGATCAGGCGCCCGGCCCATGAAGCCAGCATGCAGCGACGCCCAGGCCTCCAACGCCTTGCGCCGCTCCACCAGTTCCGCATAGGAGGTTGGTAGCTGCCAAATGCGATTGGCACGCTCACCATTATTGTCGAACGTCATCAGCTCCTGATTCGCAGGTGCGCTGGCGAATTCGAACAGGCCTGCCATCGACGTTGCCACATTGCGGAAGGCATGATGAGCCGTCACGTCACCGACCGACTCGCCATTGATGTAGATGGCGCGGCCGTCCTTCAGGCTCGACAGATAGTCCTTTGCTGAGCGCATCATGAATCCTCCGGTTAGAACTAGTAGTGGATGGGCAGCGGCCAGGTCGGCTCGCGCTCGGTTTCGTCGATGAGATCGCGGTAACGGCCGCGAAAGAAAATCAGCGGCGCAGGCGCCTCGGAATGGACCGCATGGCGAATAACGCGGACGACGAAAATGACGTGATCGCCACCGTCGTAATTTGCGTAGGGCTCGCATTCGAAATGAGCGAGCGCACCGGAGATCAAGGGCGCTTCGGCATGACCGACGCTGGTCTTTACCTGGTCCCACTTGTTGGCCAGGGCACGCGCGAATTTATTGGAGATATCCTCCTGCTCGCGGGCCAATACGTTGACGGCAAAGCCCTTGGCTTCCTGCATCGCAGGCAGGCTCAAAGCTTTGCGATCGACGCTGAAAAGAACGAGCGGTGGGTCGACAGAAACCGAATTGAACGAGCTCATGGTCATGCCGACAAGCTCGTCACCCTTCCCACGCGCGGTCACGACCGCCACGCCGGTTGCGAATTCCCCTAGAGTTCGCCTGAAAGCACGATCTTCCATGAAGTACTCACCATTTGACGGTCCCAACCCTTTTTATCTTTGTTATTTAGCTTTATGACAAAGCTATTATTCCCTGTCAATTGGTCCGGAGCAGCCGATACGTGGCTTGTTTCCCCCGCTGTGGTAAGCTTATGGAAATCAAAGAGAATGAGAGGCTTGCAGTGCTTGACGTACTGTTGACGGCGTCGAAACCTGAACTCCTCGACGGAGACGGCGACCAAACATTCCGGGGTCTTCTGTATGACTACTTCGCCTTCGGTCGCAGCCTGGATGCTGCACGGGCGAAGTTCGCGAGCTATGTCGACCTGTCGCCGACGCAATATCTGATCCTGATCGCGGTTGCGCACTCAACGCTGGATGAACCCATGGGGATCAACCAGATTGCGACCCGCCTGTATCTGAGCGGTGCTTTCGTCACCATCGAGGTGAACAAGCTCGTGTCCAACGGACTGATCGAGAAGAGCACCCATCCGGTCGATGGCCGCCGTGTGCAATTGACCGTCACAAATGAGGGCGTAAGTCTATTGTCACGACTCGCCGCCTTTCAGCGCCCTATCAACGACGCACTCTTCGGAACGCTGACTCGCGACGAGTTCAAAGTGTTATCGCAACTTCTTGCCCGTCTCGCGGCCGGTGGCGATCACGCCGTCAAGCTGGCGGAGCACATCGCCACGACAATCCATCTTGATACGTCGCGAGAACCCGCTCCTGCCGCCAAGGCACCGGCGCGAAAAGCGAAGGGAGCAAGGCGCTAGGCGCGTCCCTCCTTCGGACCTCAACCCCGCATTTATCTGGGATGCGCAGGGCTGTCGCAGCCATTGTCGAACGACTGCGCCATCGTCCGAATGGTTGCAGACCACAACAGTATCGAACCCTGGCATAGGCGTTCGCTTGTTCGCCGCGAATTCACCGATTGATCTGTGATCTGGTTCACATACCCCTATTCGGACCTAAGCTATTGAAGCGGCTTCCTTCACAGGAGGCTCTCATGCAAGCCCCAATGGGAAAAATTGCCCATCTGGACCTAGCTAGCCGACGGAACTGGACGGTGTGTTGGCGATGGTCGATTTCGATTCTGGCTGCGGAGTTTGCTCTTGTCGTCGCCTTGGTCGGATTCGCTCTCGAGTCCCGGCCGGACTCGCGGGTCAAATCCGAATCCGTGCAGGTGCAACAGGCGCAACAGCAAAAACCCAGCGCAAACCGCAAAGCGTGCCCGCTCGTTGAACTCCGAAAAACACAGGAGCTCTAGCGATCAATCCTGCGAGCGCTCAGCCATAACCTTCAACGACTCCGCATCGATCACAGTAATCGAGCCGCGTTGAAGATGAACGAGCTTGCGCTCAGCCCACTCATGCAGTTGCTTGTTGACGCTTTCTCTCGACATGCCAAGCATCTCGCCAATTTCCTGCTGCGTGATAGCGATCTTCTTATCCGACGCAGCGCCCGGTCTATCGATCAGACGCATAAGTGCCTTGGCCAGCTTGCCCGACAACTCAGGAAATATAACTTGCTCGACATGATCGCTGATCCAGCGCAATCGGACACAGAGCAGTTCTATTAATTTTGTCGCCAGCACCGGCTGGGATGCAAGCAAGGTAAAAAAATCCCTCCGATCAATGACAAACAACTCGCAGTTGGAATTTGCGATAGCGTCAGCAGTCCTCGCGAGACCGTCGAGGACTGCTATCTCGCCAAACATTTCGCCAGCATCGACCATGTTGAAGATGGCCCCTCGGCCATCAGCGGATGAGACGCCGATTTTCACCGTGCCGCTGATAATGAAAAAGAGGCTTTGGCCGGGATCCCCTTTTGCGAAAATTGTTGCCCCACGTTTGAAGGTTCTCTTTCTGGCGTAACGGCACAGTTGATCTAACGCATCGCTTTCAAGGTCGCGAAACAGAGGATGGCTGCGCAAGACATTCGTCTTATCGCCAGCAGGGCGGGCTGCTTTTGGTCTGTCGTCCTGAAGCATCAGTATATGGCTCAGTTGCAAAGCGACTGAATGTCTTCCTATTCGGAGATGATCACGACAGAGGGAAGACGAGCAACGTAATTTCGGTTGAATTTCAATCAATTACAGCTGCGGTGCAGCAACGCGCAATATATTAGACGCATCCCTTCGGCGCGCGTCTATTTTTTAAGCTTCCTGTCCAGAGGCGAGTCCGTCTTGCTATTGTCAAAGGAACCCTTAAACCTAGCTTGGGCCCAAAACTGCGGGGCTGCCATGAGCATAGGGCAGCGTAGCTTGGTTGGCAGCACAAATCATCGGTGCAACTACTGCGGTTTCCTTATGGAACCGACAGCCCGGTTTTGCGGCGGCTGTGGACGGCCAAAGGCCCGCTCCGGCGACACGGCGGCACACGCGCTTTCCTTTCTGCAATCCAACATACCCGCTGACCTCGCCGACCGCATCTTGCGCTCCGGCGGAGCAATGTTGGGTGAGCGAAAACATGTCACGGTTGTTTTTGCGGATGTCCGCGATTCAACCGCCCTCATCGATCAGCTCGATCCTGAGGAAGCGCTCCAGGTTCTCGGTCCTGTCCTCAAGAATTTGATGGATGCGGTGCATCATCACGAAGGCTTCGTGAACCAGACACTTGGCGACGGGATCATGGCGTTGTTCGGCGCTCCTATCGCGAGGGAAGATCATGCGGTTCAAGCGTGCAGCGCGGCACTTGCGATGCGAACCGCTGTCGATGAGCTTAATCGCACAACCGGGAGAGACATCGCCATTCGCATCGGCATGAACTCCGGCGAAGTCGTCATCCATTCGATCGGCAATAATCTCGCGATGAACTATGACGCTGTTGGAAAGAGCGTTCATCTGGCTGCACGGCTGGAAGAGATTGCCAGGCCAGGCAAGATCATGCTCTCCGCGGCAACCCATGATCTTGCCAAAGGCTTCGTGACCGTCCGGCCGCTCGGATTTGCCAACGTAAAGGGCGTCTCGGAAGCCATTGAAGTTTTCGAGTTGACCGCAATGCGGATACGGACTCGATGGCAGGTCCGGTCCGCGCGAGGCCTCAGCGTCCTCGTGGGCCGTCAGAACGAACTGCGCTGCCTGAGAACTGCACTCGAAGATGCCGCGGCTGGAGATGGGCAATCGCTGACCATTGTCGCTGCGGCAGGACTGGGAAAATCCCGGCTGATACACGATTTCATCCGGAATCTGTCTGATGAATGGACCGTGCTCGAGACCGCTTGCCCCTCGCAACGTACGAGTTCGAGCTACTATCCAATCAGCATTCTGATCCGAGCCTTGTTTGAGATCGGCGCTGATGACAATCCAGAAATCGTAATCGATCGCGTCAAAGACGGGATCAATCGACTGGACCGCACGCTCTCGGCTTTCCTGCCCCCAATTCTCTCGCTGCTGGATCTCAGCGCGGACGATCAAGACTGGAAAAAGCTGGAACCGTCAGAGAGGCGGCTCAGGACTATCGAGGCAGTAAGGTCGCTTATTCTTCGTCTCGCGCAATTAAAACCCCTGGTAATCCTGATCGAGGACCTGCACTGGAGTGATGCGGAGACAAAGCTCATTCTGCAGAATCTGGCGGGCGCGCTGGACGGAACGAAGATCGTTCTGATCGCAACCCAACGCCCAGAGGGCGCGCCACCGGATCGCGGCACAACGCGTCTGGATCTGTCGCCGCTTGACGATGCGACCTCTCACCAACTGATCGATTGGCTCATGGGCGACGACGGCAGTCTTGTCCCGATAAAAAAACGGATACTTACTCAAGCCCAGGGCAACCCGCTGTTTATGGAAGAACTTGTCCAGACGCTTAAAGAGACGAAATTTCTTGACGGGCATCCGGGCAGCTATCGGATCGCCAAGAAGACCGGACGAGTTGAGATTCCGCCGACCATTCATTCGGTGCTCGCAGCTCGCATCGATCTGCTGGATGGATTTCCAAAGTCGTTGCTTCAAACCTCAGCCGTCATTGGCATGGAAATTTCCGTCGATCTGCTTTCGGGAATGATGGATGTGACCCCCGCCGAAGTATCAGATGAGCTTCGAACGCTGGAAATCGCTGACTTTCTTCGAAAGATCAGAAGCGCCACATCCGCCGACTACTCTTTCAAGCACGAGCTCACACGGGAGGTTGTCTATAGCACCATGCTGCTGGGCCTTCGGCGCTCGCTTCATGCCAAAGCTGTCGAAGTGATCGAGTCGCGTTTCGCCGACCGCCTTGACGAGCACATCGATCGGCTCGCCGATCACGCGTTCCAGGCCGAGCTATGGGAAAAGGCCGTTCCCTATCAGTTGCGCAGTTGCCGGCGTGCTATCAAACGCGGAGCTAATCAGGACGCCGTTAGTATCTGTGAGCGCGGCCTGGAGACCCTGTCGCATCTGCCAGCTTCCGCCGCGAAGATCAAAGCCGAGATCGATTTCCGTCTTACACTTGTGATCGCGCTCGAACCGCTCGGCAAACATCGCCAGATTGCGGATGTATTGCGGGAAGCGAGCCGTTTGGCCGATCCCTTCGGAGACCCGCAGCGCACTGCCGCAGTGAATTGCCAGCTTGCTGTGGCGCTTTGGAGACTTGGCGAACATCCCGCGGCAATGTCCGCCGCCGAAACCGCGAGAGGTATTGCCAATCAGATCCGGGATTCGTCGCTCCAGTTCGCCTCGCTTCTCATTGTCGGCATTGTTCATCACGAGACAGGAACTTTTGCAGCATCGGTCGATATCCACGAACGGTGTATTGCGCTTGAAACACCGGAGCTTGACCAGAAGCGTGCGGGCTGGGCCGCCTATCCCAGTGTTCTCTTACGAACCTTCATGGCAGATTCACTGATCGAACTCGGTGAACTCGACCGCGCGCAAGCGGTGGCCGAGGACGCCAGCCGGCGCGCCGAAATCCTGGATCACGCTTACTCGCGAGCGAACATCAATCACGTGCTCGGGCGCCTGCGGACCGCGCAAGGGCGATACGCCGAGGCGATTTCCCTCTTACGTGAGAGTTGGCAGACCTGCCTCGATCTCGAAATGGTCCAGATGTATCCAGTCTTTGCAGCCCGAATGGGGGAAGCGCATCTCGCGACGGGCGATGTCGAAACCGCTCTTGATATCCTGTCGGTGCCTGAACGATTGGACGTGCCGCTGGCTGAACATTCGTTCGGCTGGCGCTATCTATTCCTCGCTCAAGGCCGGGCTTTGCTCGCAGCCGGCCGTCTCGCAGAAGCACGTGCGGCAGGAGAACGCGCTCTCGCACTTGCCGAGCAACGAGGGGAATCGCCACAACAGGCATATGCAACGCATTTGCTCGGTGAGATCGCGCGCGCTGCAGATCCGCAGGACTTCACCGTGATGGAATCATATTTCAAGCGTGCTCTTCGACTCGCGGAGGAATGCGGCATGCAGGCGTTGATAGCGGTTTGCCGTCAGTCCCTTGAAATTGGGGCGAACCAACGCGGCGAATCCAGCATCGCACGCAGGTGAGCCGCTCACAGACCGGCAATGTCCAGTTGGCGTCAAACAAGCTCAGGCCGCGCCAATGCACGTACTGCTTCAATACCGGGCAAGAAAAAATACGCACCGCCGCGGACCCTGACAAACGGGCGGGGCCGGTCGATATAGTGGTTGGTTGGACGATCCTGAATGGCGACGACATCTCCAGCGCAACCAAAATGTCCAAGCGGATCCGTTCCCGCGTGAAGGCTGCCGAAGTGAGCGTTGTTGAGCCATGAATGCTGAATCATTTCAAATTGTCCGGCGATGTCTGCATTGAGAGCAATGAACGAGATCCCGCGCGACGCTTTCCGGCTGGCCGGATTACTTCTTTCCGCATCGATCCGCTCTCCATACGGCCTGCCACGCCGGATGATACGATGCATTTTTGAGAGGCGCAGCGCTGTGTCGGCGTCCGGTCCTATCGTATCTCGGGGATTTGCGCGGCGAATATGCGCTCCTATCGGGCACGCCATGCCAAAGCGATCCTCGAAGTGGTAGAGAAAATCGTTGCGGGGAGTTGCGTCGGAGCTCCGGTGAACAGGAACTAAAGGATGCCCTTCGCGCGTTCGGCCAATCAGCCGCGCCGCGATTTTTTCCCGTTCCGGCTCATCGGATCGCCCATATACGCGCTGAGCTGTGCTTGCAACAAAGTCGCTGAAGGCGGGCACATCCTGCTCGAGCTGCCGAAAAACAAGATACGTACCGTTACGCCGAATATCCCGTGCTTCTGCACCCTTGCTATCCTTTGTGCCGGAGACACTTGAGATACGGATACGGCGTTCGTTCCTGTAACCCAGCACGAACTCACCCGGCTTGACGAGGTGAATACGCTTTTCGTCAGCAGTCAGTTCCTTGTTCTCATCTGGATCGCCGGAATTCTTGTTGCGCTTCTTGCTTGCCCTAGGTGATCCTTCGATCATCGGTTGGGAAATTCCATCCTTGAAGCCAAAATGCTCCTTGCGATCTTCATAAATCCGCCCCTCGAGAACAATGCGCTCTCCGTCCTGTCGCAATGCCGGTTCGGCGGCGCCCGTCATGGCTTTGATCTCGGTATCGACGAGTGCCATGAGGGAGGATCTGTCGCTGGCGTAGAGCAGCAACATTCCGTCGATGTCCCGGCTTCCATTCCGGCCACCCCACTCCCAGAATTCAGGAGAACTGTCGCCGAGGTCGCCGAGAATACTGGATCGGCGTGAAGGACCCGCTGCCGTTGGCTTTGGCGCCATGCCTTCGAGAAACTCCGGAGAGAAACTGTTCAGCGTGCTATCGCTGACGTTAATGTGTTTCAAGCCAGATGCCGTGAGCGCCAGATTGATTGCTTGCTGATCACCGCGAGCGACGGCGCATGTCAGACGTTCGGCCAGCGAGCCCAGCCATCGCTTTGCAGCATCGACCTTGCCGGGTTCGAAGTGCCAGAAGAGGTAGGCGGAAAACGGCAACTTCGGATATCCGCTCAACACAAGCCTTTGAACATCCTCCCACTCAACCTTCTCCATGGCATTCCACCCACAGTCAGAGGTTTCGAAAGATCGCGTCGATCTCACCATAGTTTAATGGGTTGAACAGGGACTGTCTCAACGTAGTATTCGCGTTGATATTGATGACACTAAGCGTTGGATATGCGCCATACCAGACGATTGTTTCGACCTGACTCTGACGCACGTAAGCCTTGAAGGGTTGTTCGGCCTGTGCTCCCTTCCAGAACAAGAATTTCGATGCAGGGAAGCTATAACATTTGCCACCTGCGCTGACGAACGTGTTCGACCAGATGGCGTTCAGACCTTTCACTGCCGCCAGATCGATGAACTCGTTGAGATAGCTCTCCCAGGCGCCGCCAAAATTGTCGAGAAACAGGAGTCTGCGTCCTCCATCAATCATAACCCAACGCGCGGAAAGGATCGTCGGTATCCCGCCGAGTTCCCCGCGATTGAACCAGAAACGGGAAAGCAGGTTGATGGCGAACAGTGCAAGCCGCAATAGCCAGCTCCGAACAAAGCCTGGCTTCACGGACGTTATGCTCGCCAGATGATTTTGATGTCTGTTGATTCCGCCTTCCTCACGCCTGTACTTCCTGGCGTTCTTCTGGGCACGCTCGATGAGTTCTGCGGGATCGGAGAAACGGCGTTTATCGCTGATCTCCAGTATTCTGATTACCCCGAAGATGACGAGGCCGATGGCGTAAACCGCCAGGATGCCGATGAAGCCGTAAGCCACGATTACAAAAACGGCAAAGACGACGGATCGCACAATCGTCGCAATCTGCTGACTGAAGACAAGCGGAATATGGCGCGCAATGAGCAGAGCACAGACGGCTACTGCGACGACCATCGCGAACCTGTCAAGATCGAGCAGCAAACGCCGAACATTCTCGCGAACGGCATCGTATGGCCGTAGTTCAACAGCGAGCTTCAGAGACGTCGCCCAATAATTCAGAACCAAGAGAATGACGCCAAGAAGAAGCAGGCGCCATGTGATCGATGCTGCCGCGACGAGCGATCCCCAAAATCCAGACTTCGTTCCTATAACTTCCGCCGATCGAGCCGCGGTCATTCCTGGAATGACTGCCAGTACAACCGAGCCGATAAGAAAAACGATCAGCGTATATCTGACGATAACTGCGAGCTGCAATGGAAAGCGATTGATGAAAAGCTGGTCGTGAGGGTTCTTTGTCCAGCTGGTAAGGAAGAGCTCAAAGATGCGAACGACCAGCCAGATACAACTCAATGCGATGAGAATATGCAGGATCGCTGGCTCTATCGTGATGTAACCGGCAATCCAGGGGAACCAGGAAACGAGAAAACTGCCGACGCTGGCGCCCATCTGAGTCACCTGCCCGAAGGCACGAACAATATGATCGTGCAGGGCAAACGGTCCCAAATCGAACAGCGATCCGACAGCTATGCCGGTGCCGCACACTATGACGAATGCTGCAATGACCGCTGCTGATACAATCAATGAGCGCTGCCGTACTTCCCACGGTGTGGGTGCCTGCTGCTCTGCCCAGCGATTGTCATCCTGGCCGCGGATAACATGACGCCGCACCGCATCAAGAAATCCCGCTGATCGCGCTGGAATGACTTCGCTTGACGGCCATCTGCCTGCAAGGAACGACACAATGTTGCGACGGACATGGCTCTCGCCCCTCACTTGAGAAGCCGAACGACCCGGACTGCCGCAGAAGAACGTGTTCGCGCCGACGTCGTGGCGCATGAGGTATTCCCTGATCAACTGGGGAGCGGCAAGCCCAGAGGACGCATAATCAGTGCAATGCCGGTACACCTCATGCATGCCCTCCGACGCGACATCGAGCAGTTCGCCAAGAAAGTCCTCAGTTGGACCATCGAATGTCGCTTCGAACACGAGGCTTGAAGCAAACTCGCTGTCCGCATCGAGTACGACAAAGCTGCAAAAATGCAGGCCTGCGATCCTATCGAACCGAAACAACGGCTGGCATTGCAGAAAGTCGCCGGCCAGACGAGGTTCAGCGGTATCGCGCAAGTACTTCCGGCAGGCCTCCACGAGTCCGGGGGCGAGCGGCGCAATGATGGTCGTGTAGTTCGGGTTCACCGTTCCTGCGCCCCAACGGCTTGCTTGTTAAACGTGAGAACAAATGAACAGGGTGCCGGACCTTCATACCGGACGCGGCCGTCGCTCCCGGATGCACGCGCAAGATCAGGAAGGCGAAGTAACGCGCGCACCATTTCCATGAGGGCGTTCTCGGCAACGTATTTCCCAAAGCAACGACGCTCTCCGTCGCCGAAGTGGATGTAATCCTCGATCGGCCGCTCCGGATCGAAACGCGACGGTCGCGGAAAGACATCGGGATCGAACATTGCGGCAAGCGGTCCGGCCAGAACGCGCGCCCCTGCCGGCACTACGCGCGCGCGTTTCGTTCCATTTGCGATAACTGTCTCGCGCGGAGCATCGCGCACCAGCAGAGGAAGCATTGGCCGGAACCGCAGCGCTTCGTAGATATAGTGTGCAAGCGCATCGTGCGACTGCTTCACACGCTGCGCGGCCGATTTCCGGTCCCCCTCGGGCGCTGTATTTCCCATGCTTTGTTCGTGCGCTTCAGCGCGATCGAGCGCGACGGCCAGCTTTTGTGCCTCTCGCAAGGCTTCCGGGTGCGCCACGAGTTGATCGATCGTGTGTGCGGTCCCGCGAACAACCGTCGCCAAGCCGGTCGCAACCAGACCGGTCAGATATCTGCGAATCCAGTCTTCATCAAACCAGTTCGGCTTAGAGCCGATTTTTAGCAACGCAATCAGTCGCGTCAGAAGATTGTCCGGCAGGTTGCTTTGATGCGAAGAGGTGATCGACGACTTCGTAACTGCAATCTCTTCCAGCAGAAGCTGCGTCAGGCTGATCATATCCTCGCGCGAGTCGATCCAGGGCTGTGAGCCGACCGGTGGATTGACCATGATGATGCCGGCAAGATTGCGCGTCGCGCGCGCCATTCGACGTTTGTCGCCCTGCAACGGAGGAACGCCGAAATAGTCGGCGGCGACCCGCACGACAACCGGCTCCGCAAGCTCCGCTACCATGTCGATCCTGCCGTCGGCAGCGGCTATCCGCTCGCGGCATTCTTCGGCAACAGCCTTCTTGATTGTCAACGGATCAACGTCTCGCTTGACGACACTCTGGAGAAGCTTCCGCTCCCATTGGTGTTGCTCGCTCCAGTCTACCGTCATCAGGAATGGCCCCCATGGCATTCCTGGTTCGATCGCCTCACCGAGGGTGAAATCATCGAAGCGTCCGAGAACCTCTCGAACGTCGCTCATTTTGGTGAGGATCACGAGCTTGCCAAAGATCGAGATCGGGCGAACACGACGAAGCACCGTGAAGGCTATCTTAAGCAACCAAAGATGTGAGAAGATGTATGAGCTGAAGCGGTAGCCGACCATCTGTCGGGCCAGCGAAATCCGTTCGACAAATCGCGTCAGCGAACCACTGTCAGTTGCCCGCCAACGCGGGCCTTCGACCATTGATTCAGGAACGTTCGTACCCATGACGACATCCCGCAATTATCTTTGGCGCGAGCGCGAAGAAAATTCGGATCGGTAATCAATTGGTCTGCGCGGCAGGCTGCATAATACCATCTCCGGAGCCGAGCGGCCACACCTACAACTTCACCGACAAGAGCAGGCAATTGGCCCGCCTCGACGCGCGGAAACGCCCAAGAGCCTTTCAAAATTATGAATTGCAACAATAGTTTGGCCCGCATGCACGACGCTCGATCAAAGCCCCTCGCTCCTGCCAGCTTTCGCGGCTTTCAGCGCACAACGCGGCACCGACGGGATCGGGTGGTCGCGCGAAATTGACGTCCTGCATGAGGAAGAGCAGGACACGGCGACCGATCGGCTAATTGATCTTGTCGTAGCCTTCCGCAAAGCCGGAAAGCACAAAGGCGAGGTTCACATTCTCTTTGTTCAAGTTTTGAAACGTAACAGAAAGACGTTTCCCGGATTTCATCGATCCGAGCAGTTCAGGAGAAACGGTCGTCGCGGCGTAGCATCCTTTCAAATCGCAAGTTTGGATGACGAGCGCCTGAGGCTTTCCTTCATCGATCTGCAGGTTAACTCCACCCGGCAGGAACAAGCCCACCGGTAGCTGAATCATCATCACCGGCTGGCGCGTTTCAGAAGGCAACTTCACGTTGACCGATGCCACCAGTTGCCCGGTTTTGGTAATGAAAAGACTTTGTTCGATTTCGCAAAGGAGAGCCGCTTTCCTGCCATCGCTGGAGCAACGCGAGATCCAAATCGGTTGAGGCGACGCATTGCCATCAGCTGCAACTGCGGGCGCAGCTGCGCTCGTTGCGACAGGCGCCGCCGGCGATTTCGCCGCAGCGGCCGGCTTGACGAGCTTCTGCTGCGGTTGCTGCTGCGCTTCAGCCGGATGAGCGAGGGCAATGCAGATGCTCACTATCGGAAAAAGTACGCGTATTATCCTGCCCATCGTTTCCACTCGTCGTCGAACCTTTTCCTCGCAGCCGTAATCGCACGCTACCACGCAACCTTCATACCACCCATTCCGGCGTAAGCCAGACTTTGCGAAGCAACCTGTGTCGCCAGCGAACTGAACAGCGACACCCGGTTCGAGACAGCAAGTTCGCTTCCGATGACGATCTGGGCTGAATCCGCCAATGCGGGTGTCCCCACAGTGTTGAACAAAAACCCCGGCGCGACATTGAATGACGCCGTGATATGCCGGTCAGGCATAAATTCATGAACCCAGGCCGCCCGCACATAAGGAGTCCACGTCATGCCATTCGTGAGCACGAACTTGCTGTCCAGTTGCAGGCCAAGGGATATCGGCAATGACATCGTCGACTGCGATTGATAGGACAAACCAAGAATTCCCGCAGGCCCACCATATGCGGGCGTTTCGGTGTAGGCCTGCTGCCAGGTGTTCGCGAATTGCAGAGCCCCAAAAGGCGTCACCGCGACATGGCCAAGTATCTGCCGCCACCCCAGTTCGACACGTCCGGAAAACTGATCGCTCGCAAATCGTCCCGAGACAAACTCGCTCGGTAGGCCAGCCACACTGATGTCGCGAGTCATGCGATTGTCGAAGCGGCCGTAGCCAAGGCTGCCGCTCAAGTAGATTGGGCCGTCGCGAACCGCGCCATAAACACCCACGTGTCCACCCTCGATGCGGCCATTCGTCGAACGGTCGGGCACCGAATATGTCGAGCTGCTGCCGCCGGCGCTGAATCCGAAGACCGCATTGTCGCCGAATTGTCGTTCGACACCGAAACCGCCGCCGACACTGGTGACAGCCGAACCCGGAGTCCCAAGTGCCGTGTTGCTTTCGATGGTCTGCCGCGATCCAAAGGGAGCAGCCCAGACGCGCCATCGATCCGAAAATCCGGACGGAGTTGCATTCCGGATACTCCGGAACGCGGAATTTGCAATCACGTCGGCAGGCGACACGGCGGCATAGGCCTGCTCGCGATTGTCGTCAAAGACGAATCCATTGCTGCCCGCCGAGCCGGCAACCCAGGAATTCATCTGATCCAACATCAAGGATGTGAAAGCGGTGCCCGCGCTGAACGCTGTTTGCTGGGTAGCGGCCGTACCTCCGCCACCGACGGCGTTATAGAACTTCGACAACCCTTGTTGGTCTGGCAGATCGAACAATGCTGATGCGATCGGCGCAAATCCCGGGGAACTGCGTGCGGTCTGGATCGCATTGATCGCGTTTCCGATCGATGCAAATTGCGGCGGAAGGCCAACCGGATTGAACGTGACACTATAATTCAGCACCACGTCGTTTGCGTTGGGATAGAGCAATCCATAGGTGACGATCGCCGAAGGTGCAGCGCTGAGCTTCAGTCCCGAGTTGGTGACTCCGCCGGCAGCCGAAACGATCGTCATCTGGTGGTCGCCGGGCAACACCAAAGCCTTGTTGAGAAAATTGATTGCAACTGTCCCCGAAAGCAGCCCTGTGCCCGTCGCATTGACGCGATCCGCCGTACTCGGCCCGAAATCGAGATCGAGTTGATACGTCGCACCCAACGACTGCACGATGTTTCCTGTCACCCCGCTCGTGAAAACATTATTGATGGCACCGGGCGACATCGTCCCGTTATTGGTGAAGAAGTTCCCGGTGCCGAGCATAACGCTGGCGCCCATGTTGAAGAGCGCGGCGGCCTTGTTGTCGAACGCATTGATACCTGTGCCGAGATTAACCGAGCCGATCATCGTGCCGTAGTTATCGACGGTATCGTCCCCACCCGTTGCCGTCATGGCGAAGCCGGCGATCTGATTGACCGATGTAATCCTGCCGCGGTTGGTCAGGAGGTTGGTTGCGCCGTCGAGGAAGCCTACGCCTGCGCCGGTCCCGCTGCCGCCAGTAATGGTCGTGCCAGCAGTGACGGTAACATCGATGTTGCCGTTGCCGGTGCCGCCGGCACTCTGGGCCAGCAGAGCGACTGAGTTGAGGCCAGTTGCCGTGACGTGCTGATCCTGGACCAGCGAAACGCTGGCGCCGATGCCACTGCCGCCAGCAGTCCCCTGAAACATGGGATCGAGACCGAGGAGATCTCCCGATTTACCCACAATGCCGCCACCGCCGCCGACGCTCTGCACGAAGACGCCCGCGGCATTGTCGCCGGTCATGGTGATGGAGCCGTGGTTGACGACACTGACCACACCGCCGTTGCCGTTCCCCAGCGCATTCAGCGCGAACGTCGCCGCTCCGTCAGCGGTCGCAATACCACCGCCGCCGCCGACACTCTGCGCGAAGAGACCAACAGAGCCGGCACCCGTCATCGTAATTGTTCCGGTGGCTGAGTTGGTGATGGTGACGTCGCCGCCCAACCCGATGGATCCCGAGCCGCCGCCGATCGGCACCACGGCTCCGATGGTCGCTGCAATGGCCGAGCCCCCTGAACCGCCGCCCCCGCCGACGCTTTGCGCAAAAATCGCAACCGAGTTGATCCCCGTCGTGGTGATTGCTCCGTCGTTGGTGACGCTGATCGTGCCGCCATTGCCACCATTGCCGCCGCTGCCACCGACGGAAACCGTGCCGCCGCCTACAGTCGCCGAGACCGTTAGCGCAGCACCGCCATTGCCGCCGCCGCCGCCGACGCTCTGCGCGAAGATCGCCGTCGAGCCAGCGCCCGTTGTTGTGATCGCTCCGGTTTGACCGTTTGTAATCGTGATGTTGCCGCCGTTGCCGCTTGAACCGCCACCGCCGCCGACACCGATTCCGACCGGAGCTACGGCACTGAAACTTCCGGCGGTGCCGCCGTTGCCACCGCCGCCACCGATGCTCTGCGCGAAAATGCCGAGGGCAACTGCACCGTTTGTCCGGATCGCGCCGAGATTATCGATGGTGACGTCGCCACCATTGCCCGACGAAGCTCCGCTACCACCGACCGCGATCGAAACACCGACGGATCCGGAA
>JAUSAX010000018.1 GCA_030652315.1 Afipia sp. | reverse complement strand
CGCCACGGTCGCGATGGCCCATAGCCTCATCGCGGCGGCCCCGCCATCGCTGACGGTGCCGCTGACGGTCACAGCGCAGCAAACCGCGTTTCATCCCGAAGCCATCGCATCCGACTCCCGCCGGAGCGCATTTCATTCCCGCGCCCCACCGCAGGCCTGACTCGAATTGTTGTCCGATCCCGATGGTCGCCGCGCAGCGGTGATCGCGGGACATTCGAGGTGAGCCGCCCGACTCCGCAAAGACGGACGCGGCGGCATCAGGATCAAAGCATCATGTCGTACAAGTTTCTTCGTGCCTCATTGGCCGGCGGCTCCGCCGTCGCTATGGCGCTTCTCTTCAACACTACAGCACGGTCGCAGCAGGCCGATCCGGGTGCCGGCACAACACTGCCCGAGATCGTCGTGCAGGCGCCGAGCCCGATCCAGCGGCCACACCAGCATCGTGCCCAGCCCGGCCGCAGTACGGCTGCGGCACCGCCCGCGGCACCTGCGCCAAATCCGGAGACTTACGCGGGCACGCTGCCGATCGTTACCGATCAGTTCGCCACCGTCACCGTGGTGCCGAACGAGGAAATCCGACGAAGTGCTGCTTCCACACTCGGCGATCTTCTGAACAACAAGCCCGGCATCACCGGTTCGTCGTTCGCGCCCGGCGCATCGAGCCGTCCGATCATTCGCGGGCTCGACGTCAATCGCGTCGGCATCGTCGAAAACGGCATCGGCAGCAACGGCGCATCCGATCTCGGTGAAGATCACTTCGTGCCGATCGATCCGCTATCGACCAATCAGGTTGAAGTCATCCGCGGCCCGGCGACGCTGCGTTACGGATCGCAGTCGATCGGCGGCGTGGTCAGCGCCAGCAACAACCGCATTCCCGAAACGCTGCCGTGCAGCGCGGTGCCGTCGATCCAGACCTATGGGTACAACGTCAAGGCGCCGCAGCTCTCCGCGTCGAACCCTTGCGCCAGTTTCGAGGCGCGCTCCGCGCTCTCAAGCGTCGATCTCGGACGTGAAGGCGCGGTGCTGCTCGACGCAGCCGGAAACAACGTCGCGATCCATGCCGATGCGTTCGCGCGCAAGACCGAAGACTACAGCGTGCCGAGTTCGCCCTACCGCTTCGATCCGACGCGGCCCTTCACCGGCAAACAGCCCAACTCCTCGTCACAGTCCGACGGCGCCTCGATCGGCGGATCGTATTTCTTCGCGGGCGGCTTCATCGGCGCGGCCATTCAGCAGAACAACAGCATCTATCATATCCCCGGCATCGACGGCGAGGAGCACCGCACCCGCATCAGCGCGCGGCAGACCAAGCTGACGGTGAAGGGCGACTATCATCCGGACGCCGCCGCCATCGACGTGGTCCGCTTCTGGGCCGGCGCGACCGACTACAAGCACAACGAAATCGGCCTCGCCGATCCTGCGATCTTTTCCAGCGACGGCGTGCGCCAGACCTTCACCAACAAGGAGCAGGAAGGCCGCGTCGAAGTGCAATTCATGCCGCTGAACCTGCGTTTCGCGGCACTGACCACCGCGCTCGGTGTGCAGGCCTCGCATCAGGAACTGACCGCACCAAGCCCGGACGATCCGGGCAGCCCGCTCAACGGCCTGTGGGATCCGAACAAGAACACCAAGGTCGCCGGATACGTTTTCAACGAACTGAAATTCTCCGAAGTCACCAAGGCGCAGGTCGCCGCCCGCATCGAGCATGTCAATCTCAGCGGGACCACGCCGAGCTTCATTCCGGAATTGTTCGATCTCAACGTCGATCCTGCCGGGATCGGCCCCGCCACCTCGCGCAACCTGAACTTCACGCCAAAGAGCGGCAGCGTCGGCCTGATCCAGAATCTTCCGTGGAATCTCGCGGCCAGCATCACCGGTCAATACACCGAGCGCGCGCCCAAGCCCGCGGAACTGTTCTCGCGCGGCGGGCACGATGCGACCGTCACCTTCGATATCGGCAATCCGAATCTGGGCATCGAAACCGCGAAGTCGGTCGAGGTCGGGCTGCGCAAGGCGACGGGACCGTTCCGGTTCGAACTGACCGGTTATGTCACGCGCTTCGACGGCTTCATCTATCGGCGGCTGACCGGCAACACCTGCGAGGATGTCGCGTGCGTCGCAGGCCCTGGCCTCGAACTCAACCAGGCTATCTATTCGCAGAAGGACGCGAACTTCCGTGGCGCTGAATTCCAGTTCCAGTACGACGTGCTGCCGGTCTGGGCCGGACAGTTCGGCGTCGAGGGACAGTATGACATCGTGCGCGCCACCTTTACCGATGGCACCAACGTGCCGCGCATTCCGCCGCAACGGCTCGGCGGCGGCATCTACTACCGCGACGCCAACTGGCTCGCGCGCGTCAACCTGCTCCACGCCTTCGCGCAGAACGACATCGGCGGCATCGAGACCTCGACACCCGGCTACAATCGGCTGAAGGCCGAACTCAGCTACACCACGAAACTCGCCAAGAGCCATTGGTGGGGCGCGCAGGAATTCACCTTCGGAGTCGTTGGCGACAACCTGCTCAACGAGGACATCCGCAACTCCGTGTCCTACAGCAAGGATCAGGTCCTGATGCCGGGTCTCGGCGTGCGCATGTTCGCGAATGTGAAGTATTGAGGCAGATGGCTGAGCTAATCTCACAAACGATATCGTCCCCGCGAAAGCGGAACCCATACTCCCTATCGCTGGAGTTCGCGTGAGAGTTCAGCACGATCGTGCTGAACCGAGGATGCGGTGGTTGTGGGTCCCCGCTTTCGCGGGGACGACACTGAACACGTGGCAATTGTCTCGATGAGCGCTCAGAGCGCCCGCGCAAATGTCCAGTCCGGCCGAATGGCGCCGCTGACGCCTTCGAACGCGCCGTCAACGAGTTCATGCACCAGAAGCCGCGCGTGATCGACCGGACCCGGCATCGTCGCCCGGCCCTTCGGAATCCGCTTGAAACCGGCGCGGCTGTAATACGCCTCGTCGCCGACCAGCAGCACCAACCGATGGCCCTTCGCTTTCGCATCCTTCAACGCGCGGTCGAGCAGCGCCCGGCCGACGCCGCGCTCGCGAAACGGCGGCTCGACCGTCAGCGGCCCGAGCAGCAGTGCGGGCGTATTGCCGACGCAGACCGGTAACTGCCGCACCGAGCCGACCATCAGCGTGCCGATCCGCGCGGTAAACGACAGATCGAGCAGATGATCGACATGCTCGCGCAGACGATAGGCGCTGAGCGCGTAACGGCCGGGTCCGAACGTGCGTTCGTGCAGGCGCTCGATGGCCTGCTCGTCGCCGGGGGTTTCGGCCAATATGGTCAGGGAAAGATCGGACATGATGGACCGCGAATTAGCATCTGAGGCAAGGATGGTCTACGGCTCAACGGGTCGTCTGAGCGGAAATCGCCGCCCACCATACGAGTTCACCCGCTGTCATTCCGGGATGCGCATCCTTCACGCGCAGACCCGGAATGACGCAGGAGGTTAAATCCAGTCCTCGGTCAAAGGCCTGTTGTCCAGCACCTCGGCGATCCGCGCTCGCGTCCCACGGGTGGTCTCCGGCGGCAGTTCGGCCACCCCAAAGAACCCGCACGCCACGATCTCGTGGTTGGGCTCCGGCATCCGGTCCTGCCGGTACTGGCGCACGACATAGACCGCGACATGGTCGCGCGGCGACACCCGGCGGTTGAAGAACAAGCCATGCAGCAGCGGCTCGCCGGTCATCTCGATCCGGCCTTCCTCGATCAGCTCACGCTTCAGCGAACTCAAAAACGTCTCGCCGGTCTCGACGCCGCCTCCGGGCAGGTGCCAGCCGGAGACGTAGCTGTGCTTGACCAGAAACACCCGGTTCTCGCCATCGAGCACGACCGCGCGCACGCCGAGCGTCATGCCCCGGGCGAACCGCGAATAGAAATGAAAGACGCGCCGGAGCAAAGGCTCGAACTTCAGGCGAAAGTTTGAGGTGTCATTCGTCAAAATCAGTTCCGAAATCCAGGACGCCGTCATGGCCGGATTTATTCCGGCCATCCACGTCTTGCAAACCATCAAGGAAGAGGTGGGTGCCCGGGTCAAGCCGGGGCATGACGATGTGCAGCATTTTGAATATCATGACATTTCCAGATAACGCATGTAACAGAAGTTCATGACATCGTTCGTGCTCGCGCATCTGTCCGATCCGCATCTCGGCCCGATGCCGCGGCCGCGCCTGCGCGAGCTCGCCGGCAAGCGCGCGATCGGTTATCTCAACTGGCAGCGCAAGCGGCACATGGTCCATCGCCGCGAAGTGCTCGGCGAACTCGTCGCCGACATGCAGGCCCAGGGGCCGGATCACATCGCGGTCACCGGCGACCTCGTCAACATCGCGCTACCGCTCGAATTCACTGAGGCCCGCAAGTGGCTGGAGAGCGTCGGCGCGCCGGATCAGGTCTCGCTGGTGCCGGGCAATCACGACGCCTACGTGCGCGGCATCCGCGAGCACTTTCCTTATTCGTGGGCGGACTATTTTCGCGGCGACAGCATCGCTGCGAATAACGATGCAGCGTTTCCCTATCTGCGCCGCCGCGGCCCGCTGGCGCTGATCGGTGTGTCCACCGCCGTTCCCACCGCACCTTTCATGGCGACCGGACGGCTCGGGCAGCAACAGCGCGGCGATCTCGAAAAGCTGCTGCAGCAAGTTGCCACCGAAAATCTGTTCCGCGTGCTGATGATCCATCACCCGCCGGTGACCTCGCCCGGACGATGGGCGGCGCGGCTGCGCGATTCGGATGAACTGCTGGATCTGATCGCACGTTACGGCGTCGATCTCGTTTTGCACGGCCACGATCATCGCCACGCCACCATCTGGCTGGACGGACCGCGCGGACGCATTCCCGCGATCGGCGTGCCGTCGGCCTCCGCGATGGCGCACGGGCACAATCATCCCGCCGCCTACAATCTGTTTTCAATTGAACGCGCTGATGGCGCATGGCGCTGCGACCATCGCGTGCGCGGGTTCGCCGACGGCATGATACTTGGCGAGATCAAGGATGAACGGTTGATCTAAACCTGCTGTCATCCTTCGAGGCTCGCAATAGCTCGCACCTCACGGATGGAAGCTAAATCCCGCGCAGCGCCATCACGAGCGCGAAGCCGAACAGCGCGGCAAGGCCCGCCGCAAATCCGAATGCGAATGTCCACACAGCGCTGCGGCCTTTCGCGGGCGCAGTCGCGGCGACCGCAGCGGCCGAAACGGGTGTCGGTGCAGTTGCCGGAGCCGGCGTCACCACCATCGCGTGCTCGCGTTCGATCAGGCGGCGCGCGATATAGTCCGTCACCGCATCGACCATCACCGGGATGTCGTGCGATTCGGCGATTACGATGCGGCCGAATCGGGTGTCCTGCGTGAAGCGATAGATGCGCTTGTCGCGGCCCATCGCGATATGCGCCACGGCGTCGATCCACAGCCGTGGCGTATCGCCCTGGCTGATGCCGCGGTCGAACAGATCGACCCCCGGCGGAATTTCGGAGAACAGCGAATCGAGCGCCTCGTGCAGAATCTCGAGCCGGGCGACCTCCGCGTCACGCAGATCGACGACGACGCCGGTCCGGTCCGCGGCTTCGATTCGGGCCTTCCGCAAGGCGTCGCGCAACCGAACCGGGCTCGGTTTGCCGGCCAAATCTTTCGGGACGCTCTGTTCCGCCATGATCTGAAGACCTCGGGTTCGATAGCTTTGTTTTGACCCGCTTAATCTATCAGTAACCCTGTTCCCCCGCAAAGGTCCCAGGCCCTTTCGCGCGGCGTTTCGCGGCGTTGTTCATGTCCCAAAATGAAAAAACGGCCCCGTTCCCATGCGGAACAGGGCCGTAAAATGGGGCGGGCGACGAACCCCGCCCGGGAGCTGTCAGGTGCTGCTGGTGCGCTGCGGTTCTTCCACGATGGAGAAACGCACGCCCGCGCGATGACGGTTTTCTTCGGAGACGACACGCCAGGCATCCTCGGCCTCCTTGCGGGTCTTGAACGGGCCCTGGACCTGAGCCGAACCTTCCACGAGTTTGTGGAAGTTCATCGAGCCGAACTCACCGCCAATCACCCAGAAATTGCTGCCGCTCATTTGAGTCTCCGTCAGTTAGCTTGAAGTGCAATAGGCCGTTTTGTGAACATGATCGTTTCGGAAAATCAATCCACTTCCCGGTTCATGCTCGGCATTTCAGCCGCTTGCGCCTTCGTGCCGTGTATTGATCCTGGACCATATCTAGTCACGTCGCCGCCGTTTGTAATGCAAATTCTGCAATAATCAATCAGTCGGACGAGAACCCGAACGGAACGCTGAGCCGTCGGTAGTCGTCGGGAAGCAGTTCACGGCCGATTGGAAGTTCAGATCGCGCGGCGCATGTCGGACGATGGCAGACGCGGCATGCGACGCCAATCGGCGTGGGCGCATCGGCGCGAGGCCCGGTTTCATCGCTGGTATAAATCAACTTTCCGGCGTGCTCAGCAGCGCAACCGATCGCGATGGCACGCTCCACGCGCACGGCGCCGAACGAGCCCCCACCGGCGGTGACTGTGCGGGCAATGGAAAAGAATCGCTGACCGTCCGGCAATTCCAGCCACTGCGTCACGATCTGACGCGGCGTTTTGAAGACGCCATGAACCGACCACAGCGGACAGGCTCCTCCGTGTTTTGCAAAGGGAAAGCCCGCGCCGTCGAGCAGTTTCGAAATGTTGCCGGCCGGATCGACGCGGATCAGGAAGAACGGGACCTTTTCCGAACCCGGTCTCTGCAAGGTCGTGATGCGATGCGCGGTCTGTTCGAAGCTGGTTCCGAACTGACGCGCCAGCGCTTCAACATCGTAACGACGCGTCTCCGCTGCTTTTGCGAATGCGGAATACGGCATGATAAGCGCCGCGGCGGCGTAACTCGCAAGCGACCGGTGCGCCAGAAGTTTGCCGCTCTTGGTGGTGAACTGGCCGGCTTTTAGCGCTGTACTCATCTCATCTTCAAATTCGAGATAGGCGAGTTGTTGCGCCAACTGGAAGTTGAAGCTCGCGGTATCGAGCGAGTCGTCGAACAAAATTTCCTTGCGGTGACGATCCAGCCGCCTGACGGAGCCGAGCATGACGTCGGGCGGCAGGTGGCGAACACGAAGATTGTGGCGAGCGCTCAGCCGTTCGATAAACCAGCCCTGATCCGCAGGGCCGTGCAAAATTCGCTCGGCCGCGTCGTCGAGATCCGCGAAGTTGTTTCGGCGGGCGGCCAGAAACCGCCGGACTTCCGCAACCGGGTCGTTGACGTCCAGACCGCCCCTGCTCGACAGCGATTTAGCGCCTTCTGCCAGCGCGAGCTGCTCTTCGCGGTAGGCCGTGTAGAGCCGCAGGAATGCCTCTGCCAGTCCCGGATAGCCGATTGCGATATCGCTGATTTCAAGCGAGGGGATATCGATGTCGGCAAACATCGGCTCCTTGAGAACCGCCTGCATGCGTGCCGTATGATCGGCGCCGCCATCGCCCGCGAGATCAGCGAGATCGATTTTGTACGTGCGGGCCAGGCGAAGCAGCATATCCGCCGTCACCGGCCGCTGATTGCGCTCCAGAAGCGCCACATAAGGCGCGGAAATATCAAGATCCGCCGCCATATCGGCCTGGGTCAGCCCCAGATCGCGCCGCAGCCGCCGCAGCCGCGGACCCATAAAAACCGAGCGGATTGTCGATGTCGCCATGGGCGGTCATCCTGCCAAACTAGCCAAATTGTAAAGTAATTACAGCATTACAATTAAAGTTTGTAAAGTCTGACAAGCTATCTTCAAAGCCTCTGGCGGTCCGTGGGGCCCGGCGTAAAACCAACGCCAACTTCACAAGGGATCACAACCATGAATTACCAATCGCGCGGAATCGACCAAGCAATTCAAGGCCCGGCTTCCTATCAGAGCGAAATCGCTGCGGCCGAAACCCTCCTCAAGGACAAGGGCACATGGAACGGCGTGACCGCCGAAGCCGTCGCGCGCATGCGCCTGCAGAACCGCTTCAGGACCGGTCTGGACATCGCCCGCTACACGGCGTCCGTGATGCGCGCAGACATGGCCGCGTACGATGCGGATCCCACCAAGTACACCCAGTCGCTGGGTTGCTGGCATGGTTTCATCGCCCAGCAGAAGCTGATCTCGATCAAGAAGCATTTCGGCGGCAAGACCGACCGCCGTTACCTCTACCTGTCGGGCTGGATGATCGCCGCGCTGCGCTCCGAATTCGGTCCGCTTCCGGATCAGTCCATGCACGAGAAGACCTCGGTGCCGGCGCTGATCGAAGAGCTCTACACCTTCCTGCGTCAGGCCGATCAGCGCGAACTCAACGATATCTTCCGTGAGCTCGACGCTGCGCGTAAGGCCGGCGACAAGGCCAAGGAAACGGCGCTGATCGCGAAGGTCGACAATTTCCAGACCCACGTCGTGCCCGTTATCGCCGATATCGACGCCGGCTTCGGCAATGCGGAGGCAACCTATCTGCTCGCCAAGAAGATGATCGAAGCAGGCGCTTGCGCCCTGCAGATCGAAAATCAGGTCTCGGACGAAAAGCAGTGCGGCCATCAGGACGGCAAGGTGACTGTGCCGCACGAAGTGTTCCTGGCGAAGATCCGCGCCTGCCGCCACGCGTTCCTCGAAATGGGCGTGGACGACGGCATCATCGTGACCCGCACCGACTCGCTCGGCGCCGGCCTCACGCAGCAGATCGCTGTCAGCCACAAGCCGGGCGATCTCGGCGACCAGTACAACAGCTTCCTCGATTGCGACGAAGTCGATGCGTCGAAGATCGGCAACGGCGATGTCATCATCAGCCGCAACGGCAAGCTGCTGCGTCCGAAGCGCCTGCCGAGCAACCTTTATCAGTTCCGCGCCGGCACCGGCGTTGATCGCTGCGTCCTCGACAGCATCACCTCGCTGCAGAACGGTGCCGACCTGTTGTGGATCGAAACCGAGAAGCCGAACATCGCGCAGATCGCCGAGATGGTCGATCGCGTCCGTGAGGTCATCCCGAACGCCAAGCTGGCTTACAACAACTCGCCGTCGTTCAACTGGACGCTGAACTTCCGCTGGCAGGTGTACGATGCCATGAAGGAAGCGGGTAAGGACGTCAGCAAGTACAATCGTGCCGAGCTGATGAAGGTGGAATACGACGAGACGCCACTTGCGATCGAAGCCGACGAGTTGATCCGCACCTTCCAGGCGGATTCGGCCAAGCGCGCCGGCATCTTCCACCACCTGATCACGTTGCCGACCTATCACACGGCCGCGCTGTCGACCGATAATCTCTCGAAGGAATATTTCGGCGAACAGGGCATGCTCGGATACGTGAAGAACGTTCAGCGTGCGGAAATCCGCCAGGGTATCGCCTGCGCGAAGCACCAGAACATGGCCGGCTCCGACATCGGCGACGACCACAAGGAATACTTCGCGGGCGAGGCAGCCCTGAAGGCGGGCGGCGCCCACAACACGATGAACCAGTTCGGCTAACGAACGGCTCGACACAATCGCAAAAACAGAATGCCCGGCTTCCGCCGGGCATTTTCGTGTGTGGATGTCAGTTATCGCGCGTCGTCGTTCAGCAGAGCAACGGAGCTGTAAAGAACATTCAATTCGTCATGGCCGGGCTTGTCCCGGCCATCCACGTCTTGTTTGATGGTGAAGTAAAACGTGGATGCCCGGGACAAGCCCGGGCATGACGAAGAAATGACTTTGTGCCATTCGGCCAATCCGGTGATCTATGCTGAAGCAATTTTCCAGATTTTCCTTTCTCATTCTCGCCGTCACATCGATTGCCTCCCCCGCCTTCGCCCAAAGCGGCGCGCGCTGCCACGGCGGCCAGAGCTTTGATCAGTTTCTGACGCGACTGAAACAGGACGCTGTCGCTGCCGGTGTGTCGCAGCGCGCGATCGCCGCCGCCTCGCCCGGCATGGTGTACGATCAGGGCATCGTCAACCGCGACAGGGGCCAGCGCGTCTTCGGCCAGATCTTCAGCGAGTTCGCCGGACGCATGGCCTCCGAGGGCCGCCGCGTGAAGGGGCAGCAGTTGATCCAGACCCATGCACAGGCCTTTGCCCGCGCCGAGAAGGAATACGGCGTGCCGCCTGCGGTGATCGCTGCGTTCTGGGCGCTGGAGAGCGACTTCGGCGCGGTGCAAGGCAAGCTGCCGACGCTGCGCTCGCTGGTCTCGCTCGCCTATGATTGCCGCCGTTCCGAGATGTTCCGGCAGGAGACCATCGCCGCCCTGAAGATCATCGACCGCGGCGATCTTTCGCCATCCGAGATGATCGGCTCATGGGCCGGCGAACTCGGCCAGACGCAATTCCTGCCGCGTCATTACTTTGATTACGCCGTGGACTACGACGGCGACGGCCACCGCAACATGCTGCGCAGCGCGCCCGACGTGATCGGCTCGACCGCGAACTATATCGCGAACGGATTGAAATGGCGGCGCGGAGAGCCGTGGCTGCAGGAAATCCGCGTGCCTGCGAACCTTCCATGGGATCAGGCCGATCTCACCATCAAGCATCCGCGCTCAAAATGGGCGGCGTGGGGCGTGACCTATGCCGACGGCCGTCCGCTGCCGAAGGACGATCTGCCGGCCTCGGTGCTGCTGCCGATGGGACGCCATGGGCCGGCGTTTCTCGCCTATCCGAACTTCGCCGCCTACACCGAATGGAATAACTCGCTGATCTATTCGACCACGGCCGGCTATCTCGCCACCCGCATCACGGGCGCAGGTCCAATGCGAAAGCCTGCGGCGCCGGTGGCGCAATTGCCGTTCGACGAGATCAAGGAATTGCAGCAACTGCTCGCGCGGCAAGGCTACAACGTCGGCAAAATCGACGGGATTCTCGGCCAGCAAAGCCGCATCGCGATCAAGACCATGCAAACGAAATACGGCCTGCCCGCCGATTCATGGCCGACCGCCGAACTGCTGGCGCGGATGCGCGGCGGCTGATTGTCAGCCGCCAGCACCTTGCAAGCACAAAGAGAACAGTTACATCGGGCTAGCCTGACTTCACGGCAAGATTTTCCCTGAAAGGTTGCCCCAAAGTGTCCATCTCATTCTATGACGGTTCAGCTCCGGTCTTTATCCGCACGTTGAACGCGCTTTCCGCCACTCTCACCAAGGCCGAAGCACACGCCGCCGCAAACAAGATCACGCCAGGTGATCTGCTGGAAGCGCGGCTGCATCCGACGATGTACCCGCTGACGAAACAGGTTCAACTGGCGTGCGATTTCTCCGGCAAGGCCTGCGCGCGTTTCACGCAAACCGAACTGCCGGTGATGGCCGATACCGAAACCACATTTGCGGAATTGCAGGCGCGGATCAAAAAGGTTCTCGCGAACATCGAGGCGCTGCCGGCCGGCAAATATGAAGGCGCCGAAAAGCGCGAGATCACGTTTCCGGTTGCTCCCGGCAAGACCATGACGCTGACTGGCCAGCAGTTTCTCAATCATTCGGCGCTGCCGCAGTTCTTTTTCCATTGCACCACCGCCTACGACATCCTGCGTCACAAGGGCGTCGAGCTCGGCAAACGAGACTTTCTGGGCGTTGCATGAGATAGGTTAGCGCGTTTCATGCGTCCTGAAAGCAACTTCATGTCGTTGTTCGATTCGTCAGTGCCTGCGTTTGTCCAGATCCTGACCAGCCTTTCCGCGGTTCTCGACAAGGCTGAAGCACACGCGAAGATCAAAGGGATGCAGCCGGACGTCTTGCTCGGCGCTCGGCTGTTTCCCGACATGTTTCCGCTCACCCTGCAAATCCAGCACGCCTGCGATCTGGCGGGGAGAGCCTGCGCACGCCTCGCGCAGGTTGAAGTTCCAATAACGGCAGACACCGAAACGAGCTTCGCCGAGTTGAAGCAACGCATCGGGAAAACCATCGCCTATGTGAGGGCATTCGAGCGCTCACAATTCGACGGCGCGGAAACACGAAACATCACCATCGACGTTGGAGCCGGGCAACCCGTGTCCCTGAGCGGTCAACGGTATTTAAGCAATTTCGCGCTGCCGAGTTTCTATTTCCACGCCACCACCGCGTATGACATCCTGCGTCACAACGGCGTCGAACTGGGGAAGCGAGATTTCCTCGGCGAAATCTGACTCCACCGCTTCATCGCCTGGCAAGCATCGCGCAATGGCGCCGACAGTGCCTTTCGACCGTTAGAGCCTCGTTCGAGAGGTAGTTATGCTGCGTTGCTCCTGATGCCGAATGAAACCTTCTGCGTGAAGACGCAAACGCTATTCCCGATGGCGAACACATGTCTGCTATTCCGCGAAGCTGAATCCGCACTTTTCAATCGGCTGTGACTTGCTTTTCCGTCGGCGCGCCCCTTACATGCATTTGCATTGAAATCGCCTCAGGAAATCCAGCCATGTCCGCTTCCAAACTTTTCGACCCCTACAAGCTCGGCGCTGTCACGCTGACAAATCGCGCCGTCATGGCTCCCTTGACGCGCAACCGCGCCGTCGCGGGCTTCGTGCCCAATCCCCTCGCCATCGAATATTACGGGCAGCGCGCCTCGGCCGGACTGTTGATCACCGAGGCGAGCCAGGTCTCGCAGCAGGGCCAGGGCTATCAGGACACGCCCGGCATCTATTCCAAGGAACAGGTCGCTGGCTGGCGCAAAGTCACCGACCGCGTTCATGAGCGCGGCGGCCACATCTACATCCAGCTTTGGCATGTCGGACGTATTTCCCACACCACGTTGCAGGAGAACGACGGAGCGCCAGTCGCCCCATCCGCAGTCCGCGCCAAGAGCAAAACCTTCGTCGGCGGCACCTTCGCCGATGTGTCCGAGCCCCGCGCGCTGGACCTCGGCGAAATTCCCGGCATCATCGAGAACTTCAAGCGCGCCTCCGCCAATGCGCTCGAAGCCGGATTCGATGGTGTCGAAATCCACGGCGCGAACGGCTACCTGCTCGATCAGTTCGCCAAGGACGGCGCCAACAAGCGCATCGATGCCTACGGCGGCTCCATCGAGAACCGCGCACGGCTGATGCTGGAAGTCTCCAGGGCCGTCGCGTCCGAGGCCGGCGCCGACCGCACCGGCATCCGCATTTCGCCGGTGACCCCCGCCAACGATATTTCCGACAGCAATCCGCAGCCGCTGTTCGATCACATCGTCGATCAACTCAACGCGCTTAAGCTGGTCTATATCCACGTCATCGAAGGCGCGACTGGCGGCCCGCGCGATATCGCGCCGTTCGACTACGACAGCCTGCGCAAGCGCTTCAGCGGCGCCTACATCGCCAACAACGGCTACGACTTCAAGCTGGCCACCGAAGTGCTGGAGAAGAACAAGGCCGACCTGATCGCGTTCGGCAAGCCGTTCATCTCAAATCCCGATCTCGTGGAGCGTCTCAAGCTCGGCGCGCCGCTGAACGATTTCGACAAGGCGACGTTCTACGGCGGCAACGCCAAAGGCTACACCGACTACCCCGTTCTTGGGCGTCAGGCTGCGGCCGAGTAAGCGCCCATCACGCATCCGGAGTCAAAAAGGCCGGGAGCGATCCCGGCCTTTCCTCTTAGCTAAGAACCACCCAATCGCTCCATCACCAATATTCGTCATGCCCGGCCGTAGCAGTCGCAGACTGCGTAAACTTGTATGCGGTGCCGGGCATCCACGTCTTTCTTGACTAGCATCTCAAGACGTGGATGGCCGGACGAGCCCGGCCATGAGCAGATGGACTATCGCTCGATGTGCCGCAGCGGCATTACGTCAAACCACCGGAACCGGATCCAGCCGCCCGGCCAGGAATCTGGTGGCGGCGCGCTCCGCCTCGCGCGCGTTCTTGAAAACGCGACCGTCGAGCGGATTGAATTTGTGAACCGCCGCGAAGAAACGAAAACCCGATTTCTCACGAACGACGATGCCTGCGGCTTCCGAACTGACTTCGATGATGTAGGTGTCCGACATGTTTTTATCCGTGCCCCGTCTTGGGTTCCTCACGCGCAATAACTCCGAAGAGCTGAAAAAGTTTCAGCCTTTGAAGACTTCAACACACCGTTTCTTCCCGACTCATACCAATCTAGTATGCACGTCCCGGGCCAACGGCGAAGAGCCTGTATTCAACCCGAAATGACTCGAAAACAAACGACCAGTGTCTCCCGCGTGTGCAGTTCGCCGCACCTGTAGGCGCTTCGCGCGACAGTTTTATAACCGATGTGTAGACGCCGGAAGACGATCGGCCGCACTGCGGTAAAATAGCAATGAGGGCCACGCGCAGCGCTGCAAAGTGGACAAAAGACTGCGCGCAAATACCGTCAGCGCGAAAAGCTGACTACACGCGTTAACGATTGAAGCGAATCAGGCGCTGACGCGCGGCGAATCTTGCCCGATGACCTGTGGATGACCGCTATCGTCCACCGCGACGTAGGTGTAGTTCCCGTCGGTCACCAGAATCAATTCCGATTCGTTGCGCCGCTGGACCCACGCCGCGACATGCACGGTAATCGAGGTGCGGCCGACGCGCACAGTCGTCGCATAGACCGACACCACATCACCGACATAGACAGGCTTGCGGAAAGTCATCGCCTCGATCGCCACAGTGACGTTGCGGCTTTGCGTCGTCTTGTAGGCGTAGATGCTGCCGGCCAGATCCATCTGGCTCAACAGCCAGCCGCCGAAAATATCGCCGTTCTGGTTGGTGTCCGCCGGCATGGCCAGCGTTCGAATCGACAGCTCGCCCTCAGGCGCGGCGGGTGCGGGCGCGGCGTGCGTTTCTGCCATTGATGCAATCCGTCAAATAAATCTCAAACGAGAAGAATTGGATCAGGCGAACGTATCCCACCCGGCGTCCGGTTTAAAGCGGTCGCCGAACTTCGCTTCCAGTACCTTCAGCGCAGCAGCGACATTTGCAGCACCACGGGTGCGGGCATAGTTCAGCGGGCCGCCACGAAACGGCGCGTAACCGGTGCCGAAGATCATCGCGCCGTCCACCACATCGCCATTCTCGACAATGCCTTCGCGCAGACAGGCGACGCAGACGTTCGACATCGGCAGGATGAGACGGTCGATCATTTCATCGGTGGGCTGAGCCGGCGACGGCAGCTTTACCGCCTTGCCGTCCTTCCATTCGTAGAAACCCTTGCCGGTCTTGCGGCCAAGCTCGCCCTTCTTGACCTTGTCGCGCAGCCAGTCCGGCGCAGCGGGCAGTGCCTTTTCGCCGAACTTCGAGCGCAGCATGTCGCCGACCGCGAGACAGATGTCGAGGCCGACCTGATCCGCCAGTTCGATGGGACCCATCGGCATGCCGAATTTCTCAGCGGCGGCGTCGATGACGGCCTTGTCCACCTTCTCGTCGAGCATCACCATCGCTTCCAGCATGTACGGCGTCAGCGCGCGGTTGACGAGGAAACCCGGCGAACTCTTCACCGGCAGCGGCAGGCGGTCGATGGCGCCGACGAACTTCAACGCGGTCGACAGCGCCTGCGGATCGACAGTATCGTGGCTGACCACCTCGACCAGTTGCAGGCGCGAGACCGGATTGAAGAAATGCAGCCCCAGCAGCCGCTCGGGACTCTTCAGCGTGGTGCGCAGATCCTGCAATGGAATGCTGGAGGTGTTGGTGGCAAGGATCGCGCCCGGCTTCATGATCGGCTCAAGCCCGGCATAAACCTTCTGCTTGAGTTCGAGTTTTTCCGGCACGGCCTCGATAATGAGATCGGCGTTGCGCACGCCTTCGCCGTTCATGTCGGGAATCAGCCGGTCGAGCGCATCGCGCAAATCTGTCTTCTTGCGGATGATCTTGCCGAACAGTTCCGCCGCACGCTTGATCGCGCCGGCAATGGGCTCCGCCTTCATGTCGGCCAGCGTCACACGCAGACCCTGATGGGCGCACCATGCCGCGATGTCACCGCCCATCGCGCCGGCACCAATGACGTGAACGTGCTTCACGGTGTTTTTGCCGTCGGCGAGTTTCTTCATCTGCTCGCGCAGAAAGAACACGCGGATCAGGTTCTGTGCCGTCGCCGTCACCATCAGGTTGGCAAACGAGGTTTTCTCCGCAGAGAGCATCGCTGCGCGATCACCGCCGTGCTTTTCCCACAGATCGACCAGCGCGTAAGGCGCGGGATAATGTTCCTTCGGCGCGGTTTTCGCCGCCTCACTTCGCATCCGGTTTGCGAGCAGGCCGCGCACCGGACCGAGGTTCATCGTCTTGGCGAGCAGGCCTTGCCGGTGCGGCTTCAATCGCCCGAAGATCGCGTCCCTGACCGCACCCCGCACATGACGCTCCTGCGTCACGGCATCGACCAACCCCAAGGACTTCGCCTTGCGCGCGTCGATGGTCTTGCCGGTGAGCATCATCGTCATCGACTCAAGCGGACTGACGAGGTGCGTGAAGCGCGCGGTGCCCCCAAGACCCGGATGCAAACCGAGCATCACCTCCGGGAAGCCGAAACGCGCGTTGTCGATGGCGATGCGCGTATTGCAGGCCAGCGCCACTTCCAGCCCGCCGCCGAGACAGAAGCCGTGGATCACCGCGACGCTCGGAACCTTCAACGCCTCCAGCCGGTCGACGACCGCATGCGCGCGCGCCATCTGGGTTTCGACCTCGCGCGGATCGGTCACGCCGCGAAACTCGTTGACGTCCGCGCCCGCGATGAAGCCCGAGGACTTCGCGGAGCGGATGACCACGCCCGCCGGGCGCTCGCTTTCCAGCGCCGCGATCAAGGTCTCGAATTCCTCCAGAACGCCCGCGGACAGCGTGTTGGCGCTGGTGCCCTCGCGGTCGAACAGCAGCCATGCGATGCCGTCGCCGTCGCGGGTCAGCTTGAAGTTCCTGTAAGGCCCCGGGACCGGGTCCGGCCCGAGCTCGAGCACACGATCCTTGAGAACATCCATGATGCGTGAGTCCATGTCCGTTCCCTTACACTGTCTCGATCAGCATCGCACCGCCGAGGCCGCCGCCGATGCATTCGGTGGCGATGCCGCGTTTGGTGCCGAGCCGCTTCATCGCATTCACAAGGTGCAGCACGATGCGGTTGCCGCTGGTGCCGACGGGATGGCCGAGGCTGATCGCGCCGCCGTCCACATTGAGCTTCGCCTGATCGATTTGACCCGCAGCGCCGTCAAGGCCAAGAACCTCGCGGCAGAACCTGTCATCGTTCCATGCAGCGAGACAGCCGAGCAACTGCGCCGCGAAGGCTTCATTGATTTCCCAGGTCTCGATGTCCTGAAGCTTGAGCCTGTTGCGTTTCAGGAGTTCGGTTGACGACAGCACCGGACCGAAGCCCATGATGCCGGGATCGAGTCCCGCCCACTGACTGTCGACGATGATGGCCTTCGGCTTGAGGCCGTATTTGTTGACGGCGTCTTCCGACGCCAGAATGGTCCAGCAGGCGCCATCGGTGATCTGTGACGAATTGCCGGGCGTCACCTGCCCCCATGGCCGCTCGAAGGCGGGCTTCAGTCTGGCGAGCTTGTCCATCGACGAATCCGGCCGCACGCCGTCGTCATGGTCGTAGAATTTGCCGTCACGCGCAAAAGCTGTCTCGACCTCGCCTTGCAGGAAGCCCTGCGCCTGCGCGGTGGCCAGCCTGCGATGGCTTTCCACTGCATAGGCATCGGCCTGTTCGCGAGTCACGCCCATCAGATGCGCGACGACTTCGGCGGTCTGTCCCATGTTGAGATCGGTGATCGGATCGGTCAACCCACGCTCAAGGCCGATGATCGGCTTGAAGTAAGACGGCCGTGCTTTCAGGAACGCCGCGATCTTCGACATTGAGTCCTTCGCAGACGCGAATTTCGCGAACCAGCGTACGCCGGACTGCGGAAACACCAGCGGCGCATAGCTCAGCGCTTCCGCGCCACCCGCCAGGATCATGTCGGCCTTGCCAGCTTCGATGTAACGATAGGCCGTGTCTATCGACTGCATGCCGGAGCCGCAATTGATCTGCACCGTGAAGGCCACCATGCGCTCGCCCATGCCGAGGCGTAACGCCGCGACGCGCGCCGGATTCATCTCGTCCGCGATAACGTTGACACAGCCGAGAATGACCTGATCGAATGCACTGGGAGCGAACGGCTGACGCGCCAGCAATGGACGGCCTGCCTGGACTGCGAGATCGACCGGGGTGAACGGCCCCGGCCCGCCTTGTGCTTTCAGGAACGGCGTGCGTGCGCCGTCAACGATATAGACCGGACGCGCCATCAGCTTGCCGCCCGGTCCGGCGACGTCTGCTTGATATCAGATTGCTTAAGATCTTGCCGCTTCCGGTAGATCGGCGACAGTGCTTCCGGCGCGAAATCATCGACTTCGATCACCAAGGCGACCGCATCATGCGCCGCTTTGATCTTCGCACCTTCGTCCGCGGTGATGACACCTTTCTTCACGGCCTCGCTCCAGTCGCGGATTTTTGCAGTATGCATCTTCTTCTCGATTGCTTCGTTCGCCGTGACGAGTAGAAACGCTCTCTCGAGCCGCGCCAGCGGGCCGTCATCGTTGATGTGATAGAGTCCCTCGGTCAAGCGATCGCGCGCCGCACCCGGCGCGAGGATCAGTTGCGCGCAGCGGTGCACCACCTTGTCCGACGGACCGAGCGGATTGGCGCCGAGCGGCTGTATCAGGAACTTCAGGATCACGGCGACCAAGCGGTTCGGCATGTTGGCCAGCACTTCGGCGAGGCGATTCTCGATGGTGCGGATACCGTTGGCCATCACCCATTCGAGCGCGGCGAAATCCGCCTCTTGACGGCCTTCGTCCTCCCAGCGCTTCAGCGCTGCCGAAAGCAGATACAGCTCGGAGAGAATGTCGCCGAACCGCGCCGACAGCATTTCCTTGCGTTTCAGCGCGCCGCCCAGCGTCAGCAGCGCCATATCGGAGCACAGCGCGAACGCCGCTGAATAGCGCGAGAGCTGGCGATAGTAGCCCGTCGCGGCTCCCGCATCGGGCGCGGGCGCGAACATGCCGCCGGTCCAGCTTCGGCCCCAGGCGCGGAACGTATTGGTGATGGCGTGACCAACGTGCTTCCAGAACGCCGTGTCGAACGCGTCAAGGCCCTTCTTCTGGTCGGGATCGCTGATGGCATTCATCTCTTGCAGCAGATAAGGATGCGCGCGCACCGATCCCTGTCCGAACACGATCAGGTTGCGGGTCAGAATGTTCGCGCCTTCCACCGTGATGGCGACCGGCACCGAGCGATAGAGATTGCCCATGTAATTCTGCGGGCCGTCGATCACGGCCTTGCCGCCGTGAATGTCCATCGCGTCATCGACCGTGATGCGCAGGCGCTCGGTGGCGTGCAGCTTCATGATGCCGGAAATTACTGCCGGATGAATGTGCTGATTGAGCGCGGAACAGGTCAGCCGCCGCGCCGCGTCGAGCTGATACGCAATGCCGGCGATGCGCGCCAGCGGCTCCTCGATGCCTTCGAACTTTCCGATCGGCACATGGAATTGCTCGCGGATGCGCGCATAAGCCCCGGTGGCACGCGCGCAATAGGCCGCGCCTGCGGAGGATTGCGACGGCAACGAGATGCCGCGGCCCGCGGCCAGCGCCGTCATCAGCATCTTCCAGCCCTGCCCGATGCGCTCCTGTCCGCCGATGATGAAATCCATCGGGATGAAAACGTCCTTGCCCCAGTTCGGACCGTTCTGGAACACCTGCATCGCCGGCAGATGGCGATGACCGATGCTGACGCCCGGCAGATCGGTTGGAATGAGCGCGACGGTAATGCCGAGTTCTTCTTCCTGACCGATCAGATGATCGGGGTCGTAAGCCTTGAACGCCAGACCGAGCAGCGTCGCCACCGGGCCGAGCGTGATGTAGCGCTTGTGCCAGTTCAGCCGCAGACCCAGCGTGTCCTTGCCGTTGAAGGTGCCCTTGCAGATGATACCGGTATCGATCATCGACGCGGCGTCGGAGCCGGCTTCCGGGCTGGTCAGGCCGAAACACGGAATCTCGCGGCCTTCGGCAAGACCCGGCAGCCACTTGTTCTGCTGCTCCTTGGTGCCGAATGTCATCAGCAGTTCGCCCGGCCCGAGCGAGTTCGGCACCATCACCGTCACCGCTGCCGTCACCGAGCGCGACGAAATCTTCCGCACCACTTCGGAATGCGCGTAAGGCGAGAAGCCGAGCCCGCCGAACTCCTTCGGGATGATCATGCCGAGGAATTTGTTGCGCTTGATGAACTCCCAGACCTCGGGAGGCAGGTCGCGCCATTCCCAGTTGACCTTCCAGTCGTCGATCATCGCGCAGAGTTCATCGACCGGACCATTCAGAAACGCCGTCTCTTCCTCGGTGAGCTTTGCCGGCGCAAAGGCCAGCAGCTTCGACCAGTCGGGATTTCCGGTGAACAGGTCGGCATCCCACCAGACGTCGCCGGCTTCGAGCGCCTCGCGCTCGGTGTCGGACATCGGCGGCAGCGCCTTGTGCGCCCACGCGAAGATCGGACGGGTGATGAGATCGCGGCGGAAGGAAAAGCTCATGGGACGATCCTTTTGCGGAAATTACAAAGGTCAGCGTAACCACGGGGCTGAAAAGCCAAGGCAGATCCTGAAACGTGGGAAGCGATATCCGGAAATACCAATATCATGCCTCAACTCTAGCGGCGGCAATGCTGAAAACCAGCTTCGATGTTGTGTCGCGTTTGAAGCGAAAGCCCCCAAAAATACCTACGTTTCAATAACCTGCACGGCGGCGCAATGTTCCGGCCCGGCATCCTGAACAATCGGCAAGACTGTAAAAATCACCAAGACTTGAGCCAGGAATGCCGCTTATCGCGGCCGCACCATCTCGAACATCATGTCGGGCCGGACCTGGACATAATCGCCCATCCGCCCCGCGCGCAGGATCGGATAGGCCTCGGCGGTCTGATAGACGCCGTCCTTGATCAGGCTCTTGTCGATATAAACTGCGACGACCTCGCCGAAGGTGACCCAGGCATCGGCCTTTTTACCGTCGGCGCCCTGAAGCTGGATCATCTGCGTCAGCTTGCACTCGAACGAGACGAGGCTCTCGCCGACCCGCGGCACATCCACCTTGCGCGACGCCACCTTGGTGAGCCCGGAAATCGTGAACTCGTCGGTCTCGTGCGGCACGCTCGCCGACGTCATGTTCATCTGCTCGGCGACATGCTTGGTCACCAGATTCCAGGTGAACTCCTTGGTCTCCTGGATATTGGAGACGCTATCCTTCCAGCCGGTCGAGGAAAAACCGATGATCGGCGGCACGTAGCAAAAGGCATTAAAGAAGCTGTAGGGCGCAAGGTTGACGTGTCCCTTGGCGTCCTTCGATGAAATCCAGCCGATGGGCCGGGGACCGACGATGGCGTTGAAGGGATCGTGCCGGAGGCCGTGGCCTTGGGAAGGTTCGTAATAGTGGAAATCAGCCATGAGAGATTTTGCCCGCGCCGCTGCTGCCCGGCATCGTGCCGGGCGCACTTAAGGTAAGCGCTGCGAGGATAAAGTCTATCATTTGATCGAGGGTTGGCCCCGGCTTCTTGGCGCATTGTTCGATCATCTGCGGATGAAAGAAGCGGAGCATGGCGGTGCAGGTGCTCAAGGCTGCCAGTTCGATGTCGGTGACCTTGAACACGCCGGTTCTGGCGCCTTCTGCGATAACCGAAGCGATCGCCATGGTGATCCGCTGGATATGGGCTTCACAGACCTCCCAGCTTTCTTCCATCGCGATGGCGACCATCTCGTGGATCTTGGCATCACCGACAAAGCGTTCGGCATTCATCACGCTGACCGTTGCGAGTAATTCCTTCAGCCGCTCGCGCGGCGGCGTCGGTTTAGCCGCAATCGCCTCCGCAGCGTCCTCGACCTCGTTCATCAGCCGGCGCGCGACGCCCTCATGGATCGCCTTCTTGGAATCGAAGAAGCGATAGATGTTCGCCGGCGACATCTTCAGCGTCTTGGCGATGTCGGCAACCGTTGTCTTGAGATAACCGATCTCGCGAAACAAACGCTCCGCCGTGGCGAGAATGCACGCCTTCTTTTCGGAGTCGGTATCGTCGTGAAGCAGGGTCATGTCAGTATCGTACCAAGTTCGACTATTCGGCAGCGGTAGCAAGCGGCGGTGCGTGCCGGATCTGGCCCGGTTGCGCAGGCGCCGGAGCCACGCCCTCGCCCCGCTCGTCCAGACTCTTCCTGAACCATAACGCATAGAGGCTGGGCAGGAACAGCAAAGTCAGGAATGTTGCAACGAACAATCCACCCATGATGGTGATCGCCATCGGCCCCCAGAAGGCCGACCGGGACAGCGGAATCATGGCCAGAATCGCCGCCAGCGCGGTCAGCACCACCGGCCGGGCCCGGCGCACCGTCGCCTCGACGATGGCTTCGCGCCGGGTCAGGCCATGCTCGACGTCGGTCTCGATCTGGTCGACCAGAATCACCGAGTTGCGCATGATCATGCCGGCAAGCGCGATCAGGCCAAGCAGCGCCACGAAACCGAACGGGCTGCCGGCGACGTTCAATCCCAGCGAGGCGCCGACGATGCCGAGCGGCGCGGTCATGAACACAAGCACCAGCCGTGAGAAGCTTTGCAACTGGATCATCAGCAGCGTCAGCATGCCGATCACCATCAGCGGAAACAGCTTGTTGATCGACGCGTTGCCCTTCTCAGATTCCTCGATCGCGCCGCCGATCTCGATGCGGTAGGCCGGCTTGAGGCTGTCGCGGATGCCCTGCAGCTTCGGCCAGATCGCACTGGTCACATCGGGCGCCTGAACGCCGTCAACGATATCGGCGCGCACCGTGATCGCCATGTCGCGGTTGCGCCGCCACAGGATGGGTTCTTCGTGGGCGTACTCAATCTTCGCGATCTGCGACAGCGGCACGGCAACGCCGCCCCGCGAATAGATCGTGAGATCGCCGACATGGCCGAGATCGAGCCGCTCCGACGGCACGGCGCGGGCGACCACACCGACCTTCTCGACGCCGTCACGCAGCGTCGTCACCTGCACGCCGGAAATCAGCATCGCCAGCGACTGCGAAATGTCCTGCGGCGTCAGGCCGAGCGCACGGGCGCGGTCCTGATCGACAGCCAGCTTGAGATATGGCGTCTGTTCGTTCCAGTCGAGATGCGGATCGACCACCTTGTCGTTGCCACGCATCACTTCACGCACCTGATAGGCGATATCGCGAACCGTCTTGGTGTCTGGACCGACGACGCGGAACTGAACCGGGAAGCCGACCGGCGGGCCGAAGTTGAAGCGGTCGACGCGCACGCGCGCTTCCGACAGCGCGCCGTTGGCGACGGCCTTCTCAAGACGTGCCTTGATGCGTTCACGCGCCGCGACGTCCTTCGACACAATCACGGTTTCGGAGAACGCCTCGTTCGGCAGTTGCGGATTGAGACCGAGCCAGAAGCGCGGCGAACCCTGGCCGACATAGGTCGTGTAGGTGACGATATCCTTGTCGTCCTTGAGCAGCGCTTCCGCCTTCGTCACGCTTTCCTTGGTGACGTTGAACGCGGTGCCTTCCGGCAGCCGCAACTGCAGGAACAGCTCCGGCCGCTCCGACAGCGGGAAGAACTGCTGCTGCACGTGGCCGAATCCGACGATCGACAACACGAACACGCCGATAGTCGCCAGCACCACGGTGCCACGGCGGCGCACGCACCATTCGATCACGCGACGCAGGCCGCGATACATCCGCGTCTCGTAGATCGCGTGGGGATCGTGGTTATGCTTGCCGTGGTTGAAGTTCGGCAGCAGCTTGACGCCGATATAGGGCGTGAAGATCACCGCCACGAACCATGACGCCACCAGCGCAATCGCCACCACCCAGAAGATGCCGCCGGCATATTCGCCGACGGACGAATTGGCAAAGCCGATGGGGAGGAAGCCAACGGCCGTGACCAGCGTTCCCGTGAGCATCGGGAACGCAGTGGACTCCCAGGCAAAGGATGCCGCCTTCACGCGATCCCAGCCCTGCTCCATCTTCACCACCATCATCTCGACCGCGATGATGGCGTCATCGACCAGCAGGCCGAGCGCGATGATCAGCGCGCCGAGCGTGATGCGATGCAGGTCCATGCCCATCGCGTTCATCACGATGAAGACAATCGCCAGCACCAGCGGCACGGACAATGCGACCACGATGCCGGTGCGCCAACCGAGCGCAAGGAAGCTCACGAACAGCACGATCGCCAGCGCTTCGATGAAGGAACGAACGAATTCGCTGACCGCGTGTTCGACCACCTTCGGCTGATCGGCGATCTGCTCGATCTCGATGCCCTGCGGCACGGCAGCCATGAATTCCGCGGTCGCTTTCTTGATTGTCTCGCCAAGCTCCAGAATGTTGGCGCCCTTCGCCATCACCACGCCGACGCCGATGGCGGGCTTGCCTTCCTGGCGAACCTGATAGCTGGGCGGGTCGACGAAGCCGTGCGTGACGGTTGCGATATCGCCCAGCCGGAACACACGGCCATTGCCCTCAACCGGCGTTTCGGCCACAGCCTTCACGCTGTCATAGGCGCCGGTGACGCGCAGAGGCACGCGTTGCGACGAGGTCTCGACCGTGCCGGCGGGGACCACCGCGTTCTGTTTGGCGAGCGAATCGAACAGCGCCTGCGTTGTGATGCCGAGCGTTGCGAGCTTGGCGTGAGAGAACTCGACGAACACGCGTTCATCCTGCGTACCGTACAGATTGACCTTAGTGACATTCTCCGTCTTAAGAAGGCGCTGGCGCAGGCCCTCGGCCACCTTCTTGAGCTGCGCGTAATCGGCGCCCTCGCCCGTCAGCATATAGAGCACCGAGTCGACGTCGCCGTATTCGTCGTTGATGTTCGGCCCGATCAGGTTTGGCGGCAGATCATTCTTGATGTCGCCGAGCTTCTTGCGCAACTGATAGAACAGTTGCGGCACATCCTTCGCAGGCGTGTTGTCCTTGAAAGACAGCGTCATCGCAGTGAAGGACGGCTTGGTGTAGGTCTGCACCTTGTCGAAGTACGGGAGTTCCTGGAGCTTCTTCTCGATCGGATCGGCGACCTGCTCCTGCATTTCCTTCGCGGTGGCGCCGGGCCACATCGCGTTGATAATGACGACCTTGATGGTGAAGGACGGATCTTCCGCGCGGCCGAGCCGCTCATACGAGAAGAAGCCCGCGATGCCGAGCATCACGATGAAGAACAGGACCAGCGTCGGGTGCGCCACGGCCCAGGCGGAGAGATTGAATCGCTTCATCGGACCCTCGGTATGTCTGCGGGGATGCGCGTTAAATCAGAACGACAGCGACGAGACGACACGGACCTTCTGGGCCGGATCGAGTTTCTGCACACCCAGCACCACGACGCTGGCGCCTTCCTCGACGCCGCCGGTGATGATGACGTCCTTGGTCTCATAGGCCTTCACGACGACCGGCTTCAGCGACACTTCGCCGGTCTTGGCGTCGGCGACGTAAAGCGAGGGGCCATTGCCCTGACTAAACAGGGCCGAGAGCGGCAGCCGCGCCACCCGCTCGGTGGCGGGATCAGCCAGTATCAAGGTCGCGGTCATACCGAGCGACACCGCATCGTCGGCGCCGGGCAGCGAGAATTTCGCGAGATAGGTGCGAGTTGCGGGATCAGCCGCAGGCGCGATCTCGCGCAGCTTGGCGACATACTTCTTGTTTGGCTCCGACCACAGCGTGACGCTGGCCTGACCGCTCTTGGCGAAAGCGACCAGCGTTTCGGGGACGGCAACCACGGCTTCCTTCTCGGCGGAACGCGCCACGCGGATCGCGGTCTGCCCCGACGCCACCACCTGTCCCGGCTCGATCAGCGTCGCGGTGACAACACCGCGCGTATCGGCGACAAGATTGGCGTAGGACAGGCTGTTCTTGGTGAGATCAACTGAACGCTCGGCACGGTTGAGACGCGCGCGTGCCTCCTCGCCCGCTGCCTTCACCTGATCGAGCTGTGCTTCGGTGGACCAACCTTTGGCGCGCAACTCCTTGGCGCGGCCTTCGGCGGCGCTCGCCTGCGCCAGCACGCCGGTCGCGGCGCGGAATTCGGCTTCGGCCTGCTCGGCCTGCAACTTGAGATCGACCTCGTCGAGCGTCGCCAGCGGCTGGCCGACATCGACGATCTGCCCGACTTCGACCAGGCGCTTGGCGACCTTGCCCGGGACGCGGAAACCCATGTCGGTTTCGACGCGGGGGCGGATGGTGCCGACGAAGCTACGCTCCGGGGACTGGGATTGATAATGAACCGTCGCGACCAGGACCGGGCGGCCTTTTTCACCGTCCTGAGCCTGCTCCTTGCTGCAGGCGCCCAGCGCCAGCGCGGAAACCATCACGGCGATAGCAGCCAAGCCATTGTTTCGGCTGGAGGATTTAAAGATGCGAGGCATCGGAAGCTCCCTTGGGGATATTCCGGGAGCATCTTACAACGATTGACGATTGTCAATATTCGTCAGTAGTCAGAATGCCGCAGCGCAAACCTTTGTCGCGAAAAGCGTTTCCGTAGTCCCCGCTGCAGCACAGCCATTTTCTGCCGCCTCCAGCGTCCTTTTAGGTCTTGTCTGCCGGATCGCGGTGAATCGGATCGATCCATAGCACCGTCTCCGGCTTTTCCACCGGCTCGATATCGAGATTGATCGCGACCGCCTCGCCGTCGCTGCGCACCAGCACGCATTCCAGCACTTCGTCCGGGCTGGCGTTGATCTCCTGATGCGGGACATAAGGCGGCACAAAGATGAAGTCGCCCGGTCCCGCCTCGGCGGTGAACTGAAGATTTTCGCCCCAGCGCATCCGCGCCTTGCCGCGCACGACGTAGATGATGCTTTCCAGATGTCCGTGGTGGTGCGCACCGGTCTTCGCATCCGGCCGGATCGTCACGGTTCCCGCCCAGAGCTTCTGCGCGCCGACGCGCGCGAAATTGATCGCGGCCTTCCGGTCCATGCCCGCGGTGGACGGCACATTCGGATCGAGCTGATTGCCGGGAATCACGCGCACGCCGTCATGCTTCCAGCGCTCGTCGTCGTGCGCATGGGAATGATCGTGCGGGTGATCGTGGGAATGATCATGATCGTGCGACATTTGGCAGCTCTCTGTTCTTGTTCTTTAAACGTCGGAGGGATTTCATCCCGTCGTTACCGTCATGGCCGGGCCTGTCCCGGCCATCCACCTCTTTGTAACACAAAGGATGGAAGACGTGGATGCCCGGGACAAACCCGGGCATGACGTTAGTATGACTTCGGCAATCCCAGAACCTTCTCGCCGATGAAACTCAGAATCAGCTGCGGGCTGATCGGCGCGATACGCGGGATCATCACTTCGCGAAGATAACGTTCGACGTGATATTCCTTGGCGTAGCCGAAGCCGCCGTGGGTCATCACCGCCTGCTGGCAGGCGTCAAAACCCGCCTCACCCGCCAGATATTTCGCGGCATTCGCGGCAGGTCCGCACGGCAATCCCTGATCGTATTGCCATGCCGCAGACATCGTCATCAGCCACGCCGCCTCGAGATCAATCCAGTTTTTCGCCAGCGGATGCTGGATCGCCTGGTTCTGCCCGATCGGCCGGTTGAACACGATGCGCTGCTTCGCATAAGCCGCAGCGCGATCCAGCGCGAGCTTGCCGAGGCCGACAGCTTCCGCCGCGATCAGGACGCGCTCCGGATTCATCCCATGCAGGATGTATTCGAACCCGCGGCCTTCCTCGCCGATACGGTCCTCCACCGGGATCTCGAAGTCCGCGAAAAACAGTTCGTTGGAGTCGACGGCCTTGCGGCCCATCTTCTCGATCTCATGCACCGCGATCTGATCGCGGTTGAAATCCGCGTAAAACAAACTGAGGCCGTGGGTCGGATTTTTGACCTCCTCCAGCGGAGTGGTGCGCGCGAGCAGCAGAATCTTGTGTGCGACCTGCGCGGTCGAGATCCAGACCTTCTGGCCGTTGACGATGTATTTGTCGCCCTCGCGCACCGCGCGGGTTTTCAATTGCGTGGTGTTGAGGCCGGTGTTCGGCTCGGTCACGCCGAAGCACGCCTTCTCGCGACCCTCGACGATGCCCGGCAGCATGCGCGCGCGCTGCGCGTCGTCGCCGAACACCACCACCGGATTGAGCCCGAACACATTCATGTGGATCGCGGATGCGCCCGACATGCCTGCGCCCGATTCCGAGATCGCGCGCATCATGATCGCGGCTTCCATGATGCCGAGGCCCGCGCCGCCGAATTCCTCGGGGATGCAGATGCCGAGCCAGCCCGCCTGCGCCATGGCATCATAGAACTCGTGCGGAAAGCCGCCGGCGCGGTCCTTCTCCAGCCAATAAGCATCGTCGAAACGGGCGCAGATTTTCAGAATCGCATCGCGAATGGATTCCTGTTGCTGGTTCAGTGCGAAGTCCATCGAGATCGATCCCTGAATGAAATAGTGACGTGATCGAGACATACGTGACCCCAGCGCATTGAGCAAAGGGGAACGTCATGCTGTTTTGCAGCGCAGCGCATCCCCGCGCGTCACGCAGGGCAGAACGCCGCGCGCGCATTCCGCTTGCCGGGCGCGGCAGCAGGGATATTGTTCGCGCCAGCGCGCAACCGCATCGGAGACCGGACATGGACCAGAAAGTGACCGATCATGACATCCTCACCGGTCTCAACCGCGACTACATCGATTCCGTTCAGAACAGCGACGTGCACCGCTTCGATGAAATTCTTGCGCCGGATTTCTATTGCTCGAATCCCGACCGTTCGCTGGTCGATCGCGCCGGATTTCTGAAGCAGACCGCCATCCCGGTCACGATCAGGAATCTCAAGGCCGAGGACGTCTTGATCCGGATCATCGGCGACGTCGCCATCATCCACGCACGCACCAGTTACCTGATGCCGGATGGCAGCGCCGGCGGCGGGCGTTACACCGACGTATGGGCAAGGATCAACGGCCAGTGGCTGGCGGTGTCTGCGCACGTCACACGCTGAACAGCTAGCGCGAGAATTTCGCTTCCATCGCACGGCGAAAAGCGACCGCATCGTCTTTCGTGTCGATCTCCACATCCGCCCATCGGACCACCGCGCCATGCGCGACGTCATTCGTCAACTTGACGCGATGCGCGAGACCGATCGGCAGTGCGCCGGTCTTGAGACTCTCAGTCGCCGGCATCAGCTTGCCCCACACCGTGTAGCCGCCCTCACCGTCAAGCATTTCGCCCGCGCGAAGATTTTTCTTGGCGACAGCCGCGACGTCGCCGCGGAAATCCTGCGGCTGGCCGGTCGGCTCGTTGCGCAACGCGGCTGAGAGCACCGAGATGTTCAGTTCAAGCCCAATCAGGTGATACGGCTTGTACATCGCCGCATAACGCCCGGACGAATCCGTTTTCAATCCGTACTGGTGGAAGCAGTCCGCCGCGTAATCGTTCGGCGCTTCCAGCACGACATAGACGCCCCAGCGCAGATCGCGAAACACCGGACGGCCATCGCGCTCCAGCGACGAGACGACTTCCACCACGCCGGATTTCTCCAGCACGCCGCCTTTGTCCTGCGGGCGCATCACATGCGGGAGATCGTCGACGCCGCACGGCGGAAACAGCAGGCCGGTCGATGGCACATCGAGACCGGTGGCATTGGCGATGGCGGCCATCTCGATGGCCGACTTGGTGCCGTCCAGGAATGAGTTGAACATCTGCGGGTTCATGCCGGCGGACTGCGCTTCCGCAGCGGTGAGACCGTAGTGACTCCAGACATCGGCGGGCGTCACCTCATGATAGATCGGCAGATACTTGGTGCCTTTGCCCGCGGCTACGACCTTGAAGCCGGTGGCGCGCGCCCAATCCACCATTTCGGCGGTCAGCGCCGGCTGGTCGCCGTAGGCCAACGAATAGACCACACCCGCCTTGCGTGCCTCGTCCGCCAGCAGCGGACCCGCCAGCACGTCCGCTTCGACATTGACCATGACGATATGTTTGCCCGCAGCAATCGCCGCGCGCGCGTGACGGATGCCGACCGCAGGATTGCCGGTGGCTTCGATCACCACTTCGATCTCGGCGCGTTTGATGGCGGCCGCACCATCGTTGGTGAACGTCGTCGCGGCGATCCGCGCATCGTCCCAGCCCACTGTCCGGCATGCGTCGCGCGCGCGATCCGGGTCGAGATCGACAATGATCGCCACTTCAAGTCCCGGCGTGTGCGGCACCTGCGACAGAAACATCGATCCGAATTTGCCGGCGCCGATCAGCGCCACGCGAACAGGCTTGCCGGCCGCGCGGCGCTTTTCAAGAAGGTGATGCAGGTTCATTTGCGAATTCGATCCAGCGGTTGTCGGCGAATTGGTTATCGCCAAATTATTTCCGTCATGGCCGGGCTTGTCCCGGCCATCTACGTCTTGCTGTTTTCTGTTTTTAAAGACGTGGATGCCCGGCACAAGGCCGGGCATGACGAAGTGCTTGCTTATTCCGCCGCCTGACGATGGCTGCGCGCGTAACGGACCAAGGCATCGTCATCCACGGTCTGGATCGGCGTGAAGTCGCGATGCGCGATGAACTCCGGACGCGTCGGCGTGCGGATGTAGTTCGAAACCGCGTTGAGCGTGAGATAGACGATCTTGCGCGGATACGGCGTGATGTTGCCAGCCGAGCCGTGCACCAGGTTGCCGTGGAACATCAGCATGCCGCCCGGCTTGCCGGTGGGCGCGACAATGCCGCCCTCCTTGACGAGGCGCGTCACGGTGTCCTCGTCGAGTGTCCAGAGCGGATAGGACGTGGTCGCAAGATCGTGCGACGCCTTGAGGTCGCCCGCGTTCTGGCTTTTCGGCACCAGCATGAGCGGGCCGTTGATCGGCATCACCTCGTCAAGAAACACCGCGATGTTCATCGCGAGCGGCGACGGCATCCCGTCGTCGCGCTTCCAGGTGCCGTAATCCTGATGCCATTGCCAGACGTCGCCGGTGAAAGCGGACTTCGCGTTGATCTTGTACTGATGCATATAGACCTTCTCGCCGAAGATCTGCTCGACCGGGTCGATCATGCGCGGGTGCGCACCGAGCAGGCGAAACGCCTCATTATAAAGGTGTGCGGCAAAGGCGGTGCGCGGCGCGCCGCTTTTCTCGCGCCAAACCTCTGGGCGCTGCTCGTCGTAGATCGACACGGCTTCGCGCCGCAGGACATCGACTTCCTCGGTGTTGAAAAGCTCCGGCAGAAACAGCCAGCCTTCGGTGCGGAATTGCTCGAGTTGTTCGGGGGTCAATCGCATGATGGTTCTCCCTGATAATTTTTGGGTCGCTTCCCGGTTGTCGTTGTTTTCGTGACGCTTTTTGCGCCTTCGGTCGTGATCAACGACGCGCGACGTTTCCTTGTCGGTACGCCGCTATTGCATTCTGAATTCAGTATTCTAAACTCAGGATGCGACTTGCACCCCACCCTGTCAAGCAGCAACCATGCTGCCGCGCAGCGACGAGCCTGAGTGATTCTTTGCTCATTCCTGGAGGAGACGTGCTGGAGTCTCTGGCCCCGCCGAAAAGTCTGGTCGATCAGGCCTATGAGGTGATCCTCGATGCCTTGTGCGACGGCACGTTCAAACCGGGCGAACGCCTCACCCAGGAGAGCATCGCCGCGCGCCTGAATGTGTCGCGGCAGCCCGTGACTCACGCGCTCGCGGTGTTGAAGGCGCAGGGATTTCTCGCACAAGGTCGCCAGGGATTGACCGTCACCGCTGTCGATCCGGATTTCTTCGAGGCGATCTACCAGATCCGCTCGGCGGTCGAGCCGCTCGCCGTGAAGCTGGCGACATCGCGCCTTACGAAAGAGTCGATCGCACGCGGGCGAGGATTGATCGAATGCGGCCGCAAGCTGGTGGCCGCCGGCGACAGCCGCGCCAGCCTTCAGGCCGACATGGATTTCCACTCATTCATCTACGATTTGTCCGGCAATCCGCTGATCGCCGAAACGATGCGGCTACATTGGCGGCATCTGCGCCGCGCGATGGGCGAAGTGCTGCGCCATCCCGGCATGTCGATCAGCGTCTGGAAAGAACACGGCCGCATTCTCGAAGAGATGATCCGCGGCGACGGCGATGCCGCCGCCGAACTGATGCGCCGCCATCTGGTCGAGGCTTACGAGCGCGTCGGAAAAACCGCCGTGACCGCGTAGCGCTCACGCCTCCTGATCGGCCTTCAGAAGCGAACAGCCGGTGATCTTGATGCTGCCGTCCGGCTGCTGCTCCAGCGAGTAGAGCGCTTCCCATGTCACCCCGTCGCTGTCGACGATCCTGACGTGTTGCATGATCGTCCCATTGGACGCCCCCGACTTGCCGAACTCGAAATGTTTCGGGCGATAGAGCGGCGCATAGTTCTGCCGGACCATGGCCATGAAAATATCGGGCGACGAGAAAAGTTGCTGGATCGCCGGCGCAGCATGGGAATAGGCCGCGGTTGCATCGCCGCGTCCGATGGCATCAATCTGGGAACTGATCACCGATTGCGCCGACGCTGCATCGTCCGCAGCTCGGGCGCCGGGAAAAAAGCCTGAGGCGCCAACGAGACATGCGGCCACGAGAAGAAATACGCGCATGAGAGCAATCCTGCCAAAGCTCGCGCACCCGGCTCGGGTGCACGCCATTCACAGAATACGCCTCAGCGGTGTTCCGGTTTCAGGAACTGCGACCGCTTCCGACTCAATCTAGACTGGTTGCAAGCCCAGCGACTGCGCACTCTCCATCCAGACCGGCAATTCGCGCTGATACAACGCATTGGTTTCCTTAAAGCCGAGCGTCGGTTCCAGCACGAATGTCTTGAGAACCTCTTTCACTTTCGGATCGTTGTTCGCCGCCACACAGAGCTGCGCCAGACGATCGACGATCGGCTGCGGCGTTGCCTTCGGTAACGCCCAGCCGGTGAATCCGCTCACAGTGAAGAACTTCGATGTCGCGCCTTGTTCAGGCAGGGTCTTGACGTTCGGGAGCGCGTCGACCTTCTTCGAATGCACCGCGAACGCAACGCCGAGATTGCCTTGCAGGACGGGTTGCGCCGCCGTGTAGCTGCCCATCGCGACATCGAGTGTGCCTTCCATCAGCCCCGTCCACATCGGCGCTTCGCCGCGGTAGTGAATCGGTTCGATGTTGAGGCCGTACTGCTTGTTGAGTTCATTGATCGTCATGTGCGGGGCTGAGCCCGCGCTATAGGTGCCGAAATTCACCTTGCCGTTCTTGCGCGCGAAAGCGACGAATTCGTCCAGCGTTCTGACGCCGGACTTCAAGCTCGCGACCAGCGGCAGCCCGGCGCCCGGGATGATGCTCACGAGCGTCAGGTCCTTGTCCATGTCGTAGCCGGGATTCTTCATCATCGCCCGGTTCATCACATAGGTGGTCGAGATCGAGCAGAGGATGGTATGGCCATCGGGCTCCGCGCGCGCGACTTCCGCCGCACCAATGGAGCCGGAGGCGCCCGCCTTGTTTTCGATGACAACGGTCTGTCCGACCTGCTTGCCAATGAATTCGCCGAAGGAGCGCGCGAGCAGATCGGTCTGCCCGCCGGCCGGGTAGCTGCAGACCATACGGATTTGTCGCGACGGCCACGCGGCTTGCGCCGAGGCCCCGCGCCCGAGGAAGGGCATCGCGGCAACTGCGGTGCCCGCGGCGATGAAGTGACGGCGATTGAATGACATGGTCCCCTCCCTGCTTTTTTAAGAGGGTATCCATTGTCTCGACTTGCACCAAGCGCGAAAGACGGGACAGATTGGCGCATAAACGCGCGCCCCAGTCCCAGGGTCAGATCTCCAACCCGCCTCCTGGCTCAATGCTTGCGCTGCACAATTATCGTTGCCGATAGTTTCGGCTGCCGATGCTCAATAGGCCATCGGCTGCGGGCGTCCAACTCCGCAATACAGAAATCCGTTCCGCGCGACTTCTTCCGGCGAATAGATGTTCCGGAGATCGACAATGACCGGCGTGGCCATGGTCATCGCCATTTCCTTTAGATCGAGCGCACGAAACTGCTCCCACTCGGTGACGATAACCAGCGCATGAGCCCCCTTTGCGCACTCATAAGCATCGGCGCAAAAGGTCACATCCTCCAGCACCTTCTTCGCCTGCTCCATGCCAACCGGATCGAAAGCGCGCACATTCGCGCCCATGTCCTGCAATGCAGTGATCAGCGGAATCGACGGCGCGTCGCGCATGTCATCGGTATTCGGCTTGAACGTCATTCCGAGCACGGCCACGGACTTTCCGCGCAGATTTCCACCGAAGGCATTCGCGACCTTGCGGGCCATGGCCCGCTTGCGCTGGTCATTCACCGCGACGACGGTCTCGATAATCCGCAGCGGCGATTCATTGTCCTGTGCGGTTTTGATCAGAGCCAGCGTATCCTTCGGGAAACATGATCCACCATATCCCGGGCCCGCGTGCAGGAACTTGGCGCCGATGCGGTTATCGAGACCAATTCCCCGCGCGACCTCCTGTACATTGGCGCCGACCTTCTCGGCCAGATCGGCGATTTCATTGATGAAAGCGACCTTGGTCGCGAGAAATGAATTCGCCGCGTACTTGATCAGTTCCGCCGTGCGGCGGTCTGTATAAACAACGGGCGCAGCATTGAGATAAAGCGGTCGGTAAACCTGGGCCATGATCTCGCGCGCACGGGCGTCATCGGTCCCGATCACGATGCGATCCGGGTGCTTGAAATCTCGAATTGCGGCACCTTCGCGCAGGAATTCCGGATTCGAGACCACAGCAAACTTCGCGTCCGGATTCTCCTCACGGATGATGCGCTCGACTTCATCGCCGGTACCGACCGGCACTGTCGATTTCGTCACCACCACCGTGAAATCCGACAGCGTCGCGGCCACCTCGCGCGCGGCGGCGTGAACATAAGACAGATCGGCATGCCCGTCGCCGCGGCGTGACGGCGTTCCGACCGCGATGAAAACGACGTCGGCACCGCGAACTCCCGCCGCCATATCGTCGGAGAAGCTCAGGCGGCGTTGCTTGACATTGCTTGCCACAAGTTCGGCGAGACCGGGTTCGTAGATCGGGATTTCACCCTGATTGAGCGCCGCTACCTTCTCCACATCGTTGTCGATGCAAACAACATGATGTCCAAAATCCGCGAAACATGCACCCGAGACCAGTCCGACATACCCCGCCCCAACCATCGTGATCCGCATTGATATTCCTGTCTGGTCAAGCCATTGCTGCGGCGCTTTCAGCGCGCATCATTCGGTTTATGTGAAGAGTGGAGTGCTATCTAGCTGGCGAGAATTTCCGACCCGTTCTTGCCGGGCGGAAAGAAAAAGAAGTTGTTGATGTAGGCTTGGCCGGTTTTGCGACCGCCGTTGGAGAGCAGCGAGTTTGGATCCTGAAAGATCTCGACATCGAACTGGTCGACCGGGACGATATCGCCATCCTCAACAAAGAACCCGCTATAGCCCCTGTCCTGAAAGAACTCGAAAACCGATTCAGTGGCCAGCGGCCGATGCCTGTCTTCCGCTTCAACAAGGAAAATCGGCTGGCTTCGTTCGAGCAAGCCGATCGCGCCGTTCAGAACATTCAGCTCGTGGCCTTCCACATCAACTTTCACGAACGCGACATCGTCCTGAATCACCTCGTCAAGACGAGCCATTGGGACGTTCAGGACGGTGCAGGATTTCGCCGAAAGCGCGACCTGCGGCTCGAGAGATGCGAGACCATGGACGGCGCCCTGCTCGCTTTGCGGAATCAGTAGCTCCGCCGCGCCCTCGTGGTCCGATAGTGCAATTTCATGCACGATCACATTCGGCGCCGAGGTCCGGCGGAGAACATCCGCCATCGTCCGCGACGGTTCGAATGCGTGCACGCGACGCGAAAGCCGCGCCAGTTCACGGGTATAGAGGCCGCAATTCGCACCGACATCGACAGTGACGGCATCGTTGCGCACGATCCTGTCGAGAAACGAGAGTTCCACCTCTGCCGTTTTTGGACGGTGCATGAAATGCCACCGCAACCAGAGCCCCGGAAATGTTTCTTTCAGCGCATTCTTGACTTGTCGCACAGCTGTCATCGCCGCCGCCTTTCTCTTGCCTCATCACTCGAACCAGCCGCGACTGGCGTAGTCTTCGATCAGGCTCAAACCCGGTGGTAGATATCTTCCACGCGCACGATGTCGTCCTCGCCGAGATACGGACCCGACTGCACCTCGATCAGGTTCAGCGGCACCTTTCCTGGATTCTCAAGGCGATGCATGCATCCAAGCGGAACGAAGATGGATTCATTCTCGCGTAGCAGGATTTCCTCGTCATCACGCGTGACGATCGCCGTGCCATTAACGACCACCCAATGCTCCGCGCGATGAAAGTGCTTCTGCAGCGACAGCTTGGCGCCCGGATTGACGGTGATGCGCTTGACCTGAAAGCGGTCGCCGGCGTGAATCGACTGATAGTAACCCCACGGCCGGTGGACGGACTGGGTCTGGGTCGCCGAACGATGGCCGCTGGCTTTCAGCCGGCCCACGAGCTTGGCGACGTCCTGATCGCGATCCTTCGACGCAACGAGCACAACATCCGGTGTCGCCGTGATAATCAGATCATCGACGCCCAACGCGGCAACCAGAGGTCCCTCGCCACGGACGTAACATCCGCTGGCATCCTCCAAGACCACATCGCCAATCGCCACATTGCCGGAACGGTCCTTGTCGCCTATCTCCCATAGCGCCGACCAGCTCCCGATATCGCTCCAGCTGAAATCCGCCGGAACCACTGCAGCCGAATCGGTCTTTTCCATCACGGCGTAGTCGAGCGACACCGATGGGCACGCCCGGAAGGCCGCTTCATCGAGGCGCAGAAAATCAAGGTCGCGTGTCGCGCCCGCCAGCGCGGCCCGGCAAGCGGCGAGGATATCCGGCGCCAGCCGCGACAATTCCTCGATAAGCAATCGCACCGGCAGCAGAAAGATTCCGCTGTTCCAGAGATGGTCGCTGGTGGCAAGAAGCCGCTCCGCGGTAGGCAAATCCGGCTTCTCCACGAACCCCGCGACCTGATGAACGCCGGGTGCGGCAGCGAGTTCGCCGCTCGCGCGGATGTAACCGAAGCCGGTTGCCGGCGAGGTCGGACGTAAACCGAAAAGGACGAATTGGCCTGCCTGCGCTGCTGTCATGCCGACGCTGACCGCTCTGCGGAACGCGGCCGCGTCACCAACCCAGTGATCCACAGGCATGGCGAGAATGATCGCATCCGGATCGGACTCATGGGCGACGAGCGCCGCAAGGGCGACAGCCGGCGCCGTGTTCTGCCCGAACGGCTCAAGCACGATGGTTGGATTCGCGACGCCGACACCACGGAGCTGCTCCGCTACAGCAAAACGATGCTCCGCATTCGCGACGACCATCATTCCGCTGAACATCGCGGGGTCGCTCACACGCAGCGCAGTCTGCTGCAGCAGCGTCTTCTCACCGAGAAGAGACAGCAATTGTTTGGGATAGGTTTCCCGAGACAACGGCCATAGCCGCGAGCCGGTACCACCCGACAGAAGAACAGGAATGATACGGTGTTGTCGCTGCGTCATTGTTGCCCCCAGGAATTCAAGAAAGTGAATGCGAGATAGCGGATGAGATAGCCGTCGGGTCGGATCGAATGACCCCGTCAGTATCCGCTGCCAGACAGGAACTCCCGCCGCACAGTGCGCGCGATAATCGTCACATCCATCCGCAGCGACCATTTCTCGATGTAATCGAGATCATGATCGATCCGCGCGATCGCCAGTTCCGGCTCAACCGTGCTGCCTCTGCAGCCACTCACCTGAGCGAGCCCGGTGATCCCGGGTCGCGCGGTATGGCGCTGAAAATAGTAAGGAACCAGATCCTCGTAAGGCATGTTGGCCGCGAGCATCCCCGGCACATGAGGACGCGGCCCAACAAGCGACATATCGCCCTTGACCACGTTGATCAGCTGCGGAAGCTCATCAAGGCTGGTGCTTCTCAGGATCTGCCCGACGCGGGTCACCCTGGTATCACCCTGGATGGTCTGCTGGATACCCGCGGCATCGCCAAGAGTCACATGCATCGAACGGAACTTGTAAATCTTGAACAAGTGATTGCGGTATCCGTAACGATACTGTCGAAAGAATACCGGTCCGCGCGACGTTGCCTTGATTGCAATCGCAATCGCAATGAACAGCGGAGCGAAGAAAAGGAGCGCAAGCGCGGCCGACGATGCGTCGAATAGCCGTTTGCTGAACGCAACGGCCGGCTCGCTGCGCGAAACGCGAACGGCGGCGCGAGAGCGATAGGCATTGCGACTGCGATAAGGACTGCTGCTGGCATACTCGACCGGGCGAACCGAAATCAGCTGCGATCCCTTCCATGGCGTTGCCGAGTTGTCCTGAACAAAACGGGTCGTGACTGTCGCGGCCATTTGCTCTTGCTTTCAACTTGGCGTCCATCGGACGGAACTCAATGCATGCACAGAATGTGCATCGCTCCACCCGAATTTTTCGCAAGCGCGAAGAACGATTCGGATGACGAAGGCGCCAACCTTCAAGCGCGAACAAGTTTTCCTAAAGTTTTGTACGAAATGGGGCAGCAAAGCGAAAAACTCGCGCACGCGACTCGCGAGTGGAGCGCGCAGAAATTTTGCGACGCGAAAATTTATCGCGCTGCGAAGCGGTTAGAGCGCGATGCTGATTTCTTACGCTGCAGTTTCGTTGACACTGCCATGCACAATCAACGACGTGGACAAGACTCAAGAATGGAGTCGCTTCTCGAATCAAACGGGCGCAATGTCGCACTGGCGTCACGCGTGAGCAGTTGCACCGGTACTTTGTGCATTTCGTTCACTAAAAACTAAAAGAGACGGCTTAGACTCTCCGGGGAAGATGGATTTAGCTCACAGCGAGCCCGCAAGATGATTGTCCAGCTACGGAAGATCGAGACAACGAGCGGCGACTCACTTGTGTCGTCTGCGCCTTCGGCGGAACCAGCGATGATCGCTGACCAAATGAACGCGGCCTCGCTGACTCCCGCTGTGAAGGTCAATCGGCGGCTGAGAAACTGGATCATTCTCGCCAATGTCGCCGCCTGGGCGCTCATTATACTGGCGATGCGGCTGATTTTCTTTTGAGTTCCTGCGGCAAGCATCCGTCATTACGGGTTCATCCGTTTGACCACGGAACCGTTCAAGACGAAACTTCCTGACGATGCGATCCGCCACCACTCACCATGATTCGCGAGCGATCGACGCCGCCGCCGTGCCGCCGAACACGCGCGTCTACGCCGTGGGCGATATTCATGGACGTTCGGACCTGCTGGCGGAGACCATCGCGCGCATCGACGACGACGTCCGCCGCCGGCCTGTTGAGCACGTTATCGAGGTCTATCTCGGCGACTATATCGATCGCGGGCCCGATTCGAGCGGCGTACTCGATCTCCTTGCAGTCCGCCTTGTGCGTCGGCATGCCATTTGCTTGCGCGGCAATCACGAAGCCATTCTCGAGAGATTCCTCCAGCAAGACGCGGATACTCTCTATCATTGGTCAAAGCTTGGCGGCCTTCAGACACTTGCGTCGTACGGCATTGTTCCACGCGCACGATCCGAAATGGAAACACCATCCGCGATTCGACGATCGCTGATGGAGATCTTTCCTCGCGAACACGAATTGTTCTTGCAATGTCTCCGCAACAGTTTCGTCTGTGGAGACTTTATGTTCGTTCATGCTGGAATAAGGCCCGGCGTTCCTATGAACCTGCAAGATCCGGAGGATCTGTTCTGGATTCGAGACGAATTCCTGAATTCGGAGATCAATCATGGCAAGGTGATCGTGCACGGCCATACTCCGGTCGATCATCCCGATATTCGACAGAACCGGATCAACATCGACACCGGCGCGTGGCGGACGGGAGTTCTGACATGCATCGCGATCGAGGGCGCAAGCGTTATCGTGCTGTAAGAGTCAGCATCGTGCATAACAGACGCGCACTAGCCGCCGATCAACCGTTCGCGGTTACCACAATCAACAACACGAACAACACAGCGACACATTGGAACAACTCATCACATTCTTTCGCCGCTTTTTTCTCGACTATCACTCCACGCGACATCACGGAGATCATTCGCTCCGATTGATGCCTGCAAACCGTGTGCCTGAGTGGGGTTGAGTCATGCCGAAAACATTTGCGCGCATCGCGCGCCTGCTTCTTGCTGTTGTTATGGCAATTTTCTGCGTCAGCATCTTCATCGATGCGAACGCTGTCGCGCAACAAAAGCATTCCTCACCTTCCAATTCTGGAACATATGTGCTCGGGCCTACCGACAAGGTTCGCGTGAAAGTTTACGGTGAGCCCGACGTTGCGGGCGAATATGAAGTCGACAGCGGCGGCTATGTTTCAATTCCGCTCGCAGGCCGCATCAAGGCTGCTGGGTCGACCACTCACCAGCTGGAACGCTCGATAGCTGCCGTATTATCCAAGGGAATCGTTCGCGATCCGCGCGTCAACGTCGAGATCGCGCTCTATCGGCCGTTCTACATTCTTGGCGAAGTGAAAAAGAGTGGAGAGTATCCGTATCGCGTCGGCATGACCGTCCTCGATGCGATCGCGAGTGCAGGCGGTTTCACCTATCGCGCCAATGAAAACAAGGTACACTTGCGGCGCGCGGGCGGCGCTGGCGAAGAAATCTATCCGCTGGATGCGCCCGTGCTGATTTATCCCGGCGATAACATCCGCGTTCCAGAACGCTTCTTCTGACGCGTCATCTCGATTTCATACTTCAAGTTCCACATCGCGACGACTTGCGAAGTGATCTTCGCCGCGTCGATCATGCGCGTCGCCATAGTGCGGTCGCTTTGCAATGCAAATTTTTCCGCAATGCAGAACGATGTTCGATGTTCCGCGTTGAGATGCGCAGAAAGCGTTTCTCACGTGCCGTGGAAAGAATGTTCGTGACGACATCGATGGCGTGAATCGATTCCATCATGACGTTTCTTTGAGCGAAGGCACGATGATTTTCTGGGCTACTCCGAGACATCCGATACCGGCGACCTTCGCCGGGCGTGCAAGTTTCCCTAACGGGACAATCAATGAAGAGTGCTGTTGCGTTGATAGTGTTGGAGGAAATCGGAAACCGCGAACGAGCGGCCGCGCTGCGACCGCGGCGTGGATCGAAGTTTGCAAGGCTGAGAATGGCACAGTTGCCGGCGACCGCTCTCATGCTTGGTCTCGCGGCGCCATCGAATGCTCAGGTGATACCGTCGACCACTGAACAACTTTCTGCACCGTGGAATGCACAACGGGTTTTCGATCCGTCAACGTTGCCCGATTTGACAGATCCGGAGACTCGCAACGAAATCCAACCCGAGGATATGCCGGTGAGAAAACGACAGCAGCCGGGATATGAACCCGTCGGAATCCGGGCGGGCTCCTGGATGTTCAGCCCCAAGCTGATGTCCGGCGCCCTTTACGACAGCAATGTCTTCTCCTCGAACACCACGAAGCGCGCGGACATCGCCGCCGTGGTCGAGCCATCGCTGCGCGCCCACACCTTATGGGAGCGGCACGGCCTCGACCTGAAGCTGGACGCCCAGTCGACTATATATAATGAGAACTCCAGCCTCGATCAGACCAATGCCCGCTTGAAGGGCAACGGCTGGTTCGACATCGCGCACGACCTTGCCGTCCTGGCCAATTTCCAGGTCGCCCACCTCAACGAAGGCGTTGGTACGCTCAGTTCACCCGTAAATGCCATTTCGCCGACCCCTTACGATCTGTTCTCCGGCGATGTGACCGTTCGCAAGGAGTTCAATCGCCTAACCACATCGGTCGGCATGCGCGTCGATTCCTATGATTACGGGCAAACGCGAGCGCAGGACGGGTCGATCATCAATCAGGACGGCCGCGACGGTCAGATCTACTCGCTTCACGGCCGCGTCGACTACGCGTTCTCGCCCGTTCTGGGATGGTTCGCAGGAGTCGAAGGCAATCAACGCAACATCCGCGGAACGCCTGCTCAAACGCTCGACTCTCAGGGATACCGTGCTCTGTCCGGTTTCACTGTCGGGTTTGGCAATCTGCTCAGTGGCGAATTCGGCGCGGGTTACGTCCAGCAACGCTTCGATGCTGCCTCCATCGGCTCCATCGAAGGCCCTTCCTATCGCGCGATGCTGACCTGGCGCCCGACCCGTATGCTCGACGTCCACTTCAAGGCGGAACAGATCGTAACGGAAACATCCAACACCAGCTCAACCGGCGTGCTCGCAAACGCGTTCCAACTCGGTATCGACTACGAACTGCGGCGTAACGTGATCGTGTCGCTCGCTGGCGGCTATGAGAACGACCGTTTTTTTGGACAGCAGCGCAAGGACAAAGTCACGACGTCCGATGCGCGTATCAAATACCTGATGAATCGATACGGCTCCATTTCCGTCTTCCATCGATACACCGACCGTAACAGCGATATCCCCGCCTTCAGCTTCGACAAACATCAGGTAGGAATCAATGTTACAGCGCAGTTCTGACTACGAGCTTCAGGCCCTGGATGAACCTGCCGGCGCTGCAACAGGACGATGGCAGAAGCCCACTGTCGATCTGCGCGAGATGGCGCGCATCCTGCGCCGGCGCTGGAAGACGGTTGCCGCCGCGCCGCTGTCTCTGATTGCGCTCGCACTGCTCTATCTGGCCGCGGCCAGCACTCTATATACGGCAACGTCTACCGTTCTCGTGGACCCTCGCCGCGCCAACGTGGTGGACAGCAGCCAGACGGTCCTGTCCAATTTCGGCACCGATGACGCCACCATCGAGAGTCAGGCCTTGCTGATCCAGTCCGTCGCGATCCTGCAACGCGTGGTGGATAAGCTCAAGCTGACCGCTGATCCTGAATTCAGACCGAAGCCGGGCCTCCTCGACCCTGTCAGGCGATTGTTCAGCAGCAGCGGCCCTGCGTCCGGGGCAGGCCCGGAGGATGCCGCGAGGGCAAGATCGGTAGAGATACTTCAGAGGCGGATGAAGGTGACCCGGCAGGGCACCACCTTTCTCGTGGACATCAGCGTGAGTTCTGAGGAGCCCCGAAAGTCCGCCGCCATTGCCAACGCGATTGCCGAAAGCTACTTCGAGGAACAAGTCCGCGCCAAGTACGATGCGACCAGAATCGCTGCGAGCTGGCTCAATGGCCAGATCGAAGGATTGAAAACGCGGGTCGTCGCGTCGGAGCAGGCAGTCGAGGATTTCCGTTCCGCCAACAACCTCGCCGTGGCGCAGGGCGTCACGGTGAACGATCAACAGATCACGGACCTCAACAACAAGCTGATCGCTGCCCGCGTGCAAACCGCCGAAGCACGCGCGAAGTACGACCAGGTGCAGCAGCTGACCAAATCCGGCAGCGATCCTGGTGGCATCAACGCCGCCATCACCTCGGAGATGATTACCAAGCTGCGGACGCAGTATGCCGACATCGCAAAGAACGAAGCCGACCTTTCGAGCAAGTACGGCGCGCGGCATCCGCTCGTCGCAAATATCCGGGCGCAGTTGAAGGACACCCAGCGCCTCATCAACGAGGAAATTCGCCGCATTCTCGACAGCACGCAGCATGACTACGATGTCGCCAAGTCTCGCGAAGCATCGTTGCAGCAAAGCCTCGATCAGGTTCAGGGCGTATCGAGTTCCTCCGGTCAGGCCCTCGTCCGGCTTCACGAGTTGCAGCGGGAGGCCGAGGCCAACCGCACGCTCTATGAATCCTACCTGGCCCGATACAAGGAGACGTCTGCGCAGGAAAGTCTCGAAATGCCTGACTCCCGCGTGGTGACGAAGGCGAGCATTCCGATCAGGCCATCTTCGCCCAAGACCATGCTGATCCTTGGTCTGGCCCTGATGATCGGAGTCGGCGGCGGATGCATTGTCGCATTCCTTGCCGATTACCTCGACCGCCGCATCAAAACGCTTGAGCAAGCGGAAGCGGTTTCCGGTGTTCCGGCGCTCGCCGCGGTTCCGCTGATCGGTACGCGCGAACTTGCCGCCCGCGCGAAACGCGGGAGGGATGAACTCGGACGCTACGATCCGCGAACGGTGCGACTGCTGCCACCCGCACTGCAGCCGCCCTTGATGCGCTACGCCATCGACGAGCCGGGGACCTTCTTTGCGGAGGCGATCCGCGCCGTTCGCCTCGCGATTCAGCGCACGATGCGGATCCAGCCGCTGAAAGTCGTGCTGGTGACATCGGCGCTCGATAACGAGGGCAAGACAACGCTTGCAGCCAATCTTGCCCTATCGCTGGCGACGCTCGGCATCAAGACCCTTCTGATCGACGGCGATCTGCGCAATCCCCAGCTGACGCGGGCGCTCTCACCGCACGCCGACGCAGGATTGATGGAGGTCGCAACGGGAGAGGTATCCCTTGACCGGGCCATTCTGCTGGACCGGAGTTCCGGTCTTTCGATATTGCCTTCACCGGCCGTGAAGGACGTCGATATCATCACGGAGTTGATGTTCTCCGAGCGGATCGTCGAAATTCTCGACCATCTGCGCCAGCACTATGAACTGATCATCATCGATTCACCGCCGCTGGTGCCTCTGGTCGATGGCCGCGCGCTGGCTGAACTTTCCGACCGTATCATTCTTGCCATGGGATGGGATCAGACTCCTCAAGAGGTCATCTCACACACCGTCAATTTGCTGTCCCCTGTCCATGACAAGATTCTGGGCACCGTGCTGACCCGGGTCGATCTCAGCCGGCTGCGATTCTACGACTACTATCGCAGCTCGGCGTACCTCAAGCCTTACGGCAGTGTCGCGCTGAAGCCTGGGCCTGCGGAATGAAGGCGCGCGAACCGATGGCTCGAATCGCAACCGCGATTCCGGTGAGCGGCCCGTTCCCCTCGTACCGCGCCGCAACCGTCAGAACGGGCTTCCAGCGACCGCCCTCCGCACCGGGCCGCGAAATCGCGAGGGCTGGCTCGTTCGTGGACCGCATGATTATCACGCTGCTGCTGCTCGCGGTGACCGCAACATTCACGCTGTCGTCGGCGATGCTGACCAACTGGAAGATTCACTACCTGACCGCGGGGGGCGGCTTCTACGAGAAATTTCACCCGGCAACCGGCCTGACATTTCTCGCCTTCGGGCTTCTGCTGCTGCGTAACGCCGACCCGGTCGGCGACATCGACCGCATGTTCTCCCGATCGAAGCTCATTCTTCTCTATCTCGGGTGCTGGCTACTCCTGCTCGTTCAGATGTTCGTATTGAACCGTCCGTTCACCGTCATCATCGACACCTTCCTTCTTCCGGTCGTTCTGTGCCTCGTCATCTGGCGTCTGTCGCCGATGCAGCGGAAGCCGCTGGTTTGGGCGACGCATCTCACCATCCTGCTGAATGTTTGTCTCGGCTATTACGAATATTTTTCCGGCCATCGGCTGATTCCCCTGACACTCGGCGACGTGCTGGTCGTTGGGGAATGGCGTTCCTCGGCACTGCTCGGACACCCGCTGACCGCGTCGGGCCTTGTGGGCGGATACATTCTCGCGCTGGTTCTTCGCCCCGCACTTTGCCCCAACATCATGCTTCGCACGTCGCTCATTGCATTCTGTCTCGGGTCATTGATGGCGTTCGGGGGACGAACCGCTCTGGTCACAGTGCTGCTGCTGATGGGCTGTGTCGCAGCACGGGAAGTTTGGCTGATCCTGCGCGGAAAGCGGATTTCGCTTCCAACGGTGATCGCCACTCTCTGTCTGCTGTTTATCGCGGCCGCGGGAATCTTCGCAGCATTCGATCTGGGCATTTTCGACAAGATGCTGCTGCGCTTTTCATCAGACAAAGGCAGCGCGCTGGCGCGCTTTGCGACATTCAACCTGCTGTCCCATTTCGACTGGCATGAGCTGATACTGGGGCCCGATCCCACCCGCGTGAATGCATTGCAGACACAGCTCGGCCTCAACTATGGAATCGAGAACTTCTGGATTTCCTGCATTGTCCAGTTCGGCCTCATTCACACCATTCTGCTGACCATCGGCCTGATCGGCCTCTTTGTGGAAATTATCAGACGCGCGCACCCCGCGGTGTGGGCGATCGTTCTGCTGATCCTGGTGATCGCGGCAAGCTCCGTCAGCTTCTCGTCCAAAAATATCCAGCTTGCCCAGTTCATCATCCTCATCACGCTTCTGCTGCCGCGCGATCCATCCGGCGCCACACCAGCGGCGCGGACTGGCGCCGGCAAGCCAATCCGGATTCAGCGATGATCTTTCAGATTGGACTCACATGACCGTTTATGTCGATCACACCCATCTCGGGCGTCACGTCACCGGCCTGGAACGCATCACGCTTGAGTTGTTCTCCCCGGAGGCGCTTGCGCCGCTTGACGTCACCCCTGTAACGGCGCGTGGCACTGGGCGGATGATCGCAACGCAGACATTCGGACTGCCGTTGCGGCTGACAGATCCGTCATCGATCCTGCTATGTCCCGGCTTTCCGCCAAGCCCGCTGCTGCAGCCATTCGCGGCGCGCGTCATTCCCTACATTCACGACATGTTTCTGCTGTCCCGCCGCGCCGATCTCAACACGCGCGCACGGCTTTACATGGCGCCTTCCTTCAGGCTCGCGGTGCGGAGTTATCCTCGCTTTCTCGTCAATTCCGCCGACACGAAGCGCAAGCTCGCCGCGTATTGCCGGCCCGATGCCGAGATCACACTCTATCGCCCGCCGGTCCGTAACGTGTTCGATTTGCGACCAGATGGCCGCGCCAAAAGCGCCGATGGATCGTCACCGCTTCGCCTCGTCGCGCTCGGCACCGTAGAGCCGCGCAAGAACTTCGTGGCCGCGGCCCAAATTGTCGCAGCGCTGCGCGGACAAGGCTTTGGCGACGCCACACTCGAGATTGTGGGACGGCGCGGCTGGGGAGACGATTGGGATATCCTGGAACAAAGCCCCGGCGTGGTCCTGCACGGATATCAGCCGAGTGACCGGGTCCGCCAGATTCTTCAGAGCGCTGACGTTTTCATCTGCACGTCTCACGAGGAAGGCCTCGGCCTGCCGTTGCTGGAAGCTCAATATGCGGGTCTTCCGATCGTGGCACCCGATGCGGCTGTTTTCCACGAGGTGCTGGACCGATCCGGCATCTTCATCGATCCCAGCGATCCCGCTGCCGCCGCCGGCACGATCACCGCTGCTCTGTCCGAACCGGAATGGCCAACATCGTTTGCAGCACGCGGCGCAGAAAATCTGGCGCGCTGGAATGCGCTGGCGTCAACCGATCGGGGCGCGGTGATCGACCTGATCGCGACGCTGTCCCAAACACAGATACGCGCGGCCCGGTCGCACGCGTCTCACGATCCCAAAGGTCGGGGCATTACACCCTGACGAGAAACTTTGTCTGGCGCACGTAATCCGAGGGCGATCATTGCAGAATCCAAAAGACAGCATGCGGCATCTGGATGGGCTGCGGATCATCGCCGCGTGCGCCGTCGTCGTTCTGCATTATGCCGACTACGTGAAGGATCATCCTGCCGGGGGCTTCATGGTCAGTCACACCCTGCATTTCAATCTGTTTGTCGATCTGTTCTTCGTGGTGTCAGGGTTTGTCATCGCAAGCCAGTATCTCGGCAAGGTCGGCGACCTCTTATCCGTAGGGCGCTTCATGTGGCGCCGGCTGGCCCGCATCTATCCGCTTCATCTGGCAACACTGGCGTTCTATCTGGCCATTGCCGCCGCCGCATATTTCGGGCTTGCCAAGACCGACAATCCGGCCCGCTACCCGTTGTCCGACGTTCCCGCGCAGCTTCTGCTGCTTCACGCTTTCGACGGACAACGGCTGACCTTCAACTTCCCAAGCTGGTCGCTATCGGCTGAAATGTTCTGCTATCTCCTCTTTCCGATCACGGCGCTTCTGGCCGCGCGGCGCAAGGCGCTGGTGATTCCGCTTGTGGTGCTTCCCGCTCTGGCAAACAGCGTCTACGTCGCCGCAACCGGGAGCGTATCCTGGGCTGAATGGATCAACCAGGGCGGCATCTTCAGAGCATTGCCCGGCTTCAATCTCGGCGTTGCCTGCTATGTGTTCCGGCATCAGATCGCGCGCTGGCCTATTCTCCCCGGAGCTCTGACGACAGGCCTGGCGCTTTTCATTCTTCTGGGCTGGCTGCTGCCCGAGATGGCGGCACTTATCGCTGTGTATGCAATCGCGGTGCTCGCGATCCAGCATGATGTGTCCGAGACACGCACCATCCTGTCTCGCCTGCGGTTCGACCGCGCCTCCGCATATGCTTACTCGTGCTACATGCTTCATATTCCCATCGCCACCATCGTTCTGACTGTCGGGGCGCGCTATCTGGTTAGCGCTCCGGAAGGAAAGTTGGCGTTGCTGCCCGTGGCAGCGGCGATGCTCGCAGCAGCGAGCATTCTGTCTTACCGTTTCTTTGAAACCCCGTTACGCCGCACACTCAACAGCGCATTCGATCGTAAATTCACGCCCAGCACTGTGGCAACCGTCCCTGCCGGATCTTCGCAAAGGGGCGCCCGATGACAATGACGGTGGCCGCACGCATTCCGGACAACTGGATCTCGTCACAGGCCCAACCAGCCAGCCGCGATTCCGCGATCGACACCATACGGGGCATCGCTATCCTGATGGTAATCGGCATTCATTCGTTGCCGCAGCCGCTCGATGCGTCATGGGCGACAATCATCGACGCGGCGCTGCGGCCATGTGTTCCGATCTTTCTGTTCGCATCCGGATATCTGACCGCGCGCTCGAATCGCGTTCCGCTCGGGAAGCGGGTCATGGCGACGCTTGTTCCCTATGCCATCGCCTTCACCGCCGCCTACGTCTACATGGCCTGGCACAACCCGGCGATGGATCATCGCGTCACGACAACGGCGGCGCGATTCCTGCTCGCCTACGTGTTCGTCTACTACTACGTGTTCGTCTATCTCGGGTGCACGGCCGGCCTGTGGCTGATCTTTCGGTGCACTCACATCGACACCCAGGATACTTCACAACGGCTGGTTACTCTTCTCGGTCTGTCGATCGCGTTCGGGCTGATTGCCGGAAGTTATCTCGATCCGCTGTTGCTGCGCGCCGGCCTCTCTGAATCGCTCGTTCAGGAAGCACGCCTGCGTGATATCCCATTCTGGTTTTCCTTCGCGGCGTTGGGAGTCCTGTTCGGCAAGGCTGGCGGCGAATCTGCGCTGCGCGATACGCGCTCGATGATCCTCGGCGCAACCCTGATCGCCTATCTCATCTACGCAGCAGTCCGAATCGCGAGCCTCGGCGACTCCGCCGACTACGATTCCATTGCCTTCTTCGGTTACGCCGCGCTGTTCAGTATTCTGCTCCTGGCCTTTCAACCGCGCCTCGCGTTTCTCGCGACGATCGGATCCGGAAGCTACTTCATCTACCTCTGGCACATCTTCATCGTCATGACATTGCGCGACCACGCCTCCCTGCTCGGGTTTGGCGCGTTTCCGGATTTTGTTACGACATACGTCATCACGACGGTCGTCAGTGTGATGGCCTTGCTGACGATCCGGCGGGTCGCGCCGTCCCGCACCTTGCGCTGGCTGGGAGCCTGATCATGCTTTTGAAACATACGCTCCTCTATATGCCCGCGCAGATCATCGGCCCGCTGTTCCAGCTGATCGCCATGGTGGTCTGGACCCATGTCGTCAACGAACACACCCTTGGCGTGATCACGCTTATTACAGCCACCCACGAGCTTCTGCAGATCGGCTTTCTTGCCTGGTG
>JAUSAX010000013.1 GCA_030652315.1 Afipia sp. | reverse complement strand
CTGAGGTGCGAGCCCCTTTGCGAGCCTCGAAGGACGACGGCGTGCGGCTGCGCATCCTTCGAGGCTCGCCGCAAGCGCGGCTCGCACCTCAGGATGACGCGACATCGTTACGTTTCACAAACGTCAATGGATCCCCGCTTTCGCGGGGACGACCCGAAGAGGTTCGGAACAGTCCTTCGAAACATTTCGTGATGGGGATACCAATCCCCGCGCTCTGAACCTCTCTTATGTTCGAGACGTCCTGTTCGTGAGGGGCGCTTCTCGAGGGCGCTTTGAAGCGGAGCAGGATGCGGCGCCTGCGCGCGTGTCTCGCACACACGTCGTCCGGGAGGCGCGATAAACGCAGACTGCGCAAGCTGGTCTGCGGGGTCACCGTCCGGGCCAACTACGTGGCTCTGCCGTTCGCGGCTGGACGCGGTGCGGGATGAAGGCGGCGAAAGCCGGCCGGATCAGGGGTCGATCAACTCCCCCGTCCTCACCCGGTAGTACGGTCCTCTCGCCCAATATCGCCGCAATGGAGCGCCGCAAGGCGATGCGCTTCCGGAGGTTCATCGTGTCGCAAGCGGTGCCGGAAGCGAAACAAAGACAAGGTGCGCCTCGCGGCGCTCCATGCCCCTCACCTTTTTAAGAGGCGCGAACGAGGCAAGCCTCGCGCGCGTTTGAGGGGCAGAACTAAAAGCTCACCTCGCGCGTAGCGCGGGAGCAATGACGCGTGCGTGAATGAAGTGGCTGTTTGAAAACCGAATCGGAAAACGCGCCATTGGTCGCTGAATGCACCCACATATCCAATGTCATCGCCGGGCTCGTCCCGGCCGTCCCGATAACGAAGGCACAGTGCTCACCTGACCGGGATCACCGGGACATCCCCGATCAAGTCGAGGACAGGCGCCCGGTGATGACAACCTGTGAACAGCGCGCGACGAACGCTACATATGCAATGTCGTCCCCGCGAAAGCGGGGACCCATAACCACCAAATGACGCAATGATGGCGAGAAGATCGCTCCAGCATCTCTACTCACCGAGAACTCAGGGAGTATGGGTCCCCGCTTTCGCGGGGACGACCGACGCGAGATGCGTGTGTGGAAGTGAAGCCGAACGCGCCAGCTACTCCCGCCGGAACGCCTGCACCGGACTGAAGCCTGCATCCGGCGGCGGCACGGCGACGATCCCCGCAGCACTTAGCGCCACAGCCGCTTTCGCCGGATCGTTCGACCACGGCAACTGCGTCTGAATCTGCCGCGTTACCGGCTCGCCCAGCGCGCCGCCGAAATCCAGCGGCCAGAGTCCGGACGCCACGATCTGAAGCGACATCCCGCGCAGCCTGAACCCCTGCCCGAATGTCGCCGGCAGACCAGCAGGATCGACCGCGCGCGCGGACGCAGGGTTCGCGGCATCTGCGAACGTCACCAACGTCGGGATCAGATCACCCGCGACGGGGACGATGTCGGTTTGCCGCTTCACATCGCGGAAATCGATCCGCCGTCCCGCCGCGGCGAACGCACGCATCGGCAGATAGCTCATGCCGTCGGTTTCAGCCGGGTTGATCCCGTGGAGCAGCAGCATTGCGAGATTTCGCCCGTTGCCGAGATCGACAACCACAGCGTCGCCCTTGACGCGAGGCCCGGCCGGTCCGCTTCCCGAGCCACCATAGGCGCGGTTGGGATGCACCGAGAACACGCCGGATGCCGACCGGACGCCGTCGGGCGTCTCGACCTCGACCGTGAGGCGGTACTTGTGGTCAGGCCGGTGAAGATAGATCCGCTCGCCGATCACCAGCGCCGCCAGCAGCACAGCAAGGCCGATCCATTTCCTGAACTTCATACGGCGAGACCTTTGATTCTGCGCAGCCGGGCTGCGCGGCGGTCTGGATTAAGCGCTGGCCGCGCGGCTGTCACGCCATCTTCTCTTGATCCGGCGCGGCCTTTCGGGAAAGACTGGCACGGAAATAACGCACGAGGACCGCACGTGTCAGCCCCCATCGAGACCCGAGTTCAGACCCGTGGCGACCTTGCCTGGTCGATCGCCGTGGGGGGCATCGGCGTCGTCGCCTTCGCGGCCTTCCTGCTATTCACATGGTACTACGCGGCGACGCTGTTTCTGGTGTTCGCGGGCATCCTGCTCGGCGTCGCGCTCACCGCCATGACGCATCTTTTGCAAAAGGTCATGGGCGGACCGCATGCACTCCGCCTTGCACTGGTCTGCGTCGTGCTGGCGGGCCTGTTGTCCGGCGTCGTCTTTCTCGGCGGCTCGACTATCGCCCGGCAGGCAGCGGTCCTGAGCAACACACTCAAGTCGCAGCTCGCGACTGTCAAAAGCTTCCTTGAACAGCATGGCGTCGACACCAGCTATCTCGAGCTTGGCAATCCCACCGCGACAGCGGCTGCGGTCGCCACCGCTGAGGGGCCGGCGACCGCCGCCCCGACCCCTCCGCCGGGCCTGCCGAAAAACCTGCCGAGCGCAGGCGCCCTCGCCTCCGGCGGCGGCGCCATCGTCAGCCAGACGCTGAAGCTGTTGCTCGGCACGGTCAGCGCGGTCGGAAACTTCTTCATCGTGTTGTTCCTCGGCCTGTCCTTCGCGGCGCAGCCCAGCGTCTATCGCAGGGGCTTGCTGGCGCTGTCGCCCAAACGTCATCGCGCCAATGTGACCGTCGTGGTCGACCGGATCAGCGACACGCTGGAGCGCTGGCTGATCGCGCAGATGATCACGATGGCCGCCGTGTTCATGGTGACATGGATCGGCCTGTCGATCATCGGTATCGACAGCGCGTTCATCCTCGGCATACAGGCCGGGTTGCTCGCGTTCATTCCGACCGTCGGCGCGCTGATCGGCGGGCTGATTATCGTGCTGGCGAGCCTCGCCTCGGGCTGGGTCGCAGCGTTCAGCGCCTTCGTGCTGTTCCTCGGAGTGCACGCGCTGGAAAGCTACATCCTGACGCCGATCATCCAGCGGCAGGCGCTCGACATCCCGCCGGCGACGCTGTTCGCGTTCCAGATCCTGCTCGGCGTCGTGTTCGGGCTGTGGGGACTTGCGCTGGCGTTGCCGCTGATGGCCATTGTGAAGGTCATCACCACGTATCTGCGCGAAGAGGACGAGGAGCGCGAGCCTGAATTCAAGATGGCTTGATGCGAACGCCTTCGTCATTGCGAGCCAACGGGTCGGCGCGAAGCAATCCAGCTTTGTAAACAAGGACTGGATTGCTTCGTCGCAAGCGCTCCTCGCAATGACGGTTTGAGGCTACAAACTTGAACTAGAAGCTCGTCACCGTGTTGGTGTGCTCGACGTCCGGCGGCGAGGCGAAATGCGGACCGACCAGCGCGCGCCATTCGGTGAAGTTGGCGGACTCGCGGAAATCGACTGTGTGATTTTCGAGAGTTTCCCACTTGATGTGAAGCCGATAGCGCGAGGGCTTCTCGATCGACCGATGCAGTTCGAAGCTCTTCCAGCCCTTGCAGCGCTGGAAAATAGGCTGCGCCTTGGCGATGGCCGCCTCGAAATCCTTCTCGCTGCCCGGCTTGATTTCGATCTGTGCAATTTCGGTGATCATGGTCTTCCGCCCTTTCTGGTTACCCAGCGGCTCTAGCGCAAAATCACCGGCCGGAAAAGACAAAGGGCACCAAGGGTGCCCTTCCATGTCGATACCTCGAAGCTATCAACCCTCAGAGGAATGTCACCAGCACGCCCAGCAGCACGAGGGTGCAGCCGCCAAGCACTACCGGCTGCCAGTCGAATGACGACGACCCGTAGCGGCCCTCGGCACGGCGCGCAGTGATCAGGGCGTTCTCGTATTCATCCGACGTCGAGAACATGCAGGCGAAGCCCGCGCGCGCGGAAGCAGCGCTCGCCTCAAGTGCGGTGAGATCGGATTGTGAATCGTGGCTGCTTGCGATGGTCATGCGGCATGGTAAGGCGCGCATGGTAAACAGATGGTTAGCAATCCATCTGACGTTTAGATGCGAATTTCCATCGCTGGCTCTGCGCGGCCGGCTTCGCCAACAGCAGGCTGCCGAACAGCGCTTTTCGCAAGATTTCGCCGGGCGTTCTCGAGCGACAAGGGCTGCTCCATCGCGGCTTCCACGCGATTGCGGCCGCCACGCTTGGCCTGATAGAGCGCGGTATCGGCCGACGCCATCAGCACTTCGAGCTCAGTGTTTGCGGGACCGCCAGCAACGCCGATGCTGACTGTGGTTTCCAGCGGCGCATCATCGATCGCCACACCTGACGTCTCAAAGGCTTCGCGCACCCGCTCCGCCGCGAGCAGCGCTTCCTCGATCGAGCACGGCAGCAGCGCCGCGAATTCCTCGCCACCGACCCGGCCGACGAGATCGGTGATACGCAACGATCCGACGACGACATTGGCGAATACCTGCAGCACGTCATCTCCTGCGGCATGGCCGAACCGGTCGTTGACCGATTTGAAGTGATCGATGTCGAAGATCATCACGGTCACGGGACGTCCCGCCTTGGCCTCACGCTCGATCATGCGCGATGTCGCTTCGCCGAAGCCGCGCCGGTTCAACAGACCCGTGAGCGGATCGACCGAGGCCGCGGTCTTGTGGGCGCTGACCGTGCGCTCGGAGACCAGCATGAAGATGATGAACACCGTTCCGACGGCATAGAGAACCAGTTCGGCGGCGAACGCCGCGACCCAGACCTGCCCCATGCTCGTTGCACTGCCGGGCCGGAACATGTCGCCCAGGACGATCGGCAGCATCAGAACGACGCCGTGCATCACGGGAACGACGATCGCCGGCCAGCGTGCGCGCAGGCTCTTGCGCCGCTCGCGCCACAACTCGCCGGCAGTCAGCGCGGCATAGACGGCGACGATGCCGGCGCCGAGCATCATCCGGATTTCTGGATCGATTGGATCGAGCGCCACAACAGCCGCAATCCAGAGCGCTGGCCCGGCGATCACGCCGATCCAGCTGGCAGGACGGCCGTGAAAGGCCCGCGCCGCATCCCATACCAGACCGCAAGCCACGAAGCCCACAGCGTTGACCGCGAGCGAAAGCTCCCAGCCAAGTTCAGCTCCGCCCACCGTCCACAGCGCGACCGACGCCGCACCGAGGATATAGGCAGCGCCCCACCAGCCGAGTGCGGCGATCTTCTCCTGACGCCAGAAGAACAGCAGCATCACGCCAAGCGACGCCGCCGCCAGCGTGGCCACGAGATAGAGCGTCGAAATGTCGAGAGACAAATGTGTGCCAGCTGGCATTTTCTATGCAGCGCTAAAATAAGACGGAGCCGGAATAGCCCCCTCAGCCATCGTGGAGGCTAGCAACGGTGTCTTGGAACTCCGTTTGCGGCGGTCACAAAATTTTCGGGAAAAATCGCTGCAATTCGGCTGTATCTGGAACAGCAAAAAGGGCGCCCGAAGGCGCCCTTTTGTCCCGCGATTGCGGAAAATTTGAACGAAACGATTAGCGCTTCGAGAACTGGAAGGACCGGCGGGCCTTTGCCTTGCCGTACTTCTTACGTTCGACGACGCGCGAGTCGCGGGTCAGGAAGCCGCCCTTCTTGAGGACGCCGCGCAGATCCGGCTCAAAGTTGGTCAGAGCCTTCGAGATACCGTGACGCACGGCACCAGCCTGACCCGACAGTCCGCCACCAGCGACGGTGCAGATCACGTCGTACTGGTCCTGACGGGCAGCGGCGACGATCGGCTGCTGAATCATCATGCGCAGCACCGGACGAGCGAAGTAAACCTCGACCTCGCGGGTGTTGACGACGATTTTGCCGGAGCCTGGCTTGATCCAGACGCGTGCAACGGCGTCCTTGCGCTTGCCGGTGGCATAGGCGCGGCCCTGCTTGTCGACCTTCTTCTCGTACTTCGGAGCGTCTGGCGCCGCGGTCTTCAGCGCGGACAGCTGGTCGAGGGACTGCATGGTATCGGACATTATGCGGCCCTCATGTTCTTGCGATTCATCGATGCAACGTCCAACGTTTCCGGCTGTTGCGCCTCATGCGGATGTTCAGCACCGCCGTAAACACGCAGGTTGCCCATCTGCACCCGACCGAGCGGGCCGCGCGGGATCATGCGCTCAATGGCCTTCTCGACGACGCGCTCAGGGAAGCGACCTTCGAGGATCGACTTTGCGGTGCGCTCTTTGATGCCGCCGATGAAACCGGTGTGGTTGTAGTACACCTTGTTCTCACGCTTGCGTCCGGTGAGGACGACGTGAGCCGCGTTGATGATGATGATGTTGTCACCGCAATCGACGTGGGGGGTGTAGGTCGGGAGGTGCTTGCCGCGCAAACGCATGGCAACCAACGTCGCGAGGCGACCGACGACCAAACCCTTGGCGTCGATCAGCACCCACTTCTTGGTGACCTCGGCTGGTTTTGCCGAAAACGTCTTCATGTGAGGGATCCGTGAAATTGTACGTTCGGCGCAATCGCCAAACTGGCGCGTTTCTAGATAACCCGCCCGCGCGCGTCAATGTCATTTGACGAAAAAATATGAAGTAAAAACAATTACTTGCAAATATGGTGCTATAATACCTGTGAAATCACTAAGTATTCGGAATGGAATATGTGGAGGTCACATGAGCGATCGGATCGGGCGAAGTCCCTGATAACAGGCTGACTTCCCCGACGGCGAGGCGCTTGCCCAGCTTCATCAGCTTGGCGGCCGCCAGCACATCCTGACCGGGCTGCCCCTTCCGCAGAAAGTTGATGTTGAGGTTGGTGGTCACCGCGAGCCCCACAGGGCCAATTGCCGAAAGCAGCACCACGTACATTGCGAAGTCCGCCAGCGCCATCAGCGTGGGGCCGGAGACCGTACCGCCGGGGCGAAGCATCCGCTCGCTGTAAGGCTGCCTCAACAGGCACGTCGCACCGTCGGCGCTCTCGATCAGGATTTCGCCGCTGGCGAAGGCCTGCGGAAACTCCTTGTGGAGAAACGCTTCGAGTTCTGCCACGGTCATTTTCGGCTTGTTCATGGAACGTATGTCCTGCGCTGCTCTCGTATGTGACGGTTTTGTATCTTAGGGTGAGCACGATGGCGAGCCTGCCGGAACCGAAAAGCGAACCTGAAATCTGAGCCGGAAAACCATGACGTCACAAACATCACGCTCCGTTTCACAAGCGCCGTCGCCGCTTTTGCGCGAGACCGTCGGCAGCATTGTCGTACTGACGCTCGATTCGCCTGCGACCCGCAATGCGCTGTCGGAAGCGATGATTTCAGCACTCCATGAGGCGCTCGATTCCATTCGCGACGACAAAAGCGTCCGCGCTGTTGTCATCGCCGCGAATGGTCCTGCCTATTCGTCCGGACACAACCTCAAGGAATTCACCGCACGCCGCTCCGATGCGGACAGAGGCCGCGCCTATTTCAAACACATGATGAAATCGTGCAGCGACATGATGCAGGCCATCGTTCATCTGCCGAAGCCCGTAGTCGCGGCGGTGCAAGGCGTCGCCACGGCTGCCGGATGTCAACTGGTGGCGACGTGCGATCTCGCGGTCGCATCCGACAAGGCGACATTCGCCACCCCCGGCATCGACATCGGATTGTTCTGCTCGACTCCAATGGTTGCGCTCACGCGCAACGTACCCCGCAAACACGCCATGCACATGCTGCTCACAGGCGAGCCTGTTTCGGCGCAGCGCGCACTCGAACTGGGATTGGTGAACACCGTGGTCCCGGCCGGTTCCGAGCGCGATGCCGCGATCGATCTCGCCAACAAGATCGCCGTGAAATCGGCATACACGCTGAAGATCGGCAAGGAAGCGTTCTACCGACAGGCTGACATGAACCTTGCGGACGCCTATACCTACGCCGCACAGGTTATGGCCGAGAACATGATGGCGCGCGATGCACAGGAAGGCATCGGTGCTTTCATCGAAAAACGCGATCCGAAGTGGGAAGACCGGTAGATTTTGCGCTCGTCATTGCGAGGAGCAAAGCGGCGAAGCAATCCAGTTCTTTCTTGTTGCTCTGGATTGCTTCGCTTGCGCTCGCAATGACGATGAACATTTGATGGATGTAAAGTGAACCACGACGCTTATGACGACAATTACATTCGCTCGATCCTGACCAGCGTGAAGTCGATCGCGATGGTCGGCGCTTCGCCGGTCAACGTGCGGCCAAGTTATTTCGCTTTCAAATATCTGGTCGAACGCGATTACGACATGATCCCGATCAATCCGGGTCAGGTCGGCAAGAGTCTAGTCGGAAAGCCGTTCGTCGGATCGTTGAAAGACATCGGCCGCCCCATTGATATGGTCGATGTGTTCCGCAATTCGGATGCTGCCGCAGCAGTTGTCGACGACGCGCTGGCGCTGCCGGTACTGCCAAAGGTGATCTGGATGCAGCTCGGCGTTCGCAACGACGCTGCAGCGGCGAAGGCGGAAGCCGCGGGCGTCAAAGTGGTGATGAACCGCTGCCCGAAAATCGAGTACGCTCGCCTCACATCGGAGATTCAATGGCTGGGCGTCAACTCCCGCACCATCAGTTCCAAGCGCGCCCCGATTCCCACCAGCAACATGCGGCTGTCACTCAACCGCAGCAGTGTGAGCGGCGGAGCGACAACAGCCGCCGACCGTGCGGCCAAGGACAAGAACGACCTGCCCTAGATCCGGCGTGCCGCAGCACGTTCATTTCGGGGTAACTGCGAAAGCTTCAGGTTCATTGTCAGTTGAGGCCGATCGCCGCTGACGGCTTGACGGCGGACGCGTCCACCCGCAGCATATTTATCTCCACGCCCGTTCGCGGCGCTCAGAAGGACACCTCATGACGGAAAGATTGCCGGGCTTCTCCACGCTCTCCATTCACGCTGGCGCGCAGCCGGACCCCACCACCGGCGCACGGGCGACGCCCATCTACCAGACCACTTCTTTTGTATTCAACGACGCCGACCATGCAGCCTCGCTGTTCGGGTTGCAGTCGTTCGGCAATATCTACACCCGCATTGGCAACCCCACCAATGCCGTCCTCGAAGAGCGCGTCGCCGCGCTTGAAGGCGGCACGGCTGCGGTTGCTGTCGCGTCAGGCCATGCCGCGCAGGTGGTAACGTTTCACGCCCTGCTTCAACCCGGCGATGAATTTATCGCAGCCCGCCGCCTTTATGGCGGTTCGATCAACCAGTTCAATCACGCCTTCAAGAGTTTCGGCTGGAACGTGGTCTGGGCCGATACCGACGATGTTTCAACTTTCGAGAAGGCGCTGACGCCCAAGACGAAAGCGATTTTCATCGAGTCCATCGCCAATCCCGGCGGCACAGTGACGGATATCGAGGCCATCGCGGCTATCGCACGCAAGGCCGGCGTGCCGCTGATCGTCGATAACACGCTGGCGTCCCCCTATCTCATCAAGCCGATCGATCACGGCGCCGATATCGTCCTTCACTCGCTGACGAAATTCCTCGGCGGCCACGGCAATTCCATCGGCGGCATCATTGTCGATGCGGGTACGTTCGACTGGTCACGCGACGGCCGCTATCCGGTCCTCAGCGAACCGCGTCCTGAATATCACGGCATTAAGCTGCAAGAGACGTTCGGCAACTTCGCCTTCGCCATTGCGGCGCGTGTTCTCGGCCTGCGCGATCTTGGCCCTGCGCTGTCACCGTTCAACGCTTTTCTGATCCTCACCGGTATCGAAACGCTGGGCCTTCGCGTACAAAGGCACTCCGACAATGCCAAGGCGGTGGCTGAGTGGCTGTCCACGCATCCTGCCGTGGCGTGGGTGAATTACGCAGGATTGCCCGGCGACCGTTATCACAACCTCGCCCGCAAATATTCACCGAAGGGCGCGGGCGCCGTGTTCACGTTCGGCCTGAAGGGCGGCTACGACGCAGGCATCAGCCTCGTTTCGAACGTCAAATTGTTCTCGCATCTGGCCAATGTCGGCGATACGCGCTCGCTGATCATCCACCCGGCTTCGACCACGCACAGTCAGCTCAGCGACGCGCAAAAGGCGCAAGCCGGTGCTGGCGTCGATGTGGTGCGTTTGTCGGTCGGCCTCGAAGACAAGGAAGATCTGATTGCCGATCTTGACCAGGCGCTGAAAGCCTAACAGACCTCAAGCAGCCCCTAGAATGCAGAACGCGGCGCCGGGCATGGCGCCGCGTTTTTCAATTGGAGAGAGCAAAAGGACTTCAGAAAAATCAGGTCTTTGCGGCGGCTTTAGCCTTGTCCTCGCGGGTCAGCCGGGCGTTACGCTGCACGATCGAGAATGTCGCCAGCGCGAAAAGAATAACAAGAAGCTGTATCGACACTGCCTCAAGGGTGGCATTGAGCCCGAGGGACTGGAGCCAGCCGAAACTCTTCAATTCGGTGACCGGCACAAGGCTCTGTTCCTGGAATTCCTGAATGGCTTCGCCAATGAACTTGATGCCCATCGCGAACAGAAACGCCGACGTAATGACAAACAACGGGCGAAGCGGAATCTTCTGTGCGATCAGGTTGATAAAGTAGAACAGCACGGCAAGGGCAACGGTTGCAGCTCCGAGACCTGCAAACAACCCGGCGCTCCAGCCGCCTTCGGTCACCGCCAGCGCGTTGATGAAAAGCACCGTCTCGGCGCCTTCACGAAACACGGCAAAAAATGCGAGCGCACCGACGGCCCAAGCCGTATCCTGCGAGAGCGCATTGTCCGCCTTGGTTGCAAGATAATCCTGCCAGCCGCGCGGATCCTGCTTCACCATCAGCCAGCCGCTGACGTAGAGCATCAATGCCGCGGCGAAAAGGATGACGACGCCTTCGACGATATCGTTGTGTTCGCCGGAGTTTAGGACTGCGAACAGCCACGCTGCGATTAAGCTGGCGCCAACAGCCACGAGCGCACCGGCATAAAGCGCGGTTACGCGATGAGCACCACCGACTTTCCTGAGATAACCCGCGAGCGCAGCGATCACGAGCATGGCCTCGAGTCCCTCACGCAGCAGAATGACGGCAGCCTGAACGAATGCGTTGGACATGAAAGACCTTCGACCCCTTGTGGTGGCCCGTTCTATCGCGGTGAAAATTGAAGTTAAAGACCGCTTGAACCGCACCAAATCGTGACCGGAGTCGAGAATCGAGAAAGTGCCTCGTAATCCGTGGTTTCTGACATTTCCACAATTTTAGAATAGTTCGATTCAGCCGCCATCGCCGGTGACAAGACGAAGCTTGGCAGGCGTCCTGTCCGGCAGGGCCCCGCCCAGCCGCTCGACGTGAAACAACGCGAGCGTGAGAACCACGATCGCAACAGCCTGATGGGCCAACCCCAGATCGATCGGAACCTGATTAAGCAGCGTCAGGATGCCCACGACGGCTTGAAAAACCATCGTCGCCATTATCCAGAGCGCGCCTGAGATAACAGCAGGACTTGTCCGGGACCGAACCGCGTCGATCGCATGGACGATTGCCAGAGCAACGAGCGCATAGGCGATCATGCGATGAGTGAATTGAACCGTCAGCGTGTTGTCGAAGAAATTTCGCCACCACGGCTGCTCGAAGAACAGCCGCGCGGCCGACGGAATAAACGCACCGTCGATCAGCGGCCATGTATTGAACACACGGCCTGCGCGCAGCCCGGCAACAAGCGCGCCGAAATAGAACTGCAGGAACAGCAGCGCCAGCAGAATCCTGCCGGTGACTTTCACCCGAATTGGCGCAACTGACGGTGGACGAACCTGAAGCTGACGCAACGTCCACACGATCGCGGAGAAGATAAAGACAGCCAGCATAAAGTGTATGGCAAGCCGATACTGCGACACGGAGACACGTCCGGAGAGACCCGACGTCACCATCCACCAGCCCACCGCGCCCTGCGCGCCGCCAAGCACGAAGATGATCCACAATCTGCGCTTGAGTTCGGATGACAGAAATCCGCGCCACAGGAACCAGAGAAAGGGCAGCAGGAATACCGCGCCGATCAGCCGCCCCAGCAGCCGATGAGCCCACTCCCACCAGAAGATGGTCTTGAATTCGGAAAGGCTCATTCCGCGGTTCATTTCCCGATACTGCGGAATGGTCTTGTAGGCCTCGAACTGCCTGCTCCATTCGGCGTCCGTCAGCGGCGGAATGGTGCCGGTGACCGGCTTCCCTTCGACGATCGACCGGCCGGATTCCGTCAGCCGCGTTGCGCCGCCGACCATCAGCGTACAGACAACGAGAGCTGCGACAACGATCAGCCACGCGCGCACGCTCCGCATCCCTGCGGCCCTTTTCTCTGGGTCGATCGCGATAGATGTCATGATCCGAAAATGCAGCCTTGAATGAATTCGCGCGGTCCTTATAGTCGCCGCACTCTTTCACGCAAGCCGCGTGTTTACAGCCACCAGCACAATTCTGTTATGACAATCCGCACACGAAAATTCATCGGAACCATCGGCCTTCTGGTGCTGGTCATTGTTTGGTCGCTGGCGGGCATGGCGATCGCCCAGACGCCTTGGCTGGCAGCATCGAAGCTGGCTCAGGCGATCTTCTACGTGGTCGCCGGCCTGGGCTGGGTCCTGCCCGCGATGCCGCTGATCGCATGGATGTCGCGGCCGGACCCTCAGCCGTAGTTTGTGGCAAGCTCCGGCGTTTGCGTTTTCGGTGTTCTGCTGGTGAGACCCGAAAGGACCACACGCAGTGCCCGGAGTGAGTTTCGCCGGCCATCCCAGGCAACCCGCGGCAGGGCCATCAGGTCGGACTGGCCATCGGAGCGGACAACGCCAGGTCCTGCGGACACCGCGCTGACGAACCCAGCCTCCCGCGCCAACATCAGTTCGCGAGGGCCGAAGCAATCCCGCTCGCCAAACGGATAGGCAAAATGCCGGCACGGGCCATCGAGCGCGGTTTCCAGCACAGTCCGGCCCATGGTCATTTCTCTCAGGGCCGCTGTGCCCTTTGTCCGCGCGAGGTTTGGATAGTTGACGGTCGCACTTCCGATTGTGGCTTGCGGATCGCGCGCCAGCTTGACGAGATCCTGCCAGTTCATCGCTGCGCCCTGTGAGGTTGCGTTGAGGTCCACGCCGTAACGCCCGCACAGATCACCGATTGCAATTGCAACATCATCCGGCGACAGGGTCATCATCCAGGCGTGCAGCACGTCGTAAAGCTGATACTTCTCCGCAAGGGTGACGGCGAAGAAATGCTGTTCGGTGCGGTTCATCAGCAGCCCGATCCGGGCATTGCGCGCGACAACCTGTTCCAGCGCGAGCCACCACGCCTTGCCGATGCCGTCGATAAAGCCGGTAGGAATATACAGCGCGAACGGCACGCGATGACGTGACAGCACCGGATAGGCGAAGGTCATGAAGTCGCGATGACCGCCATCGAACGTCAGACACACGAAGCGGCGCGCAAGAGCGGCTTGCCGGGATCGTTCAGCGGCTTCATCGATGGACAGGAAATCAACATTCCATCGCTTCAGCGCCGAGATCGCGCGATCGAGAAATTCCGGGGTGATATCGCGCGAACGCAGCGGCTGGAACGGATCGGCACGCTTCGGCCGGACGTGTTCGAATTTGAGGATGGCCCCGGCTCCGCCGGTTCTTCGTTCAAGGATATGGGACAGGCCGCTGAAATAGGCCAATTCCAGCCCCATATCCGCCAGCATGCGCCTCCGAAACAGCACTTGTTCATCCTTCTCGCGAGCCGATGTCCGGTCACGCCCTTATTCTCATTACTCTTTGTTGACATTTCTTTGAATAAGGTCGGCCAAAGCCGCAAATCTCGAAATGCCCAAGAATTCAGGTCCTCTGATGGCCATGGCTGCAGAACTTCACGGCTCCGACGCAAACTCTCTGGCGTATCCTGTTGCGGACCGCATCGCGCGCGTCGATGTCATTCGCGACATGGCTGCGGCCGAGATAAGCTGGCGAGCGTTTGAAGGAGCCGATTTTCTCTTTACACCCTATCAGCGCTTCGAGCTTCTCGATGCCTGGCAGCAAAGCCTTGGCAGGCATGAAGGCGCCGCGCCCCTCGTCGTCGTTGCCAGCGACGCGAACAATCAGCCGCTGCTGCTGCTCCCGCTCGTTATCTACCGAGAGAACGGTGCAAAGGTGGCCCGCTTCATGGGCGGCAAGCATCCGACGTTCAACATGGCGCTGTGGCGTCGCGACTTCGCGGAAACAATCTCTGCAGCCGAACTCAACGCGCTGATCGCGGCCATTCGCATGCAGCCGGATGGCGTCGATGTGCTGGCCTTCACGCAGCAGCCGAAACGATGGCGCAATATCGCGAACCCGCTGGCATCGCTTGCCGCGCAGCCGTCGACCAATCCCTGCCCGATGATGACAATGGTTCCCGGTTGCAAGCCGGAAGAACGCGTCTCCACATCGACCAGGCGGCGATTGCGCAACAAGGAGCGCAAGCTCCAGGCCCTTCCGGGCTATCGATATTTCGTCGCGACGACCGACGACGACATCAACCGCCTGCTGGACAGCTTCTTTGTCATCAAGCCGCAGCGGATGGCGCTTTCAAAATTGCCGGACATCTTTTCCGATCCAGCCACCAAGGCGTTCGTCCGTGACGCATGTCTTGCAAAACTTCCGAATGGCGGACGCGCCATCGAACTTCACGCACTGGAATGCGACGCAGAGTTGATTTCGATCTTCGCCTGCGTGGCGGACGGCGAGCGGTTTTCGACCATGTTCAACACATATACGATCTCGGAAAATGCTCGCTATAGCCCCGGCCTGATCCTGCTGCGCTACATGATCGATCACTTCGGCGATCTCGGCTACAGCTCGCTCGATTTCGGCGTAGGATCGGACGAGTACAAGATGACGTTCTGCAAGGACGACGAACCGCTAACCGACGCCTTTATTCCGCTGACCGCGCGAGGCAAGTTCGCGGCGCTCGGCATGTCGTCGCTGACCCACGCCAAACGGCTTGTGAAACACAATCCCGCGCTCATGCATATGGCGCAGCTTCTGCGCAACGCCATCTCGCGCTCATCGTAATCTCGACCCGAAAGCTCAGGCCGCAGCGACCCGTTCGCCCGGCGCGCCGAGGTCCATTGCCTTCAAAGGTGTATCCAGGATTGTCACACCGACAAAGCCAGACGCGAGCAGTTGGCTTGTCATCACATCACGCGCGGACGTAGTGATTGCCGGATCGGGAATGATGACGGCATGAGCCTGCGCAGCAATGACACTCGCAGGCAGGTCTGTGGCAGTGCCCGCATCCAGCACAACGAAATCATACGCTCGCGACAGCGCATCGACCGCGAGGTTGATCCTCGGCAGCTGCAGCAGTTGGCGCTGGGAGGTTTCTCGCCCCGCTCCCACAATATGAACGCCGGACAGACGATCCTTGGTAATGATCTCGCTGAACGAAGCTGACCCCTGCATCAATTCCGTTAGTCCGGGCGACGCGGGGTCGGTGGACACCGCGGCCAGCGTCGGGGACGCCATTGCAAGATCGACCAGCACGACTTTCGAGCTTCGCGACAGCAGCCGCGCGAGCGTCAGCGCAACCAATGTCACGCTTTCATCCTGATGGGCGCCGATGACGGTGACTTTTCGAGATGTGTCACCACCCTGACGCAACATCGCGACCAGACGTTCGATTTCGATGATGCCCGCCGGCATTTGCGGATGCGTATCGCGTAAGGGCGCCATCGGGGCCCGCACGGCGGCAACCGGGCGCGGCACCGTCATGCGCAACAACTCACCTGTGGCAATGTAACCGGCGGTCAGCATCAGCATCGCCATGGTCGCAATCAGCACGGTCGGGAGCTTCTTCGGGAAAGCAGGCGTATTCGACACGATGGCCCGGGAAATGATCCTGTAGTCGGAGGGGACCGCGTCGATATTTTCGCGGGTCGTTGCCTCGCGATACTTCGCAAGATACGATTCCAGCAGATCGCGCTGCGCCTTCGCTTCGCGCTCATAGGCCCGCAACTGGACGTCCTGTCCGTTGTTAGATGTCGCCTGACGCTTCAACTGGTCGAGGCTTCCGTTGAGGCTGTCGGCTCGAGCGCTGGCGATCCGGGCATCGTTCTCCAGCGAACGGGAAATCTTGTTCGCCTCCTCGCGGATCTGGCGGTCGATATCCAGAATCTGTGCCTTCAGCTCCTTGATGCGCGGATGTCCACCGAGCAGCGTCGACGATTGTTCGGCCAACTGCGCGCGAAGGGTGACGCGTTGCTCCGATAGACGGCGAACCAGCTCCGAATTGAGAACTTCGGATGCTTCGATCGGCTTGCCGCTTTGAAGCATTTCGCGGATCAGGCGTGATTTCGATTCTGCATCGGACTTCAGCGCCCGTGCATTGTTAAGTTGTGTATTCAACTCGCCAAGCTGCTGGTTCGACAGCGTAGTGTTGTTGGTGCCGATAAAGAGATTGGATTTGGAGCGAAATTCCTCGACCCGCGCCTCGGCATCCGCAACCTTCTTGCGAAGGTTCTCGATCTCCACCAGCAGCCACTGCGAGGCCGCCTTAGCCTGATTTTGCCGCGCGGCCTGTTGAAGCACCAGATACCCGTCAGCAATGGAGTTCGTGACACGCGCCGCCAGGTCCGGATCACGCGACTGAAATTCGATCACCATCACGCGCGACTTGTCGACCGCAAAGGCTGTCAGCCGGTCGTAGTACGCATCGAGCACTCGCTCCTCGGGCGTCACCTTGAAAGGATCGCGACCGAGGCCGAACAGGCCAAGAAGCGTCTTGAGCGGCGATATTCCACGCAGGACCGGATCGAACTCAGGCAACTCGGCAAGCTTGTTCGCCTTGATCACTTCGCGGGCAAGATCGCGCGACAGCAACAGTTGAACCTGACTGGTCACGGCTTCGGCGTCGAGGCTGCCGCGCTCTTCGGAGCGTTCGCCGCTCGGGCGCAGGAAGACGTTCTCCCGTCCGTCGATCAGAATGCGCGCCTCGGACTTGTATCGCGGCGTAATCATGTTGACGGCAAGCAACGACAGCACGAACGCGAGCGCCGTTGGCACGATGATCCACATCCGCTTGCGGACCAGCGTTTCCCAGATCGCGCGAAGATCGATGTCGCCAAGCTCGGGGGCGGCGACCAGCGCTACAGGCGTAGGCGTAGGCGTAGGCGTAGGCGTAGGCGTAGCGACGACTGGCGCAGGATCCGGCGCAACATCAGCCGTGGCCCGGAACGGCATCTTGCTCATCCAGTCACGCCACAACGAAAAACGCATCGAACACTCTCCACCGAACGCTACTGCACTGAATCGAATGCTGGTCTTCTCCGGCGCGATTACAGTCTATTAAGGTTGCTGCCGGGTTAATCGGAGCGCTCGCGACCTTGGTTTTGGCTGCAACGCAGCACGCGCGTTACGCTTTATTAACCATGAAAGTCCTTAATCAGAATCTATACTTACTTGGATTTCCCCATGCAGCGCAGCCGCGCGCGCCTCACCTGTCTTCTCCTTGCGCTCGTGGTGTCGGGCTGCATGCGGACGGCTGCGCCGGTGGCGGTTATCGACAACGGCAGCCTTGATGCGGTTGCCTATGGTCTGGTCCAGCCAATACGTGCCGTGAGCGTCGCAACAACGCCGGCCCCGCCTGTCTACAGCTACGCCGCTCACGACGAACCCTATCGCCTCAACGCCGGTGATCGGCTGCGCATCGTCGTGTACGGGCAAGAGGGCCTTACCAACACGTACGCCGTTGATGCAGGCGGCTCGATCACGATGCCGCTGATCGGCGCGGTTCACGCACGGGGTCTGACGCCGAACGGACTGGCCGCCGCAGTCACGTCCCGCTTGAGGAATGGCTATCTGCGCGAACCTTATGTCGCGGTGGAGGTTGAAACGTACCGGCCATTCTTCATTTTGGGTGAAGTCGCCGCGCCCGGCCAATATCCGTATGTGCCCAACATGACGGTCGAGAGCGCCGTCGCCATTGCCGGCGGCTTCACGCCCCGCGCCTTGCGAAGCAGCATCAAATTAACCCGGATGGGCGAAGTTGGTACCGCTCAGGCTGTCGTACCGCCTGGTACGCTCCTGAAACCCGGGGACACGGTCGTTGTCGCCGAACGCTGGTTCTGACGATGCCCGAAACGCCCGACTCCCCGCTGCGCATCCTGCACGCCGTCCGCGCGCCCGTCGGTGGAATTTTCCGTCACATTCTGGATCTTGCTGTTGGACAAGCCGAACGCGGGCATTCAGTCGGGATTCTCGCTGATAGCCTCACCGGCGGCGAGCGAGCTGACGCGGCTCTGAAAGAGATCGGCCCCAAGCTCAAGCTTGGTGTCTATCGTCTCGCCATCCGTCGCGAACCTCATCCCGTCGATAGCGTGACGTCGCTGCATTTCCTTCGCCTGGCCCGGTCGCTCAAGCTGGACGTCCTGCACGGGCATGGCGCGAAAGCCGGTGCCTTCGTGCGCATGAAGGGCAAATCGAAGAAGGCGATCCGGGTCTACACCCCGCACGGCGGGTCCCTGCACTATCCACCGGGTACGCTCAAAGGCGCCGTCTATGGGCGAATGGAACGCGCGCTGATGAACCGGACCGAACTGTTTCTGTTCGAAAGCGCGTTTGCGCGCGACACTTACCAGCGCGTTATCGGCAAGCCCGCAGGCCTGATCCGCTGTGTGTTTAACGGCGTAACCGCATCCGAATTCGATCCGGTCCCAGTTTCGGAGGACGCGACCGATCTCGTCTATGTCGGTGAATTCCGCGAGATCAAGGGCGCGGATTTGCTGATTCAGGCAGTCGCCCGGCTTCGGGCCGACGGGAAACCCATCACGCTGACACTCGCGGGCGACGGCGAAGAGACCGAGGCCCTGAAAGCGCTCGTCAGCAGCCTGAACCTCGGCGAGGCCGTACGGTTTATCGGCCACGTAAGGGCTCGCTTTGGTTTCTCCAAGGGCAAGCTGCTGGTTGTCCCCTCGCGCGGCGACTCGATGCCTTACGTTGTTATCGAGGCAGCCGCCGCCGGTATCCCGATGATCGCCGCTAGCGTCGGCGGTATTCCGGAGATCCTTGGCCCGCATACCGGCGGGCTGTTCGTGGCCAACAGCATCGGCGCGATGGCGGACGCAATCGAAAGCGCACTGGCGAACATGGACGCGACTCGCGAACGCGCCCGGAACCTGCGGGAACGCATCTTCGTTCACTTCTCGCAGAAGGCGATGGTTGACGGCGTGCTCAACGGGTATCGCGACGCGTTCAACGCGCGTTAACCTATCTATATCGAGATAACCAATTCTTCCGATTTGTTGGCTACGCAAGAGGCTGGGAACCTTGGTTCCCCTTGGCCCGTCGCTACATGACGGCATAGCAACGGAAATTTTGCCGTGGAACCGATCGACGTCCGGACGATGATGAACGCTGCCACGGGAGCAGCCACGATGAGCGCTGCCGATGGCACGCCTCGGGCGGAGCGCCGCAAGCGGCTGTCGCCAGCCGCCCTCGCGGTGACCAACGAAAAGGTCAGCAAGGCTTATTCGACGGTCGTCATCAGCGGCGTCGTACGGATCGTTGATTTCCTGCTGCTCAGCGTTGTCGGGCTCGGATTGTATTTCTGGTACGTGATGCCGGGCGCCGGCTTTTCATGGCCGTATGCCGCAGCCGTGTTCGGCGTCGCCGCCTGCGCGGTCATCAGCTTCCAGGCCGCTGAAATCTACGACGTACAAGTTTTCCGCGGCCAGCTTCGCCAGATGACGCGCATGGCATCGTCATGGGCGCTCGTTTTCCTGCTGTTCATTGGGGCGTCTTTCTTCGCTAAGCTTGGCGACACGATCTCCCGCGTCTGGCTCTCGGCGTTCTTCTTCGTCGGACTGTCCGCACTGTTTGCGGAACGGCTGGTGTTGCGCGCACTGGTTCGCCGCTGGGCCCGCGATGGACGGCTCGACCGGCGAACGATCATCGTCGGCTCCGACCAGAACGGCGAAAATCTGATCCGTGCACTCAATGCGCAGGACGACTCCGACATTCAGATTCTCGGTGTGTTCGACGATCGCAATGACTCGCGCGCACTGGAAACCTGCGAGGGGCAGCCGAAGCTCGGCAAGATCGACGATATCGTTGAATTCGCCCGCCGCACCCGGATCGATCTGGTGCTGTTCGCGCTGCCCATTTCGGCCGAAACCCGCATCCTGGAAATGCTGAAGAAGCTGTGGGTACTGCCCGTCGATATTCGTTTGTCGGCGCACACCAACAAGCTGCGCTTCCGTCCGCGCTCCTACTCGTATCTCGGCAAGGTCCCAACCCTCGACGTGTTCGAACAACCGATCACCGACTGGGACATGGTCTTGAAGTCGGCGTTCGATCGCGTCGTCGGCGCGATCATTCTCGTCCTGCTTGCGCCGGTCATGGCGCTCGTCGCACTGGCGATCAAGCTCGACAGTCCCGGTCCGGTGCTGTTCCTGCAGAAGCGCTACGGCTTCAACAATGAACGTATCGATGTTTTCAAGTTTCGCTCGCTGTTTCACGATCAGGCCGATCCGCTGGCCTCGAAGGTCGTGACCAAGGGCGACAAGCGTGTCACCCGGGTCGGCCGTTTCATTCGCAAGACCAGTCTTGACGAGTTGCCGCAGCTGTTCAACGTCGTCTTCAAGGGTAATCTCTCGCTGGTCGGTCCGCGCCCGCATGCGGTGCAGGGCAAACTACAGAGCCGCCTGTTCGACGAGGCCGTCGACGGATACTTCGCACGCCATCGCGTCAAACCCGGGATCACCGGCTGGGCGCAGATCAACGGCTGGCGCGGCGAGGTCGATACCGACGAAAAGATCCAGAAGCGTGTCGAGTTCGATCTTTACTACATCGAGAACTGGTCGGTCCTCTTCGACCTCTACATCCTCTTCAAGACGCCGTTCGCACTCATCAAGGGCGAGAACGCATACTGATCAGGATGCTGGAAAGCGCGAAGCGTTTTCTGGCATCGTGCTCAAATCACTGACCTGACGCGCAGAAGGCGCGAAGAGGATTCCGGTTCGCATGGCTTCACTTGCCGCGACAGACTACGCTCTCCCCGCCACCGTGACGCCGCCCCGCATCGCGGCGATCCAGCGTGCGTTGATGTGGGCCGTCGGCGTCGGTGGAGCGATCGTTTTCATCGAACCAAGTCCTTACGAACTTGTCACGCTGGCGTCGGTCATCTTCTTCTTTGCCACCGGCTTGCGGATGCGCCCAGTCTTCATTCCGCTTTTGATCCTGCTGTTCCTTCTCAACATGGGCTATACGATCTGCTCCGTCTACCTGCTGGACAAAAAGGAAATTCTGAACTGGATTCTCACGTCCTGGTACCTGGCTATCACAGCCCTGTTTTTCGCGATGGTTCTGTCCGAGGACACCGCCGACAGACTTGAATCCCTTCGACGCGGCCTCATTTTTGGGGCCCTGATCGCGTCCCTCGCCGGCATCGCCGGATACTTCCATCTCGCGGGGAGCGGCGGCTACGATCTCTTCACGCTGTACAGCCGTGCGCGCGGGACGTTTAAGGACCCCAACGTGCTGGGCGCCTACCTGATCCTGCCGGCGCTGTTCCTGCTGCAAACAGTCGTAACGCAGTCTTTCTGGAAGTCACTCCGCAGCGCGATTGGGCTGGGAATTGTAAGCCTCGCCGTGCTGCTGGCCTTCTCGCGCGCGTCCTGGGGCCAGTTGGTGGCTTGCTCGGGCTTCATGCTGATACTGATGTATATCACCACGCCTTCGCAGGCTCAGCGCACTCGCATCGTGACCGTTGCGATCGCGGCGGCTATCTGCGCTGCACTGCTTCTCGTCCTGTTGCTGTCGTTCGAATCGGTTAGCGGCCTCTTCAAGGAGCGTGCGAGCTTTCAGCAAAGCTATGACAGCGGCCGCTTCGGACGTTTCGGGCGTCACGCACTCGGCTTCCAGATGGCCCTCGAACGTCCGCTCGGGATCGGCCCCCTTCAAGTCTCGAATTTCTTTCCCGAGGACACCCACAACTCATTCCTGAATGCGTTCATGTCGGGCGGCTGGATCGCAGGGGTCTGCTTTCCCGCGCTCGTGTTCATCACCGTGATCATGGGTTTCAAGCTGATCTTCGTGCGCGTGCCATGGCAGCGGACCTATCTCGCGATCTTTTCCGCGTTCTTTGGCACCGTCTGCGAAGCCTTCGTCATCGATATCGACCACTGGCGCCATTTCTGGATGATGCTGGGTATCATGTGGGCGATGTTCGCGGCAGCGCATGCCTATACGTATCGCGCACGAACACCGGACGCTCTGTGATCTGAAAAAATTCCGCGCCTGTTCCGCAAAATGTTCCGTATGAACGGCTGTTCACGCAACATCGCGTTTCTGAACGGAACAGAGCTGGTCGCTTCTCGTTAAAGCCCCGGGCAGATAACGAGGAGGATGACATGAAGACCAAGCTTTTGATGACCGTCGCGACGGCCGCCCTGATCGGCAGCGCGGGATTGGCGTCGGCGCAAGCGCCGACCAACGCACCTAACGCTCCTGCCGCATCGCAGCCCGCACCGTCCGCAGGCGCTCCTGCAGAGAGGGCTGCGCCGATGAATCGCGAAGCACCGGCCGGCGAGATGAAGGGGCAGCGCGCGCAGGACAAGGACGGAATGAAGTCGAAGGGCGCGGAAACGACCCGCGATCCGAAGGGCGGCAAGGCCGCATCCGAGACGAACATGGACAAGTCCAAGGATGGCATGAAGACCGACCGGAAGGACGCCGCTGAGAAGGACGGCATGAAGGCCGACCAGAAGAATGCCGGCGAAGGCAAAGCCGGCGCAACGACGGGACAGGCCGGCGCCGGCGCGAAGCTGTCTACCGAACAGCGCACGACGATCCGCACATCGATTACCAAGCAGAACATCAAGCCTGTGACGAATATCAACTTCTCGATCTCGGTCGGCACGCGGGTACCGCGAACAGTGGGCTTCCACCCGCTTCCTGCTGAGGTCATCACGATCTATCCCGCTTGGCGCGGTTATGAGTTCTTCCTCGTCAACGGTGAAATCATAGTTGTGAATCCGCGTACGCTCGAAATCGTCGCAGTTCTCGAGGCGTAAGCAGAACGAAGCGCGCCAAAAAAAAGGCCGGTCCAATCGACCGGCCTTTTTCTGCATTGAATGTCGCGCCTGAGATTTAGCGCAGTCTTCCGCGCGCGACGTCGTAGGTCCAGGAGCGGCGGCCGCTGCTGAAGACCACCCGCCTGAACTGCAAGGCCCTGGCCTGCTCCGGAATCTTCGCTGTCTCGACCAATTGCATGGCCATCTGCCGGGTCATCTGCGGCGACACAAAGCGGACCGTACTGTTTCCGCGGCCTGAAGCCTCAACCTTCATTCCATCATCCCGCATCCGCTGCCCCATCTCGTGGGCATAAAGCCCACGGTTGGCGACGGCAGCGATCTGAACGGATGGCTGAAGAATTCCGTATTGGATCATGCGCATGGCATTGGCCATATCAAGCGCCGGCGCATTTGCCGGATCTGCCGCGGCGGCCATTTGAAGGCGTAATTCCATGCTCCGGAATGTAGACAGCGATACCGGCGTCTTATTCCTGCTTCGCCTTGAGTTTTCATAACTCGTCTTCAACGCCGTCGCTTCGGCGAGCAGCGCGTCAAGAGCGGCTTTGGTATCGGCAGCTTTCTGCTCCGCAGGAGACAACGGGGCTGGGACTGGAGTAGGTGTCGCCTCTGCCGGCTGCACCGGCGCGGCATTGATCAGCTCAGACTTCGACGGAATCGCGCCCGTTGCCTGAGTAGCCCCGTCCTGCGGCTTGTCGGTTTGCGTAGTTTGTGCGCTGGTCGTCGTCGTCGTCGTTTGGCCCAAGACGAGCCCGCCGGAAACCATGGTGAGCGAGATCAGCGATAAAGCAATGCTCTTGCGTCGCAACACATCCGCACCCAATCGTTCGGGATCGATGCCAAATATTGATCGACACCTTGCAACGTATCAAGCGGAGTTTTGTTCGGGCTGGACGTGAAATATTTTGCTTTTGCGCCGCTCTCGATAAAGGAGGCCCGGCGACCTTTCGGTAGCCGGGCCTGTTAAGACGCAAATCAGGGAGACCAACGCCGTAGTCCGCTCAGTGCAAAATTTCGAAGAGCCCGGCCGCGCCCATGCCGCCGCCGATGCACATCGTCACAACGCCATATTTGGCCTTGCGGCGGCGGCCCTCAATCAGGACGTGACCGGCCAGACGCGCACCAGTCATGCCGTAGGGATGCCCCATCGAGATCGACCCGCCATTGACGTTGAGCTTGTCAGGATCAATCCCGAGTTTGTCGCGACAATAGATGACCTGCACCGCATAGGCCTCATTCAGCTCCCAAAGATCGATGTCATCAATCTTGAGACCGTGCCGCTTCAGCAGGCGCGGGATAGCAGCCACCGGGCCGACGCCCATCTCATCCGGCTCGACCCCCGCGGCCACGAAACCACGGAAGATGCCGAGCGGCTTGAGCCCCTTCTTTGCGGCGATCTTGTCGCTCATGATGACGCAGGCCGACGCGCCGTCCGACAGCTGGCTGGCATTGCCCGCGCTGATCGTCTTGCCTTCGAACACCGACTTGATGCTGGCCAGACCTTCGGCGGTCGTATCCGGCCGCGGTCCCTCGTCCTTGGTCAGCGTGATGTCCTTGAACGAGACCTGCTTGGTCTCCTTGTCCATCACCGCCATCTTGGTCTTGAACGGCACAATTTCGTCGTTGAATCGGCCGCCCTGAATGGCTGCGCCGGTGCGGCGCTGACATTCCAGACTGTATTCGTCCTGCTTGTCTCGCGGAATGTTGTAACGCGCCGCAACCACCTCTGCGGTCTCCAGCATCGACATATACATATCCGGCTTCATCGCCATCAACTCGTCGTCGATCGTATGAAACCTGTTCATGTGGTCATTCTGCACGAGACTGATGGATTCGATTCCGCCGCCAATGGCGATCTCGACGCCGTCCAGCATGACCGACCGCGCGGCAACAGCAATCGCCTGAAGGCCGGACGCGCATTGGCGATCGATTGTGGTACCGGCGACAGTCACCGGAAGCCCGGCGCGAATTGCGCCCTTGCGCGCGACATTCATCACCATGGTGCCCTGCTGCATGGCGCAGCCCATCACCACGTCCTCGACCTCGCCCGGCTCGATTCCGGCGCGCTTCACCACCTCAGCCATGACATGGCCCGCCATCGTCGGGCCTTCGGTGTTGTTCAGTGCGCCCCGATAGGCCTTGCCGATACCGGTGCGGGCTGTGGAAACAATAACTGCATCTACCATTCGGTGAACCTCCGGGATGTGAGCCGACCCAATCAGGTTTGCGCGCGGACTCTAGGTGAACGTCCCATTATATGATAATCATCATTCAATAGAAGCGCCGCTAGCCTCAGCAAGGCTGCTATGCCGAAAATTCCGTCATGTTGCGATCAAAGGTCAGGCTGCGCGAGCGTAGCGCAGCAGGTGATAGGTCGGGTCGCCGAACTGGATGTTGATCGATGCGATGCGCTTGAAATAGTGACCGACGTTCAGTTCGTCGCTCATGCCCATGCCGCCATGGAGTTGTATCGCCTGCTCGCCGACAAAGCGTGCCGCCTCGCCAATCTTGGACTTCGCACCCGAAGCAAGTTTAGAGGCCAGTTGATCGCCCTCAGCCATGGTCAGGTTCAAGTGCTGAGACAGCGACGTCGCCTCCTCCAGGGCAATGAACATATCCACCATACGGTGCTGCAACACCTGGAATGTGCCCAGCGCCACCCCAAACTGTTTGCGCGTCTTGGTGTATTCGAGCGTCGCCGCATTGAGTTCGCCCATAGCGCCGGTAGCCTCGGCGCACAGCGCCGCAATCGCGCGGTCACGGCACGCTTCCAGAGCCGCGACACCCTTTCCTTCCGCCCCGAGCAGACAGCTCGCAGGGACACTGACGTCCTTGAGCGTAATTTCGGCCGCACGACGCCCATCAATGGTCTTGAAGCTTTGCAGGTGAAGCCCCGCCGACTGCCGATCGACAATGAACAGGCTGACGCCGGCATGGTCGCGCGGCCCACCCAGGGTGCGCGCTGAAACGATCAGCTTGTCTGCCCACGGCGCACCGATCACGGCGGCCTTCGCGCCGTTCAGAACATATGTGTCCCCGCTGCGCTTCGCGGTCGTCGCGACATTGTTGAGATCATAGCGCGACTTGCCTTCGGTCCAAGCCAGCGCCCAGATTGCCTCACCCGCCATGATCGGCGGCAGAAATTCCTCGCGCTGCGCGTCTGAACCCGCGTGTTCGATCAAACCACCTGCCAGCACGACGGTCTCGAAGAAGGGCTCGACCACGAGATGCCGGCCGAACTCCTGCATCACGATCATCGTCGCCAGCGGTCCGCCGCCCAGCCCGCCGGCCGCCTCGGCAAACGGAGCCGCCAGCAAACCGAGTTCTGCGAAGGCGTTCCAGTGCTTTCTACTCCAGCCCTCTTCCGTCGCGACGATCTTGCGACGCGTGTCGAAATCGTACTGGTCACGCAGCAACCGCTGAATGCTGCTGCGCAGGAGTTCCTGTTCTTCCGAAAATTCAATATCCACCGGATGCCTCGTGCGATGCGATTACAGACCAAGCACCGCTTTTGCGATGATGTTGCGCTGGATCTCGTTGGATCCGCCGTAAATACTGAGCTTGCGCGAATTCAGGTACTTCTCCGGCGCGGTATGACCGTCATCCGGCCCCGGCATGAAGATGTTGCCGCTGACCGGATGCTCGCGCAGCGCGAGACCGTAGTTGCCGATGGCCCTGTGGGTGAGATCAGTGATGCGCTGGAATATCTCCGTGCCCCTGATCTTGAACAGTGACGCAGCCGGCCCCGGATTGATCCCACGCGACATCTGCGCGACCACGCGAAGCTCGGTCGCCTCGAGCGCGAGAACGTCGAGTTCGACGCGAGCGATGTCCTTGGTGAACTCGCCGAAGGCCGGATCGTCCTCGTCGATCTCGGTCTTCACGATCTTCTTGAGCTTGTTCAGGTAGCGGGTCGACCTGCCGATGCCGGCCATGCTGGTCCGCTCATTGCCGAGCAGGAACTTCGCGTAGGTCCAGCCCTTGTTCTCCTCGCCGACTAGATTCTCGACCGGAACGCGAACATTCTCCAGAAAGACGTCGTTGACCTCGTGCGAACCGTCGATGGTGATGATCGGGCGAACGGTGACTCCGGGCGTCTTCATATCGATCAGCAGAAAGGATATGCCCGACTGCGGCTTTGCGCTTGGATCGGTACGAACCAGGCAGAAAATCCAGTCCGCGTGCTGCGCCAACGTGGTCCAGGTCTTGTGACCGTTGACAACGTAATGATCACCCTCACGCACCGCCTTGGTGCGGACCGAGGCAAGATCAGAACCCGAGCCGGGCTCCGAGTAACCCTGGCACCACCAGTCCTCGCCAGACAAAATCCGCGGCAGGAATTTCCGTTTCTGCGCATCGCTGCCGTAGGTGTAGATAACCGGCCCGACCATCGTGACGCTGAAGGCCAGCGGCGGCAGCGTTCCGGCGCGCGTGGTTTCCTGCTCCCAGATAAAGCGCTGCGTGATCGACCAGCCTGGTCCGCCATACTCCTTCGGCCACAACGGCGCGATCCATCCCTTCTTGTGGAGAATCTTGTGCCAGAGCATCGACTGCTCCTTTGTCATATCCGTTTCCGGGTTCGGCACACGCATTTCCTGCGGATATTTTTCCGCGATGAATGCCCTCACCTCATCCCGGAACGCCGCATCCTCGCTGGACAGCTTCAGCTCCATCGGACAGCTCCCGTTACCACTTCTCGCCGAAGGGGCGGATTTCGGTCTCGAAGGTCCAGGCGTCCCGTGGCTGCTGATAGAGCTGCCAGTATGTTTCCGCGACGGCGGCCGGACGCATCAGGCGGTTCGGATCGAGATTCTCGATCGCTTCCTTGCCTTCGCGGTTGGCAATCAGCTGACGCACCCACTCGGTATCGACGCTGGAATCGATGATGAGATGCGCGACATGGATGTTCTTCGGTCCAAGTTCGCGTGCGATCGACTGCGCGACAGCGCGCAGACCGAACTTGGCGCTGGCGAAAGCCGCAAAGCCCGAACCGCCGCGCAAGCTCGCAGTTGCCCCCGTAAAGAAGATAGCACCCTTGCCACGCGGCAGCATCACGCGAGCCGCTTCGCGTCCCGCGAGAAAGCCGGAATAACAGGCCATCTCCCAGACCTTCCGGAAAACGCGTTCCGTCGTATCGAGAATCGGAAAATTGACATTCGCGCCGATGTTGAAAATGCATGCTTCAAGCGGCGCATGCTTATCAGCATCGGAAATGAAGGAAATCATTTCCTCTTCCTTGCGTGCATCGAGCGAGCGGGCGAATACAGTGCCGCCCGCAGCCTCGATCTCCTTGACGAGCGGGACGAGCTTCTCGCCCTGCCGCCGTCCCGCAAAGACAGTGAACCCCTCCGATGCGAATTTCTTGGCGATCTCGCCGCCGATGAAATCCCCGGCGCCGATCACGGCCACGGTCGCGTTTCGTTTCTGCAAGGTCGTTCTCCCGAACCAGAGTAAGTTTCAAAGATCGTAGTCTGCGCCCGACGCCAAAGGAGGCGTCAGGTTTCCCGCAAAGATTCAGCCAGCTTGTGTTTCAGGATTTTTCCCGTCGATGTCGCCGGCAGTGCCTCGAGGACGATGATCTGGGACGGCCGCTTGTACGACGTGAGCTGCGGGCGAACGTAGTCCATCAATTCCGAGGCGCTGACCTTCGAACCGTTCAACAATTGGACGAACGCGACGACCTCCTCGTTGCCATCGACCGGGCGTCCTACCACCGCGGACTGGACAACGGCGTCATGCGAGTTGAGAACGGCCTCGACCTCAGCAGGATACACATTGAAGCCGGAGCGGATGATCATTTCCTTGCTACGGCCCACAATGAACAGCGCATCTCCCTCCAAGCGAGCGAGATCGCCCGTGAGGAACCAGCCGTCTGGATCGATGGCTTTGGCGGTCAGATCGGGCGCCCGATAGTATCCCAGCATCACGTTGCGGCCACGCACGTGCAGCTCACCCACCGATCCGTCGGTGATGATCCTGCCGTCGCGACCGACGATGCGGCTTTCGACACCGGGCATCACGCCGCCGACAGACTGGTCCGTTCGTGGCGATTCCAGCCGCACGCCGGAAATGCCGGGCGATGTCTCAGTGATCCCGTAGGCGTTCAGGAGCGGGATACCAAGTTCTGCCTCGACCCGGGTTTTCAGGTCGAGATCGAGCGGCGCGCCAGCCACCGCGATCAGTCTCAGCGAGCCCCTGTCCAGCTTCGAGAGACCCGCGACTTGTTTGTACTCGAGCAAACGCTGATAAGTCGCCGGCACGCCGTTGACGGTCGTAATTCCCTCTTCCGCAATGTGCCTGGCAAACGCCGCCGGGTCGTATTTGCTGACGAGCCGCGCCGTGGCACCGGTTAATAGCGTCATCAGGATTAGCGACACACCGACGATGTGCGACATCGGCAGCACGACGTAGACCTTGTCCTTGCTGGTCATGTGCCTGAGCACCGCGGTCCCCTTCGCGCTGAACAACAGATTTCCATGAGTCAGCATGACGCCCTTCGGCGTGCCGGTCGTGCCTGAGGTATAGATCAGGACGGCCACCTGTTTGGTCGGATCTGCCTCAACCGGCTCGGGCTGGGTCGATTCGTTCAACTCGCCGATACCAATGTCCGAAAGCGGGCCGATTTTTCCTATCTCTGCGTTGAGACGGGCCGCATGATTGGCGGCCTCCGGAGAGACTCTCGTCGTGAAGAACATGCGGCGCGCACCGCTGTGGTCGCGAATCTGATCGAGCTCGCGCGGGGACAGCCTTGGATTGGAGACAATCACCCATGCATTCAGTTGGCTCGCCGCCAGCATCAGGCACGCCATCTCGATGCAATTCTCGCTGACCAGCATGATGCGATCACCGGGACGCACACCAAGCGCCTGCAAAGCAGATGCTGTCGCCTGAAGGGCTTCGGAAAGTTGGCGGTAGGACCACGTACGGGAATCGTCGATCAGCGCCGGATAATCCGGAGTTTCGGCGGCCGCCCGGTCGAGAGCCCGGTGCAGGCGATCCGGCAAACCGTCCAAAATCTTGCGAACCTCGATATCGGCGACGTCGATCGCCTGCGCTGCGCTTCCCAATTCAACCTCCCGGCAACTATCGGACCGCTTCCCTGCGATCTTCGATGTCGCGCAAATTAGCGTTCTTTTTTAGAACTAGTCAATCGCATTGGTGCATTGCACAGGAATTAAACCCTCCGTGGATCTTACATGTATCATCCTCAGCGCTAAAATTGCGGGGATTACCGTTTACAAGACACAACAGGGCAGCTATGAGAGAAAGTACCAAATAAGAACTATATGGAGGTCGGCGTGGATCAAGGTGGCGTGGTTTTGCTGGTTGGTGCGGGCGACGCCATTGGCGCGGCTGTGGCACGGCGATTTGCAAGAGGCGGATACAAGGTCTGTGTCGCGCGCCGCGAAGCCGCCAAATCCCAAGGCCTCGTCGACGAAATGAAGGCGGAAGGATGTGAGGTTCACGCTATCAGCGTTGACGCCCGTCAGGAAGCCGATGTGCAGGCGATGTTTGCCCGCATTGAAAAAGAGGTCGGGCCGATCGAGGTCTGTCTGTTCAACGCTGGATCCAACGTCAACAAGCCCCTGCTGGAAACCACCGAGAAGCTGTTCTTCAAGGCATGGGAACTCGCCTGCTATGGCGGCTTTCTCGTCGGCCGTGAAGCGGCGAAATACATGATGCAGCGCGGACGCGGCACCATTCTGTTCACAGGTGCCACTGCGAGCGTCCGCGGCGGTAAGGGCTTTGCCGCCTTTGCGTCAGCGAAGTTCGCCCTCCGTGCCGTGGCCCAATCGATGGCCCGTGAACTCGGGCCGAAGAACATTCACGTCGTTCACCTGCTGATCGATGCTGCCGTTGACAGCGAGGCTATCCACCAGCGTATGAAGGCGGCGAAGGGAATCCAAGCCAGCGATATCCCCGCAGACAGCCTGACCAAGACGGATTCCATTGCGGACGCATACTGGTTCGCGCATCAGCAAAAACGCGATGGCTGGACTCACGAACTCGATCTGCGTCCCTCCGTGGAGACATGGTGACATGACGACCGCCCCGAACCTTACCCTGTGGGGCGTCGGAACCAGCCGAACCGTTCGGCCACACTGGGCGCTGGCAGAATTGGGTCTTAAGTACGAGACCTACGCCATCGGTCCCCGCACCGGCGAAACCAAGACGGCAGAGTACACCAAGCTCAATCCGCGCCAGAAGGTCCCGCTGCTGCAGGATGGCGATTTCGCCATCGGAGAAAGCGCGGCGATTGTCGCGTATCTGTCACGGACCTATTCCACACCCAATGTATCGCTTATTCCTGAAGAGAAGCAGCAATACGCCAAGTGGCTGGAATGGTGCTTTTTCATTGTCACCGAACTTGATTCCACAAGCCTGTATGTGATGCGACGGCACAGCGCCAATGCGCTCGGACCGATATACGGCGTTGCACCCGAAGTCGTTGCCAAAGCCGGAGAATACTTTCGCGAGCAGTTGCGTCACGTCGAGGTCGCACTCGACGATGGACGCGCCTTTTTGATGGGAGATCAATTCACCAGTGCTGACATTCTGCTGACAACATGCCTCGAATGGGCAATCGCGTACGGCGTCGGCATCTGCGATAACGCTCATCCATACCTTGAGCGTATCAAGACGCGTCCGGGTTATTTGCGCGGTACCGCTGCCAATGTCCCACCTGCCCCCGGAGAGCCGGTCAGACGTCCCGCCTGATTTTCTTGAACGACAACAAACAAGGCCGACGTTTTCGTCGACCTTGTTTCGTTAGCTCGCGACCCTGACCGCTTTCGACGCAACCATGTTGTCGATGGCGCTATCACTGTAGCCGAGATCACGTAGCACTACGCGGGAGTGCTCGCCGACGCGCGGCGCGGGACCACCGATGACCGCCTCATTGATTTCGAACCGGGCTGCTGGTTTCGGCTGACGCACCCGGCCCACCGTCGGTTGTTCGAACTCCTCAATCAGGCCCCGCGCAACCACTTGCTCATTCTGGATGATCTCACCGCGACGCAGGATCGGCGCACACGGTACGTCGGCTGCATCGAGCCGCTCCAGCCATTCCGCTGTGGTGCGCTGACCAATGTATTCCTGCATCTTGTTGATGCGCGCGGTCGCATTCTGGTTGCGCTTGGTTGGAGTGGTGAAGCGCTCATCTTTCGCCAGTTCAGGATCGCCCGAAGCTTTGCAGAATCCCTGCCACTCCGAATCCGAGATGGTGCCGCAAGTCATGTAGCCATCAAGCGTCTTGAACACGAGATCAGGCCGGTCGTTGGGATCGCCCGCCGCGACTTCCGCGCCCACCACCGTGTACTGCATCATGCCTTCCGGCCACAGATACGAGATCATGGTGTCGAGCATCGCGACCTGGATATGGTCGCCCTTCCCGGTCTTCTCACGCGCGTAGAGCGCCGACGATACCGCCTGCGCGGTAAACACCGCCGTGGTTTTGTCCGCGACAATCGTGCGGATCATCTGCGGGCGGTTGGTCACCGGCTGCGACTGAATATCCGCGAACCCGGACAAGCCCTGAATGATAGGATCGTAGACCCGTTTCTTCACGTAAGGTCCGCTGTCGCCAACACCGCTAATCGAGACGTAGATCAAACGCGGATGCTTCTTGCGCAATTCCTCGGCGCCAAGCCCGAGCCGCTCCATCGCGCCCGGGCGAAAGTTCTGCACCAGCACGTCGCTCTGCGCCACCAGCTTCGCCAGCACTTCGCGCCCGATCTCGCTCTTCATGTCGATGGACAGCGAACGCTTGCCCCGGTTCGACGAGATGAACAGCGCGGAAAACTCGCCGGCTTTGTCGATAATCGCGCGGCTGCGGCGGGTGATGTCGCCACCGATCGGCTCGATCTTCAGGACGTCGGCGCCCTGGTCCGCGAGAAACATTGTCGCAAATGGACCCGACACAACGCCGGTCAGATCCAGCACGCGCACACCACTCAAAGGACCGGACATTTGTCTCTTCCCTATATGACGTCGCGGACGGCCCTGCTGCTGGCTTCGCCCGCTGCATTCAGAAGAAGTCTTTCAGTGAAAGACCTGAGGTCTCAGGCGGATTTCGCTTTCGCCGCGCCGAGTTGCTCGACAATCAACTCTTCGACATCGCGAAGCTGATCCTTGCCGAAAAACATTTCCGTGCCGACGAAGAACGTCGGTGAGCCGAACGCACCGCGATTGACGGCGTCTGTGGTCAGGTCGATCAGCTTTTTCTTCACATCGTCTTGCTGCGCACGCGCAATCAGCTTGTCGATATCGATACCGGACGAAATGAACGCGTTGCGGAAGGTTTCAACATCGTCCATTTTCTTCGGCTCTTCCCACATATGATGGTAGGCGGCGCGGAAATACGGCTCAAACACGTCCTCGAGCTGGGCGGCGACGGCGCCGCGCATCAGCATCAGCGTGTTGACCGGGAAAAACGGATTCGGTTTGAACTTGGTAATGTTGTGCCGGCGGATAAAGCGCTCGGTTTCCAGCGCATTGTATTCCGGCTTGTTCTTGATGCCGCGCAGCGAATCGAACGGCGACATATTGTTGGTCGCCTTGTAGATGCCCCCGAGAAGGACCGGGACATAGTCGAACTTGACGCCGGTGCGTTGCTCGATGCCCGGAAGCGCATACTCCGCCAGATAGGCATTGGGGCTGCCGAAATCGAACTGAAACTCGACCTTCAAGGGACTGGCCACCGTGCTTCTCCTCCTCTGCAACTTCTGTCTGGCGTACACTCATGTCCGGCGCATTTTCACACCGCCGACCTTGTCCGGAGTGATAGTCCTTCATAGAGTTCTAAAATTGAACTGTCAATTCGAACCGCCCGAATACACCAATTTTGCCCCGCGAGTCTGAAATAGGACTTTTGTCCAACTTAGTGCCTATTTAGAATGGTATCCGAGCCAGCTATAAATATATCTGACGATCCGCCTGATTTGCGAACCGGAGACGACCATGAGATGGGACGAACTTGAGGAAGAGCCGTGTTCCATGGCCCGCACCATCGGGGTCATCGGTGACCGCTGGAGCCTGCTGATCCTGCGGGAATGCTTCCTGCGAACCCGCCGGTTCGAGGCCTTCCAGTCCGCCCTCGGTATTACCCGCCATCTCCTGGCGGAACGCCTGAAAAAGCTGGTCCGCCTCGGCGTGCTCCGCCGCGTTGCCTATCAGGAATCGCCCAAGCGGCACGAATATATCCTGACCCAGAAGGGGCTCGACCTCTACCCGATCATGATGGCGATCGTTCACTGGGGCGACATCCACATGGTGGACGAACGTGGCCGGCCGCTGCTTCACGAACATCAGAAGTGTGGGCACCAGTTCAATCCGGTCATGACCTGCTCCGAATGCGGCGAACCGTTGCTGGCCAAGGAAGTTCACGTCCACCCCGGCCCGGGAGCGCGCCCGAAGCCTGTGCCGCCGAAGCCCGCCAAGACCGCCAAGGCAAAGGCTACGCGGTCTAAAGCCCGCGCCGCGTAGCCGCGGAAACTGCAGAAGCCGCAGTCGCCGCTGGCCGCATCACTGCTTCTCGAGCCGTATCGCCGACAGCCGTGGCCCCGACTCCGTCTCGGCGACAACGCGCGCAGTCTGGCCGGACTTGAGTTGCGCCAACAGCGGAGCCTGATCGCGGGGCATGATCAACCATGCAGGCGCTGTTACCGATGCAATATTCTGCGCGTCGATGCATCGAATCCGCACCCGCGCGTAGAAAAGCTGATTTGTCGCGAGATCAGTGCAGAACGCCGGGGCCGGATCGGCGCGTACTGCACGCTCTATGGTCTGGCCCGCAATGCGTGACGCTCCAAACCGATCCGCAAACACCGGCATGACCACATTCGCAAGCGCGATCTGGAAAGAAGCCAGCGCGCAGACGGCAATCACCGTAACGCCCCGAAAGCGTGCATACGCCGTTCCCGCAAGCGCCTCCCACGCAAATCCGGCAAGTACTGCGAGCGCGGGAGCGCATGGCATCGCATAGCGGCTGTTCGAGCCCGGCCACAACACCACCGCGATTGTGCAGATGCCTGCATAGAGCGCGAGTGGCAATGCGACGGACGGAACGTCTGCACTGGGCTTTTGCCACACCTGCCACATCAGGAAAGGTGCCAGCAGGATGGACGGCAGCAGTTCGACAATGAGATTGAGAAAGACCCACGTATTTTGCACCAGATAATCCGCGAGGCTCGGTGCGGAGTGCAAGCGCGCGTAACTGATCCAGGTCGCTTCATCGCCGGGCTGATAAACCGCCGCCGCCCATGCGACGGTCGCCATCGCAGGTACCGTCAGGCAAGCGAACAGCCCAGGGATGTCGCGCCAACGGCGGGTGACGGCGACGTAAGCGGAAACAGCCAGCGCAAAATAGCCAACCGGTTGTGGGCCTTTCGCCATCGCGAGAACGGCGAGCAGCAATCCGCATCCGATCCAGCGCCAAATACCGATACGTCCGACTTCAACGCCGTTCCACCAAAGAACGAAAGCCGCGAAGGAAAGCAGTGTCACCAGCGTATCCGGCTCCGCAATCGCCAATTTCTGTATCAGCATCGGCGAAAACATGAAGAACAGCGCCGCAAGCAGCGACGCATCGCGGCTCGCATATCGACGCGTCAGCGAGTGGACCAGCAACGCGGTTAGCACCACCGCGATCATCGCGGGGAGGCGTGCGGAAAATTCGTTGACCTCGCCTGTGATCTTCGCAACTCCGGCGATCAGCCATGGAAGAAGCGATGGCTTCTCATTCCAGCGGATTCCATAAACTTCAGGCTGAAGCAAATTGCCGTTCGACAGGATATCGCGAGCGATCTCGGCGTTCGTGCCCTCTTCCCAGATGAACGACCTGACCGGCAAATTAGGGAACACCGCGATTGCCCAGAGACAGACGATCAGAAGCGGAACGGCGCCGCGTCGGGCTATTAGTGACGAAAACTGTTGGGCTAGCGGGCGCACGTCAGCGCGCCGTGCGTGGCGGAACGAGGAGCGCGGTAATCCGCGCCGGAACGCCCGCCGAACCCCAGAGCTTCGGTTCGACAACAAAATCGAAGGTGACGGCGCCCGGCGCCGCTGCCGCGATCTGCTTCAACCAGAGGAGGCATGTTTCCTCGTCAGGCAGGCACATGGTCGCCCACCCCTCACGCAATGCCGCCTCGGAGGGCATCTGCCAGACGTATTGCTGGTTAAAGGGCACCACGAAGGCCGGGTGCTCCGGTGCATAAAAACCCAGAGCCATCGCCAATTTGTCGCCGCTCACAGTCTTCAGGGGACTAGGCGAGACCTGCCGCCAGCGCTGCATGATCTCTTCAGCCGCGAGGCTGTAGTAGTTTCGCCCCTCGCGGAAAGGATGGCCGTTCCGGTAGTACGCATGCGCGGGAGCAAGCAAGACCGCCACCACGGTGACGGCAAGAATGCCTGCCGCCAGCCGTCGCGTCTCGGTCCTGTCAACAGGAAACCGGGCAGCACAGACGGCGACCAGCACGAATGCAAATAGCCCGGGCGATGCCCAAACAGCGGTCAGCGAATTTCTGAGCATGAGACTGACGACGGGCGGAGCAATGATTGCCCCTATGGCGATCAACAGCAGCAGAAGCAGGCCGGGGTCCAGCGGCCTGAAGTCCCTTAGATAGTCCCCTGCCCGTGTGCGGATCATGACGGCCCATACGAGCCCCGGCAGGGCCAGGGTAGCCGCCAACCCGAGCAGGAAGGTCAAGCCGGATAGAAAGGCGCGGCCCGTGGTCAGGCCTCCGTGGGTGGCCAGCGCGTAGCCGAGAGGGCTGGTCCCGGATGTCAGCATCCAATGGACATGGGGAGCCAGCAGCAGCAGTCCGGCCCCCGCGGAAATCCATGGGGCGGCCGAGGTGAAATAGGTCCGGCGCGCAGGATGAACGACCGCCGCGAAGACAAACCCGACGACCAGAAACGCGGAATAATACTTCCCAAGGATCGCCAGAGCAGCGGCCAGTCCCGCAGCTGCTGCCCACCCGGCATTCCGTGTTTCGAACGACCTCAGGAAACAATAGATCGCAAGCGGCCAGACCGCGAACAGCACCGAGTTCGCGTTAAAGCGCTGCGCCTGGAATTGATAGACCGGCAGCAGCATCAGCAACAGCAGGACAATCGCGCGCTTGTCGCCTTTCGCAAACCGGCGCGTCGTGAGATCGATGATCCAGAGCGCAAAAGCGGAATTCACTATGGCCAGAAGATGAAAGGACCAATCCCGGACCGGGAAAACCAGTGTCCAGGCGTGCGTCACCCAGCCCATCAGCGGCGGATGCTTGGCACCACCCCAGTCCAGCGTCCGCCCGATTGTCCATGCCTCGATGACATCGGGATGCAGATCTGCGTTCAGGTAGGCAATTGCGAGAAACGCGGTCCATAACGTCACAAAGACCGCGAGCAGAACCGGGATGCCCCAGCCGTCCTCCACACCATCGAGCCACGTATCAAAAAACGAGGCCATGGCGGCGGTATCTCACCAGTTGCGACGTAAGGTCTAGCCCTATCCGACTATTCCCGGCAGGGTCAATCCTGCCAAGATACCGCAGCATCTGTCCCCGCGATTTCCAACCCGGTAGTTCGGCTTGCTATAACTGTACACGTACCGCAGAGCGAATCTCCCCGGACATCGAGGCTCATCGTTATCATGCCAATCCAGGAAACTTCCGGCCCGGGACGCCACCGCGCGCTCGGCGTTCTTGGGATGGCGCTGCTGCTGCCGGTGCTGCTGGCCGTCCTCGTATTTCCGACGGCGATGTACGACACGCGGGAACTGATCGCTTGGGGCCGCGAGTTTCCGATCGTGACGCCATTCCACCCACCCATGATGGTCTGGATCGGCGGAATTATCGACCGGCTGTTCGGCACCTCCGCCGTGGTCATGATCCTCGCCGGACAGATCCTGATCGCGGTTGGATTGATCTATTGCTATCGCACGTTGCTGCTCGCCACGACGGGCGACAACGCACTGCTGTTCACGGTCCTCTATGGCACGTCATCCTATACGGTTTTCGCGCCCCTCTCCTTCGCGCTCAATGCCGACATTCTTCAACTCACGTCATGGCCCGCCGTCATTTTCTATTTTCTTCAGGCTGTCCGGTCCGATCGTCTGCGATACTGGATCGCGTTCGGCTTCTGGTCAGCCGTCGCTGCGCTCACCAAATACAATGCGGTAGTGCTCTTCTTTGGAATGGCGAGCAGCATTCTCTTTTTGCCTGCCTTCCGGACTGTCCTGAGGCGCCCCGGCTTTTACGCGGCCATCGCTACGGGCGCAGCGCTGATCCTGCCTCACGCCGTCGCCGTTCTCAGACACCGTGCAGCGTTTGAATATGGCCTCGATCATTTCAACTTTCAGAATCCGTTTTTCCAAAGGATCAACGGCGTCGCGGAGCTTGCGGTAGGTTACCTGACTTTTGCAATCCCGGGATATGCAATTGTCGCAATCGGCGTCTGGAAAGGCTACCTGACGATTGGCTCTCCGCAGAGGGATCGTACGCCCGCAGCACAGTTTCTGCTTCTCACAACCGTATCTGCCCACATCGCGCTCATCATTCTCGTGCTGCTCGCCGGGCTTAATTTTCTGGCGCGTTTTGCCGCGCCCTACATCATGCTGACGTTCCTCGCGGTCGCTCCGCTGATCGAATGGAGCGAGCATTGCAAACGCTGGTTCGACACCCGTGTGGTTCCATTCATCGGCGGGCTCTATCTCATCGCCGGTATCGGCGTCGTAATTATCTTCACCGGATTTGCGAGCCACAGCGCAATGCAGGAACCTACCGCGGAAGCCGCGCGTCTTATTCTCAAGGACTGGCACAGCAAGTATGCTTGCGGCCCGGCGTACTTCATAGGCGGCAGGCAAGGTGTTTACGGCGTCGGTATCGAGGCTGGACGCGATGTAACCACACTGGCTTATCGGGAAATCGCCGGAGCAGCCTGGTACGACGACAGCAAGCTGCGCGCCAAGGGGGCCGTTGTGATGGACACCGATCCCGAGTTCAAGGAACGAATGCTCAAATTCCTGCCGGGTAAAACCTATTCAGCTGAGAGTAGCGTCACCATTCCGCTCAGACGAACATGGACTGGAAAGCAGCGCACGTTTCCGTACCACTTCATCGCACCGCAGGATTGCCAGCGCTGATGCCTGCCGGCGGCACACGATATCAGTTCAAGATGCGCCGGTAGGCGTCGATCACCAGTTGAGCACTGTGCCGCCAGTCGAACTGACGCGCGCGCGCGATCCGTGCCTCCCGGCGCACGGGATCGGCATGATCGTCACTCTCGAGCGCATCCTTGAGAGCGCAGGTCCAGCCTTCCACGTCCAGAGCGGCAACGCGTTTGCCTATGTTTCCTGAAATCTCGTCCATTGATGTGTCGGCGCTGTGTGCCACTGGCGTACCGCACGCCAACGCCTCCACGACGGGCATCCCAAAACCTTCATAGAGCGAAGGCGCAAGCAGCAGACGGGTCCCCTCGTAAAGGCTGCGTAATTGCGGATCGGCAACGCCATGGACAAATCTGACCGATCCACCCCTGACGAGGCCTTCGGTCTGCGCGGGCAGATCGAGATCGCCCCACCCTTTTCCGCCTGCAAGGACCAACGGGTACCGCGCGCGCGCCGCTTGCGGCAACCGCTCATAGGCGAGTACAGCGGTCCGGATATTTTTTCGCGGCTCATGCGTTCCGACAACGAGAAAGAACTCACCGTACTTCAGATCCAGCGTATCGAGGGCCGATTGCGTCAGGTCGCGGCCCAGCGGCACGAACACGGGGGCAGCAGCCGGGGGCGCTACAAATATCTTCGCCAGAGGGTAGCCGAAAATATCCGCGATCTCACGCCGGCTGAAATCAGAAATAGTCTGTACCAAAGGGGCGCGCTCGACCAGATCGCGCAGCGATTCAAGCCACCTGACCCGGTCCGGTGGATGAAATTCCGGATGCCGGAATGTCGAGAGATCATAAATCACCGGCAGCGTCGGCACTCCCGGATCGGCCAGCGGCCGGAAGTTGAACGCATGAAAAAGATCGAGAGGCTGCTTCCGCACCGACGCTGCGAATCGCCCTCTCCGCATCTCGCGATAAATCGCGCCCGCCACGCGTGAGCCCGGCCATCCAGTTGCGCTATCGAGCATGAGATTCTTGATACGTGCAAACGAAGCTGCGTGCGGCTGCTCTACGTCATGGAGTTTATGTTGCGAGCGCGCAATCTCCTGCACCGCGGCAAGATCAAATTTTCGCCAATCAAACCCACGAAACCCGGTAAACCCGATATCCGGCGCGATTTCCATGACGCAACGAACAATGTTGAATGTGTAGTTTGCGACGCCCGTCATCGAGCGGTTCAAGATGCTGGATTCAAAGCCTATGAGCATCTGTGTGCCAAACTCTCGTGATGTCTTGATGGTGGGATTGCATCAGCCCTGCACAACACGGCTCACTATTTTTCCTGCCGAGCCGGGCCTGCGAGCCGATCCACAATCTTGGAAATATGCGACGCGGTCTCGGCCCAAGTATATGGCACGTAGTTCGCACGAATTTGCTGCTCGCGCTGCTTGACGTAGCCGGGATCGGCTACCGCGCGGTGAATGAGTTTGTGACAGCCGATGAAATCGAGCGGATCGAAATAGTCGACCAGATCACCTCCAGCCTCGGTCAACGAAGTCCTGTTGCCAGCAATGCAGTATTTTCCCAAAGAGAGGCTCTCCGAAACCGGCAAGCCCCATCCTTCGTAAACCGACGGATAGACCGTGAATTCGCAGTTCCGATAATACCATGCGAGTTCTTCGTCCACCACGTCATCCATGTGAATGATGAGCCTGCTCACCAATGGATCTGTACGCATCTGGTGCAGCAGATCGGAGACGTACAACTGCTGTATGCCAATCAGAAGCAATTGGGGGCAATCCGGTCCAAGCTCTTCAGCTAGACGGCGCCAAACCTGATAAAGCAAGCTCTGGTTCTTTCGCACATCAAGCGATGAGACACAGATAACGAACTTGCGATCGGGAACATAACGCGGCAACGGCAGTGGCTTACTGGGCGGGATACTCGCCATGAAGTTCGGATTGTCGCCCAGGCGGACGACTTCAATGGGCCGAGGCGATATCCTTTCAGTCTCCATATATTTCGAAATTTCGCCTTTCTGGAAATTTGAGATTGTAAGAATCAAATCGGCATTTTCCATCTGCTGCAGTGCCCAGAGGCTAACGACATCCGAATAGCCCGGCAGCATCCATTGCGGGAAAAGCGCCGGGATAAGATCGTAGATAAGATTGATGCACTTTGCACCGCCTTGAACCTTGTTCGCCGCAATCACTTCGCCGTAATGCGGCAATCCCCACGTCGCTGATAGAGAAACACAGATGTCGCCCGGCCGGAATAAAATGGAGCCGGGAGAAATTTGCAGCGGAGCAACAGCCGTACGAGAGATCGAGGCCGGAGTTGCGAAATTGATCTTCCGCCAAAAAATGCGAGCAACTGCCTTGCCGCCGCTCCGTAAATCTCTCAGGGCCTGGGTCGCCTCACTCCCGATCCATTTCTTTATTCGCCGCCGGAGGCTAACTTTCGGAAAATAGCGAGAACGTGAATCAATTCCTGCCGCGATAGCTGCTGTGTTATGAGCGCTCACCTCACCCGTACGCGAAGATCGAATATACTTCAGAACGGCAGGCGGAAGCGTATCCATATCCACCTGTCGAAGCGCTCGTTCAGAGCGAACGAAGGCAAAAAGGCGAATGTCGTTCCGCGATTCCAGCAGTTCCAACAGAACATTTACGACGGTCCGCTGAATGCCCGTCAGGTACGGATGCTCCCAATCACGGATATCCGTTACGTCAAACCAAAGCGTCATTGAATAACTCAAGGAATACAGGACTTTTACTGTCAGATGATAACATGCAATAATCCACGCCGTCCAACCACAACCTTCCCGGCTTCGACACCTCTCGCCGACGGCTCATTGATATGATCGCTAACCATGTTGCGTAGGTACCTGCGAGCGATTGCGCGGAGGTTTGGCGTCGGAATTGGCCCGAATGGCCGGCCTCAGCTATTGTCGCGCGGTGCTCAAATGGCCCGGCGAATTGGGCTCGCATCCCGAGGTGAACTGGACCATTTATCGCATATCTACGACCTGATTTCCCATCCGATGGATGGACGCAAGGCTCAGGATTTTACAACAGTGCCCGCCATTGGCGAGCGCCTCTACTTTCGATCGTCGGTATGCACGGCCCAGGATTTTCGCGCCCCCGATTTTCATCGATGGCTGGACATCCTCCAGGAAAAGCCGCGTGTACACCGGAAGATCTGGGAACATGTATTTATCGGACGGCACATAGAAGCAGCAGGCTTTCTTACCGAAGGTGCGCGTGGAATAGTCTTCGGCGTTGGCCAAGAACCGCTGCCCGCTGCCTTCGCGGCGCGGGGCGCTTCGATTATCGCGACGGACATGGCGGCTGATGCCGCGACCGCAGCCGGATGGATTTCTACCAATCAGCATGCGTCACAGCTTTCACAATTGAATTCCAGAGACCTCTGTCCAGCCGATCTGTTCAGCCGAAGGGTTGCATTTGAAGTTTGCGACATGAACGCAATTCCGGATCAGTATCGAGATTTTGATTTTTGCTGGTCCTCGTGCAGCCTCGAGCATCTTGGTTCAATCAAGGCAGGCCTCGATTTTATCAAGGCATCAGTGAAGACCCTGAAGGTCGGCGGTGTTGCCGTTCACACCACCGAATACAACGTCTCGTCGAATGATGCGACCATCGACAACAATCCAACACTCGTTCTCTTCAGGCGGCGAGATATCGAGCAACTCGTCGATGAACTGCGTGCAGACGGCCATTTCGTCGCCGAAGTTTGCTACGATGTCCTGAGTGAGCCAATCGACCTGTTTGTTGATATCCCGCCGTACCTTGCCGATACGCATATCCGGCTGCTTCTCTCGAACTTCGTTGCAACGTCCATCGGACTGGTTATCCAGCGCGGAAGATAACAGGCCCACCTTCAGGAGAGTCCTCGCTACGCGATAGACTGGTACGCGGCGATAATGTCATCGACCGCGCCGAAAGCCTTGACGCTTCCCCGGTCCATCCAAAGGCCCTTGTTGCACCAACGGCGACACAATTCGAGATTGTGGGACGCCAGCACCAAAACGCTCGCCTTCTGAACGAAGGAGTCAATGCGCTCTCTCGCCTTGGCCATGAAATGAGCATCACCCGCCAAGATCCACTCATCCATCAGCAGGATTTCCGGCTCGTAACAGGTCGCAACCGCAAACGTCAGCCGCAACACCATTCCCGATGAATACGTCCGCACGGGCATATCAAGATAGTCACCCAACTCGGTGAAATCGACGATAAGCGGCAACAGGCGCTCGATCTGCCTTGAAGAAAGGCCGAGCAACAATCCGCGCATGCGAATGTTATCGTAACCACTCAGATCGCTGTCGATGCCAAGACCGTTATCGAACATCGGCGAGATCCGGCCGCGAATGTGTACGGTACCGGCGAACGGCTCGTAGATTCCCGCCATGACCCGCAACAGTGTTGTCTTTCCCGCGCCATTCGCACCGATCAGCGCGAGCCGATCCCCTCGATCGAGCGAAAAGGAAACATCGCGCAATGCATCGATGGTGATGCGATCGTTGGCATCGCGGGCGATACGGCCGGCCGAGCTCCGCGACAGGATCGTCTTCTTCAGGGAGCGCGATCCACCATGATAAACAGGGAAAGATACATTCACATTGTCTAGGCGAAGGATCGCCTGTTCTGCGCCGGTCCCTTGTGACTGCGACATCGGCCTACACCCAATACGAGATGCGAGCGCGAAAACGGACGAAGAACGCAATCGCGAATGCCGCATTCAACACGGTAATCAAAGCAACGGCATAATAGTTCTCCGCGGACGGCAATTGTCCCAACAAAGGAGCGCGGACAATTTCGACAAGATGAAAAAACGGATTGAATGTCATCAGGCCTGCATGATCGCCCAGCAATTCAGGTTTCCACATGATCGGCGTAATGAAGAACAGAATCTGAATGAAGCTTGCGATGACCTGCGGAATATCGCGGAAGCGTGCAGACATCATGCCGAGGTACATGCTCGCCAGTGCGCCATTGATAGTCACCAGCATAAATCCTGGAATCGCGTAGAGCGCGATGCTGCCGGGCCATATCTGGAAGTAGATGAGGATGCCGAAATAGATTACAAAATTGTGGGCGAAGATAATGACTCTACTCCACATGAACCGCAGCACGTAGACCGAGAACGGCAGTCGAATTTGCTTGATGTAGGATTCCACTCCCGTGAATAGCGCGCCGGCTTCAGACAAAATCGAACTGATATAACCCCAGATCAGCAATCCCGCGCACAGAAACGGCATAAAGTCGCGCAGTTCGGCCTTGAATATCTTTGAATAAACAATACCGAGCGACACAACCATGATGGCCATGCTTGCCGTCAACCAAAGCGGACCAAGCAGCGAGCGCCGGTAGCGCTGCAGGATATCGTTCCAGCCGAGCTTTCCCCAAAGCGTCCACAAAGAAAGGCCGTCAATGGCATCCTGCAACGCCATTCCCGCCTGACTGCGCGCCTGCCCTTGCCTGGCCATCAACATCAACGCCTACCCGCCCCGCGCCTCGTGCACTCCGCCATTGCTCACCGAGTCGCGCAACGACGTTGAAGGGCTTCCTTATAGACTTCTTGCATGCGGCTTAGGAACAGAGTCTGGCTGAATTCAGCGCGGACGCGCTCTTTCCCGGCCTTGCCCAAACTAGCCGCGTAGCCAGGCTGATCCAGGAGACGGCGGAGCGCCTCCGCAAGCGCAACCGGCTGGCCGGGTGGAACGGTAAGCCCCTCAATGCCGTCCCGCGCTACATTTGGGACCGCCGTTGTGAGAGCCGTGTTCACGATTGGCTTGCCTGCAGACATGGCTTCCAGCTGAACGATGCCAAAAGCCTCGGCTTCTGTAACGGACGGAAACGCAAACACCTTGGCTGCGTGAACGTATTGCTTGACCTCGTAGGACTCGAGGACGCCCAAGAATTTCACCCGATCGAGGACACCGAGTTCTTCCGCAAGTTTGATGAGGTTGGCCTTAAGCTGCCCCTCGCCGATGATCACAGCATCTGCATCGACATCCTGCATCGCGCGAAGAAAGACTTCGTAACCCTTATAGCTGACGAGCCGACCAACCGCGACGACAAGCCTGGGATATTGCCTTTGCAGGTTATCGACAGCCTGTTGCTCTCCCGGACTCAATTTTTCCCAGTACACATCATCGCACCCGTATGGAACGACAATGCATTTCTCCGCAAATGCTTTCAGGAAAGGGGATTTGTCGATGATGACGTGATCGGAAACGACAATCTTGTCGGCCCGCCTGAGCGAATTCCGAATGAACGGCGCCAAAATCCGCATCAGCCACGGCCGACCGATCACCTCCGCATGCCAATGCACAATCAGGACCGTGTCCCTTGGCATCAGCAGAACCCCGATATCCGTCAACGGAAAGGGCGCGTGATGGACAACAATATCAGTTGACCGCGCTCGCTCGACGAATCTGAACGGATAAGTCGGCGCCAATGGCGTAGACATGACCGTCCCGATGGACGAGACCGCTTCGACATTCACTCCCTCGAATTCATACTTGCGTCCAATGCCGCGCGGACAAGCGACAAGAACGTCCGTCTTGAAACCCAGTCGCTGGAGCATCGCCAACATCGCTATAACAGACGGGATACCGCCGTAGACATTGGGAAGATAGACTTTGTAGGCATGAAGGATTCGCATCAGGATTCAACGCTGCGGCAACCACCGTCCGGCTTTTCACCCAACGATATACCATCCTTGATGAATGCAGTCTGTGCTTTCACCATCATCGAAACAAGCGCCTGAAAATCGACATTTGGCTGCCAGTTCAATACGGAACGGATTTTGGCGGTGTCCGCGCGCGTATAGCGGCTGTCGATCTTGCGGATAAGTCCAGGATCCACAACGACGTGGTCCTCCCACTTATGGCCGACCAAGCTAAATGCCTGGTGGCAAAAATCCTCAATAGAATGGTCCCGACCTGTGCCGATAACATAATCATCAGCTGTAGGATGCTGAACGATCAACCGCATTGCTTCCACATAGTCGCCGGCAAAACCGAAATCCCGCCGAACGCTCAAATCACCCAAGGCCATTTTTCCGTCGAGCAATATCGGCCGGCCGCTTTCATCGACTTCTGGCGTCTCGTTCAAGCCGAGCGACACGGCGGCGGCGGCATAAGCGATTTTCTGCGACACGAATGAAAGTGGACGCTTCGGGCTCTCGTGATTGAACAAAATGCCGGTCGAAACATGCAATCCATACTGCGCCCGATACGCACCGATGATCCGGTGGGCATAGAGCTTCGCGGCGCCATAAGGCGACTTTGGAGCGCACAGCGTCTGCTCATTCTGGGCGTGATCGGCCACATCTCCGAAAATCTCGGACGACGAGGCCTGGAATAGACGGCAGTCCGGCTTGTGCTTGAGCAGAAGCTCGCAAATATCCTGCGGGACAAACGCATTGACGTCGGCCGTCTCCCGTGGAGCCCGCCAACTCTGGATCGGACGCGAGACAGCAGCGAGATTGTAAATTTCGTCCGGCATTACAGACGCGATCAGCGAGTCGAGGAAGTCGTGATCCGCAGGATCACCAACGTGCCATGACGTCCCGTTCTGATGCACATTTGGATGAGTCTGACGGCGCGACTGAGCGTGCACAACACACCCCTGCTGGCGAAGCAGGTTGATAAGGTAGTAGCCGTCCTGGCCGGAAGCCCCTGTGATTAAAACCTTACTCTTCAATAGCATCCTCGATTCCAAACAACTTATAGCTGCACAACCTCGATCCGACACAAAAAATTCTGAAGAACTGTTGCGCTGCTATGCTGAAATTGGCGAGGCGTCTCTCGTTTCAGAAATCATTCATTATAATTGAAATGCTTAAAGCCATGCTGCTTCACGAGTTCGTCACGTTGCGCAGCCTTCAAGTCCTCTCGCATCATCTCGGTGACCAGTTCGACGAAAGATGTCGTCGGTGACCACCCGAGTTTCTGGTATGCCTTTGTCGGATCGCCCAAAAGCGTCTCCACCTCCGCGGGCCGGAAGTATCGAGGATCGACTTCGACGATACATCGTCCAGTGGAAGCATCGTACCCCTTTTCGTCAACGCCTTCGCCCTCCCAACGAATGACGATATCGACCTCCCTTGCAGCGACTTCCAGAAACTCGCGGACCGAGTGCTGTTCGCCGGTCGCGATGACATAATCCTCCGCTACATCCTGCTGCAACATCCGCCACTGCATCTCGACATAGTCACGCGCGTGCCCCCAATCGCGAAGCGCATTCAGGTTGCCGAGATAAACTTTCTCCTGAAGACCGAGCTTGATGCGAGCCAACGCGCGCGTAATTTTTCGGGTGACGAAGGTCTCGCCGCGGATTGGCGATTCATGATTGAAAAGAATCCCGTTGCAGGCGAACAGGCCGTACGCCTCGCGGTAATTCACGGTGATCCAGTACGCATACAGCTTGGCGACGGCATAAGGCGATCGAGGGTAAAAAGGCGTCGTTTCTTTCTGAGGGGTCTCTTGAACGAGTCCGTACAGTTCGGAAGTCGAGGCCTGATAAAATCGAGTCTTCTTCTCAAGTCCAAGAATGCGAATCGCTTCAAGAATCCGCAGCGGACCAAGCGCATCCGAATTGGCGGTGTACTCAGGCTCTTCGAACGACACCGCGACATGGCTCTGCGCGGCGAGATTGTAAATCTCGTCCGGCTGGACTTCCTGCACGATGCGAATGAGGCTCGACGAGTCAGTCAGATCGCCGTGATGAAGCGTCAGATCATAACCCTTGTCATGCGGATCGTGATAGAGGTGGTCAATGCGGTCAGTGTTGAAAAGCGATGTACGCCGTTTGATCCCGTGGACAGAATATCCCTTGGATAGCAACAGCTCCGCAAGATATGCGCCGTCCTGGCCGGTGATCCCTGTAATGAGCGCGGTTTTCTTCATTTAATATGTCGACCTTCATTTTCGCCGAGGCGCCATTTGTTCATCATGACATTATCGGGAGCTAAATTATACTGACTTGGCTGCCTGCCCCATTACCGCGGCCTGAGCGACACGCCGCGACTGAGCAGACCATTGATCCATCCCAACAGGTTTGCGGGCGCGTCTATGATCACACCGCGCATGATCATCCAGACGCTGCCTGCGCTGACCGCCGCCAGCATGAAGTACTGAACGAATACAGCGGCAGGCTGCGACGTTGACATGGTCGAAAGGCCGAAGCCTGCGATACGCAGAACGAGAATGCCGACCACAAGAACCCCGATGGCAAAGTTGCGGTTCTGCCGCGTGGTGCGAGGGGCGCCGAGAATGGCAAATGCCATCAAGATGAAGGCGAAGGGATAGATCGGCGCGAAAATCCGGTCGTGCAACTCAGCCCGAAACTCTCCCGGAACCCGCTTGAAGACAGGATCATCGGGCGGCGGAGAGATCAGGTCACCGATCGACCTCTCGCGAGGTCCATACGTCACGCTCTGGACGGCGTTCGAGAACTGGGACAAATCGAACGCGTAGCTGGCGAATGCAACAAGGGCCGGCTCGCGCTTGCCGGCTTCGAAACGCTGGAGATTGCCGTCCTGCAGAATGAGAAACGAGCCCCGTTCATTCTTCTGAACCGTGCCGCGGTCCGCGAGAATATCGATCCGTTCCGATGGATTGCGCTGGTCATCGATGAAAATCCCGACGAGAAGCCCGCCGGGTTGCCGGCCTTGGATGCGGATCGTCAACGGGCCGAGCTTCTGGAATTCACCCGGCCGGAGGATATTGGTGAGGACGTCGGCGCCGATCTCGGTCTGCCATCGCCGCAAAGCGCGCATGCATTCAGGCGCCAGATAAAGCGAAAGAAACGCGACGAGCAGGCTGACCACGCATGTCGCAAACAGAAACGGACGGAGAAGCCTGCCGGGCGACAGCCCTGCGGCGTTCATCACGATGATTTCAGAGTCGGTCGCAAGCCTGTTGAGGGTGTGCATCACTGCAATAAGCAGCGCGATCGGCGAAATGATCATCGCCAGCAGCGGTATGGCCAATCCCGTCACGCCGAGAAACACCAGTATCGACTGGCCCTGCCCTGTCATCAAATCGATGCCGCGCAGCGCTTGCGTGATCCATATGACCCCCGTCAATGAGACGACAATCAACAAGAACGCCAGCAACGTCGTTCGCACGATATAGCCGTCGATTGCGCTCATTCAGCTTCCGGGTACAGTCCGATTCGAGGACGGCTATGACCGCCACACATGAGTTATCATCTTGAGCTATATCGCATATTTCGCATCATTCGCACCTAAAAAATAGCTGTATCGAGGGGTAATGTACGCCGCAATCAAGCGAGAACTGACGGACGTCTGGCTCGGCCTGTTCGTATGGATCGGGCCGAATCGACCGCTCGCGCAGGCTGCTCGGCAAAAAGGCACCGAGAATTTCGCAATTATAGCTGCGGCGGCCTTGCCATGGTCAACATCTGTGGCTTCATCGTGCGGGCTGGCCTTTTTGATAGGCTTTCTGACGATAGTAAAACCATCAGCCTTCTTTCGTTCGCTGAAGCACCCCGCAAGCATGGCAACCCTGATTCTATGCCTTGTTGCCTTGCTGGGTGTTCTTTGGGCGGTGGAAATTTCCTGGCCGGAAAGGCTGCGCGGCCTGACGCCGATGGGAAAACTTCTCGGCATTCCGATATTGATCTACTGCTTCAGCCAATCCGATCGCGGTCGATACGTCTTCTACGCCTTTGTCGCATCTTGCACGGTTCTGATGCTGTACTCGTGGGTCGTCCTGTTTTGGCCGGGTCTGTCGATCCACTACAAGGTCGATCAGCCGGGCGTGCCGGTGAAAAACTACATCGACCAAAGTCAGGGCTTCGTGTTCTGCGCATTCGCGCTCGCTGCCGTGGCTGCGGAAAGTTTACGGAGACACCAGCGGGCAATCGCCGCTTCAGCCGCGCTCATCGCCATCGCGCTGCTGGCAAATCTCGCTTTCGTCAACGTCTCGCGAACCGCGCTGGTGTATTCACCTATCCTCGCGGCCCTGTTTGCGTACCGCTATCTTGACCGCAGGAAATTCTGGATCGCATTACCAGTCCTTCTCGCTGTCCTCTCCGGGCTCTGGGCAATTTCTCCAAACCTGCGGCATAAGGTCTCCGCCGCGTTCACCGAATACCGGACGCCAAAAACGGACCAAGGACCGACGTCCGTGGGTCAAAGACTTGAGCTTTGGAATAAATCGATCGAGTTCTTCAAGGCCGCTCCGATCATCGGTCATGGCACCGGTTCAGCGAAACCCCTGTTCGTGCGCGACGCAGGCGGCCAGACCAGCCTGCCCACGGGCATCATCGGAAACCCGCATAATCAGACGCTGTTATTTGTCATCCAGTGGGGGCTCGTCGGAGGACTGGCTCTCTATGCGATGTGGATCGTTCATCTGATGACGTTTCGCGGCAACAGCGTGGTCGCATGGATCGGACTGGTAGCAGTCGTACAGAATATCCTCAGCTCGCTTTTCAACTCGCATCTCAGCGATTTCTATCAAGGCTGGCTTTATGTGCTGGCAGTCGGCATCGCTGCAGGGACAATAAAGAGAGCGGCAAACTCTCAGGGAGAGTCTGCCGCTGCTAATCTGAATCATTCGTGATTTGAATCAGGTCCGCGTCAGCGTGATGTTGGCGCCCTTGAATTCGCTTCCTGATGAGCGGATCACAACCGACTGGGAACTTCCCTTTGTGGTTGCTACGAGATCCGCTGAAAACGTCCCGGCGCTCACGACGACCTGAAACCGGCCACCCGCCGTTGTGCCCTGAACGTCACCGCTAACATTCCGCGTTGATTCACTCCAGCTCCCGGACAATTTGCCTCCGTTGGCAACGACGTTGCTGGTCAGCTCGATCTTGTAGCTGTCGCTTGCGCAGCGCAGGGTTTGCTGAAGAGCATTACCATCCTCGCGGACAGCATAGGTTGCGCGGCAACGGATAGCCTCACGCGCACCGCTCTCGAACGAGATTGTCCCTTTGCCTGACCAGACGCCCGCCATCCCGGCGAACGGATGCGCCGACTGCGCCTGCGCTCCAACGAAGGTCAATGACAACCAAAAAAGAGAAGCCATCGCCGTACGTCGGCCGATTGATTCAAACGAAAACATTGCACCTCGCATTATGACAACTCCCCGCCACAACGACGCAGAAACCCGGGTCGCTAACTTCGGACGAATGGGATCGGTTCCCTTCATCGGCCCCGAATGAGGATGAATTTGAACGGCGTATTGATCGCCGAAATCAACGTCTTCGATGGGGCGGCGTTGATCGGATCGAATGAACCCTCTTCGGGTACCGGTCTTACCCGGTAGCTGGATCAAGAGAAATGCAACAACCGCTTGGTTCTGAAGCCTTCGCCAATTTCATTCAATGTTGATTCAATTCACCTTCCCGGAACTCTCCATCGCCTTTTGCACTAGCCGCGAACTCCAGGTTGGTGCATCTATGGAAATCTTGGATATACCTCGCGCGCCGGATCATGGGGTCTGTCCCGCGGCCAAAATGGCGCGAAATGCTTCGCAGTTCAGGAATCCGGTGAGGTAACGGACCCCTGGCCATTCGAGATGGAACGGGTGGTTCGGCAACCGCTTCCCCGATACTCGGTCCGGTGTACGGTCTTGCTGCCTGTGGAAGTTCCAATTCACTGGATTACGATTGGTCTGAAAAATCGTACTATCTAGGCCCGTTCGATAAGGGTCACGTCCCGGAAGAAGGCGGACATCCAATGGATCAGCGAGAAGAAATTGCCGCGCTAAAGGACCGCAATGCGGAGCTCGAAGCGAGGATGAATCTTGCGACAGCCCTTCTGCATGATTCGACGTCCTCTCTAAGTTGGCGAATTGTCCATCGATATCGGCAGGTTGCCGACAAATGGAGGTGGCGTCGATCGCGCGATTGCAATCACGCATGAATATTGCGATGAACGAAAATACCGAAAATCCGCCCTACCTTTCGATTGTCGTGTTGAACTGGAATCTCGGGAGGATGACGCAGGAATGCCTTGCGAGCATCCGGGCCCATACTCTTGGGGTCGAGTACGAGATTGTCGTCGTCGACAATGGTAGCAATCCCGATGAAAAATCGATTGTTCACCGCGCCTGCCATCTTCATAACGCCCGGCTGATCGAGCTCAATCAGAATCTTTATTTTGGAGAAGCCAACAACATTGGAGTTGAGGCCGCGCGCGGGCAGCTTGTTCTGCTCCTGAACAACGACGTCGTGGTAACACCCGGATACATTGGACCGCTCCTGCACGCGCTGGAGACCGCGCATCGCGCCGGGGCCGTAGGTGCAGAACTTAGATTCCCTGATGGCCGGCTACAGGAGGCCGGAGGGTATGTTCGCCCGGATGGCTGGACAGTTCGCCACGGCCTGGCCCGGGCCCCGGCCAATATTTTGTCCGACCCAGGATTGCATATCGTCGATTACTGCTCCGCCGCATGCTTATTGCTGCGCCGTGACACTTTCCTGGAGGCAGGCGGCTTCGATCCGTTGTTCGATCCCGGATACTTTGAAGATGTTGATTTGATGCTGCGCCTTCGAGCAATGGGATTGTTCACTTATTACTGCGCAGGCACCGCCGTCATACACAAGGAAAGTGCAACGTCGAAGACACTCTGGAGCAGCCCTCGCCGGACAGCCATCATTCATCGCAATCACCGCAAGTTCATCGAACGATGGGGTGAGTACATCGCAGGCCGCGTATTCGGCTCTTCTGCGCTTCCGCATTTTGAGCCGATTCACTGGTCGGCACAGGGTAACGCGCCAGATCCGGCACGAAATCTTTTCCTGCGAGGGCCCGGACTCATCGGTCGCAATCGAACGTGGTCCCACATTGTTCAGGTGGCCGGTGCTTTACGAAACAGCGTTTATGTCACCTTCGTTGCAGACGAGGCATGTAGCCGCTGCCGGGTATATGCCATTGCACAGGCCTGGAACCAAAATCTCGGCGAATTTTCAGTGGTGCGGGCATCCGATGTCGATCCGCAGGCGTACAATACGAAGGTTTTCCTTGCGCCGGATCACCAGGAGAGAACTGAAATCGCTTGCGGCGACGGCCCGCTGTTGAGCCATGTTAGAGACGCTCTGGGCCGCGTGAACTTACATTCGCAATCGCCCACAGCATCGCTCTGACGATGCGCGTGCGTCTGGGCAGCGCTTCAATACTTGCCTCGTAAATCCTTCAGATCATTGACGTAGTCGGGAGTGAGCACTACAACCCTGCGTCGAGCAAGCAACGCTTTGAGCCGTATAGCTGGCATTGATGAGCGGCATTGCAGCCCTATGGCCATGGCTGCAATCTTCGAGGACCCATTGAAATGGCTGTCGTGACCTCCCTGCGAGCTGACGAAAATCATCCCATTCTTGTTACGGGCGGCGCAGGGTTCATCGGCGCGAATTTCGTTCTCGACTGGCACGCCAACGAGCCCACGCCAATCGTTACACTCGATAAACTCACTTACGCCGGCAATCTCCACAATCTCGCAAGCCTGCAAACCAACGAGCGGCACTCGTTCGTCCACGGCGACATTGGTGACGTGGAATTCGTCAGATCCCTTCTGTCGAAAGTAAAACCACGGGCGATCGTCAATTTTGCAGCCGAATCTCACGTCGATCGTTCAATTCTGGGTCCGGAAGATTTCATTACGACCAACATTGTCGGAACATTCCGCTTGCTCGAAACCGTGCGTGAGTACTGGACCGGGCTGTCGCATCGAGACAAGGATGTTTTCCGCTTTCTACATGTGTCAACCGATGAAGTTTATGGATCTCTGTCGGCAGAGTCCGCTCCATTCAATGAAGCGAGCCCCTATTCACCCAACAGCCCCTATTCCGCTTCAAAAGCTGCGTCCGATCACCTTGTGCGCGCGTGGCATCACACCTACGGCCTGCCCGTCATCATCACCAACTGCTCTAACAACTACGGCCCTTACCAGTTTCCCGAGAAGCTTATTCCGCTGATGATTCACCACGCGCTGGCCGGCAAGCCTCTGCCGGTTTATGGCGATGGCTTGCAGATTCGCGATTGGCTGTATGTGACCGACCATTGCGCCGCCATTCGCGCGGTTCTCCGCGACGGGGTGCCTGGACACACCTATGCGATCGGTGGAGACAGCGAGAAGAGCAATCTCGATGTGGTGCACACGATTTGCGATGTGCTCGACCAGGAGCGCCCCTCTGCGAATGGTTCGTATCGCCAGCAAATCACATTCGTGGCTGACCGGCCCGGACATGATCGCCGATACGCCGTCAATGCCGCGAAGATTCGCGAGGCACTCGGCTGGCACCCTCGCGAGTCCTTCGAGTCGGGGCTTCGCAAAACAGTGCGCTGGTATCTCGACAACTCTGAATGGACCGAGGGTGTGGTTGCAGGAAGCTATCGCGATTGGCTGGGCCGGAATTACTCGGCCCGATGATGGACGCCTGTTACTCAATAACAATCAACTTCGCTGGAAGCTTCAGCGCTCAACCGTCACCCGCCTAGTCGTTTTTACCGAAGAAGCCGTGAGATCGAGACCATTATGAAGCGCAAGGGTATCGTACTGGCCGGCGGCACAGGAAGCCGTCTCCATCCGGCGACACTGTCGGTCTCCAAACAATTGCTGCCGATTTTCGACAAGCCGATGATCTACTATCCGCTTTCGACGCTGATGCTGGCAAACATCCGGGATATTCTGATCATCTCCACTCTGCAGGATGTTCCACGGTTCGAGCAATTGCTGGGCACTGGCGAAAAATGGGGACTGAACATTCAGTATGCCGTACAGCCTTCGCCGGATGGATTGGCTCAGGCGTTCCTGATCGGAGAAGAGTTCATCGGCAACGCGCCAAGCGCGCTCGTGCTAGGTGATAACGTTTTCTATGGACATGATTTCTCTCACCTTCTTGTCAATGCGTCCCAGCGTGACAGCGGTGCAACAGTGTTCGCGTATCACGTCCACAACCCCGAACATTACGGTGTCGTCGAGTTCGACCCCTCCGGGAAGGCTTTGCGGCTCGAGGAGAAACCGGCCCGCCCCAAATCCAACTACGCTGTGACTGGTCTGTACTTTTACGATGCTCAAGTCGCAGGTCTTGCAAAAACGCTCAAGCCATCGCGGCGCGGCGAGCTTGAGATTACCGATCTCAATCAGCTCTACCTGGACAAGAAGCAGCTCTCGGTGGAAATTCTCGGGCGCGGACACGCATGGCTCGACACGGGAACGCATGAAACCCTTCTCGAGGCCGGCCAGTTCATCGCTACCCTTGAAAAAAGACAGGGATTGAAAGTGTCATGCCCGGAAGAAATTGCGTGGCGAAACGGGTGGATCAGCGACGCGGAGCTTGAAGAGCTTGCGGCGGCGCTGAAGAACAACAGCTACGGCCAGTACCTTTACAGCCTGCTATCCCATGGAATTTTCTGATGATCGCCTCCGCGCTCGCCATTCCGGACGTGATCATGTTTGCGCCGAAGGTGTTTCGGGACGAACGCGGTTTCTTCTTCGAAAGCTTCAACGCGAAAGTGTTCTCTGAAGAGACAGGCTCTCAAGTCAGTTTTGTACAGGATAACTTCTCCCGCTCTGCTCGGGGAGTTCTGCGTGGCATGCACTATCAGGTCACGCGCCCGCAGGGGAAATTTGTCCGCGTGACGTCAGGCGAAGTCTTCGATGTGGCGGTCGACATTAGGCGGGGCTCGCCCACTTTCGGCAAATGGGTTGGCGAGCATCTTTCGGAAACCAATGGAAGGGCTCTCTGGATTCCAGAAGGTTTTGCACACGGCTTTCTCGTTCTTTCTGAAACTGCCGATTTCCAATACAAGGTGACGGATTATTGGTACCCGGAACATGAGCGATGCCTCCGATTCGACGATCCTGACGTTGCAATCGAATGGCCCGCCATCCCATTTCCATCAACGACACCTGTCTCTCCCATTCTGTCCGAAAAGGACAGGCAGGGAGCGGCGCTGAACAGGCTGGAGCTTCTCTAGGCGACAAGGCAAGTTTCGCAGGTGTCTCGCAAGACCTTGCTTCGAGGAAGGATGAAATCTTGACCAGCCCGCTCGCCTTGAAAATCGCCCGTGAATACGGAACGCCTGCCCTCGTCATCGACATGGACCGCGTCGAACGCAACATCGCGCGCGCTCAGAAAATCTGCGATGCAGCCGGCGTCGCCAACCGGCCGCATATCAAAACCCACAAAAGCCCCCTGCTCGCGCAGCTTCAGATCAAGGCAGGAGCAAAAGGCATCACCTGCCAGAAGCTGGGGGAAGCGGAGGTGATGGCGCAAGCCGGCATCGACGACATCCTCATCAGCTACAACCTCATCGGTGATGAAAAAATGGCGCGTCTCGGCGCGCTGCTGGCCAAGACGAGCGTCACGGTCGCGGCGGACAATGCTGTCGTCATCGCGGGATTGCCAGCCGCGGCTGCGGCTGCTGGACGCGCCCTGCCGGTGGTGATCGAGTGCGACACCGGCCGCAAGCGTGCCGGCGTCGAGACGCCTGCGGAGGTCATCACGCTCGCCAGCCAGATTGCCGGCACGCCGGGCCTCTCGTTTGCCGGGCTGCTGATGTATCCGACCGAAACGGGCTGGACCGAGGCCCAGCGCTTTCATGATGATGCATTGACCGGCCTTCGACAGCTGGGGCTCGATCCAGCTATCGTATCGACCGGCGGATCGCCAAATCTGAGAAACGTCGGCAAGCTCAAGGGCGCGACCGAACATCGGCCCGGCACCTACATTTACAACGATCGCATGCAGGTCGCCGCCGGCGTCGCCACATGGGACGACTGCGCTTTGCACATCTATTCAACCGTGGTCAGCCGCGCCGCGCTCGATCGCGGGATTCTCGATGCAGGTTCAAAGACGCTCACGGCCGACACGGGCGGGCTCGACGGTTACGGGCTGATCCTCGAACATCCGGAAGCCAGGATCGCCCGCTTTGCCGAGGAGCACGGCTTTCTCGATCTGACGAAAAGCAATACACGGCCGGCGGTGGGCGACGTCGTCCGCATCGTGCCGAACCATGTCTGCGTTGTCGTGAACATGTCCGATGAAGTTGTCATGGTGCGCGGCGATGAGATTGTCGGCATCCTCCCCGTCGCTGCCCGGGGGAAGCTTCGATAATCCCGGGAGGGAGTTCGCGCTGCCGCGGATCAGCGCCGATTGTATCCCGGGCTGACCGTGTTCTTGAGCTGGATCAGAAGCGTGAAAACCCATGCGAGGCCGTAAAGACCGGCCAGTCCAAGCGCCGTCCTGCGGTCGATCAGCGACAGGCCTGCCCAGTACCAGACGCGATAAATCCACAGCCCCGCCGTCGCCACTCCCAAGAGGCAAACAAGCAGCTTCAGGCCCTGGCTGTTCGCGACGCCGACTGCGGCGAAGAGGATCGTTGCCGGGATGAGAAACATCTGGCAGGCGGAAATCAAAGTCTCGTTCATGGAAGCTCCCCGGCGAATCGCAGGAATTTTAGACCATTCATTGGCCGTGCTGCGAATGCGGCGATATGAGCCGGGGTGCGTCTGTGGTCAGGCCTGAGCGCCAAAATGGGGCCGCGGTACGATAAATCGCGGGTCCTCCCCTTCTTGCGCGGTGGCCTGAAGGAGGCTACAGGATCGGGGCCTCTTGGCACGGTTCGGAGCGTAGCGCAGCCCGGTTAGCGCACTAGTCTGGGGGACTAGGGGTCGGAGGTTCAAATCCTCTCGCTCCGACCAATTTCCAAATAAAATCAAATCCTTACGAAATCCACATCCACTCCTGACGGGGCGGCTACGAACTGTCGCGACAAGTCAGTTTTCAGATGTAAGGACATCACGCGCAGCTTCGAACACAGCATCGCGCGGGATCGTGGGTCTCGGAATGCAATCGCGGTCCCGTTATCCTTGAAAAAGGATGGTGAACGTCAATCGAGATTGACCTAACTGGTTGCGCCGCAGTGAATGGCAAGATGCTCCGCCAGCGGCGCGAGATGCTCGCGAAAGCGAACCACCTCTGTGTAAATTCCCGCCGACACCTGCTTCTCGCCATACGATTCATAGACGCACGGGTGTGAAAAGCGACTTCCGATATCGAGGCCGTAACGCACAGGCCGGAGGCATTCCACCCGGAAAACATCAGCGTTGTGAATCTTGAAGACCCGCTCGATTTCCTTTGCCATCTCGGGATAGGACCGAGCCGCATCCATCTTACGCGTATACGCATCGTCATCCAGCTTCAGGACGATCGCTTCGCTGATATCTTCGGCCGGACATTCCTGCGGCGGCGCCTCGACCGGATACTCCAGGTTTGTCAGCCGGGGACCGCCTCGCTGATTGATGCGTAGTAGCGCTGCGTTAAGCAGGATGCGACACACATCATGACCGGGATTGACACCCTCGACTGCGTCGCCGGCCACATAAGTCACACGCTCGCGCAGCAGCGCAGACGCGAGTTCCTCGACCAACCGTTCGAACACATCATACTCGCCGGAAAGAAGAGCTTGATAGAGCTGCCGGTCAGACATCGCACCATAGATCGAGCCGCTTCTGGCTCCGGCGCTTTTCAGCACGGCCGTGGTGGAAGCGAGACGTGAATGATCGGTGTTTCCGGAGCCATCGGTGAGAACGAACGTCACAGGACGCGCGCGCTCAAGCCAATGATGAATGCGAAGCTCGTGGCCCGGATGCGCGATTACGAGAGCCGCGCGTTCTCCCATCCACTTACTTGCGGATTCTTCTGCGACGACAGTTTGAATTTGAGAACCTCGATGACGGAAAGGACTCGCCCGTAGACCGATGAGTCATTATTCTCACACGAATTGGCATGTCTTTATCGAGTTGATAACGGCCGGGTCAAGGATCGTTTTTCGGTGCCTGTTAGATTCATATGAACAAAACTGGCACAGCTCAGCAACATGCCAAGCTATTCCCAGCAATTGCAGACGGCGATGCCGCTACGCTTTCCACGCGATGGCTTGCGGAATTGTGCGGCTTACCGTCTCCACATTGCCTCCCTCACTTGGCTAGTATCCTGATCGCACGGGAAGAGCACGCGATAGAAGCGGCTGCGCACATCGGCTGGTGGAGCCGGCATCCCGACGCGGACAGCCAATTCGCTCGCTTGGTTGGCTCGATTCCGGACATTCCAGATACACAGGTGTTCGCAGCGTTGAATCAAAGGGGCTACGACGGTCTCCTGTACAAGAAGGAGGGCAGAGTTATCGGCCACTGCTTCTTCCAGCGACACGACACCGAGTTGCACGCGTTCTCCGTGTGGGTCAGCGAGCAGCACCGCGGTGGAACCTTTATGGCGATTGCGTGCTTGGATTTCATGGCCTATGCGTCGACCTGCCCGGGCATAGTGAGGGCCAGATTTGGGACCGGGCATCCGGGAGACACAATTCTCCGGCCATTGAAGCGATTCAGCGGCGGCCTTGGATGGCGCGTGCGCAAAGGCGCCTGGGTTGATTTCTGCGCGCGAGATCCTCAACGCATCGGCGTCGCGCGCACTACCTACCAGGAAGCTGCGGAGCATGACCAACTCGCAGGGCACAGCCTCGTAACGACAGATTGAAAAGCCAGCCGCTTGAAAATTCTGATTACAAATATTCGTCTGGCGATACAAAGCGGCACCGAAATTGTCGTGCGGGATTTGGCACTCCGCCTTTCAGAACGGCAGCACCAGGTGGCCGTCTACGCGCCAACGATTGGCGCGCTAGCTGAGGAATTGAAAGACCGCGGGATTGCAGTCGTCGACAATCTGTCAGACCTCCAATATGTGCCCGATGTCATCCATGGACATCACACCCCAAACACGGGTGAAGCGATCATCGCCTTTCCGAACACGCCAGCCATCTGGATTTGCCATAGCGCATCAGCGTGGTTTGACGCGGCGCCTCGCTTTTCACAAGTTCTGCGCATATTTGCAGTGGACGAAACCTGCAAGGCTCGTCTTGTAAAATCCGACGGGGTCCCCGCCGACAAGATCGAGATACTGCATAACGCCGTGGACCTTCGTCGCCTTCAACAACGCCCACTCCCCCTTCCCGCCAAACCGCTGCGCGCGCTCTCGCTGGTCAAGCACGCCGGCCCAGAAACAGTAATCGCCGAAGCTTGTCGGCAGGCAGGTTTGCAGTTTGAGGCTTACGGACACGGCGTCGGGAAGCCCATTGATAACATTGAGCAGCGATGTGCCGAAGCTGACATAGTATTCGCGACAGCTCGCACCGCATTGGAGGCCATGGCCTCCGGCGCCGCCGTCGTTCTTATTGACGGCCGTGGCTTTGGTGGGCTCGTCACGACCGCAAACTATGATCTGGGACGGCGCCTCAACTTCGGGGGAGGCATGCTTGTGGAGCAACCGACGCTAGCAGCGCTGACCAATGCGATCCGCGCGTACAATGCGCCAGATTCTGAAGTAATAAGTCAGCGTGTGAGGCAAGATGCCGACCTGGATCGCACAATCCTGCAACTCGAAGATATTTATTCCTCAGTCATCCAGGAAAATTCCGGACGCGCTTTCGATCCGGATGTTCTGCGTCACGAGCAAATCCAGTTCTGCCGGTCCTACGTTGGTAAATTGGAACCAATAGGGCAATGGGCTGAAGAACGGAGCTATTATCTGTCCCAGCACGAGCAACTCCGCAGCGCAATGCAGACTCTCGAACGCTCTAGATCGATCCGACTTGCGAAGGCGTTGCGTCGCCTTCTAGGTTAGAGTGCAAACTAGTTCTTGCCACCGCAGTAACACCGGTTGCTGAACCATCGCCGATTGTTGCTTCGGAAAACTCCTTCACTGTGCATACTGAGTTAGCCCGGTTGCACCCGTCTGCAACCTAACAGGAAGCTCTGTTCAATGCCCCGCTGCTGCATCGTAACGGCATACCAAGGTGACGAATTTGCCAAACTCGCCACCCTGACGCTTCCAAGAATGGAGGCGTTTGCAGCCCGCCATGGATACGAGTTGATCGTCCACAGGCCGGATGGTTCGGGCTTCACGGACTCCTGGATGAAGGTTCCGGCGATCATATCCGCGCTGCGTAGCGGCTTCGATTTCGTTCTGTGGCTCGATATCGACGCGCTGATCCTGCGCACTGATCGCGATATTCTGGAGGACGCCCAACCGGGCGCTGATCTTCTGGTGTCGTGGCATGGACCGGAGACCACGCGGCTCGACGGAGCGCCCTTTCCGCCTCACTACAATGCCGGCGTCTATTTAATCCGTCGATCTGAATGGTCGCTGGACTTCTTCACGCGCCTGCTCGCTCTGCGTGGAAAGGTAACCCATCCCTGGCTCGAACAGGCAGCTCTCCTCACAATGCTCGGTTACCATGAACCACTCGGCAACGGACCCAACGTCGCCAACGAGCTTGATCGCGCGCATGTCGCACATCTCGATCCGATCTGGAATTCGATCCCCGGCATCGCCATGGCGGCCGATCCTGTCATTCATCACTTCGCGGGCCTGACCGGCAGGACACGGCTCGACCTCGTAAGGGGAAATGTCGAGACCGTGCCGCTCTATGAAACTGCCTCTGCCGCGGTACGATCCGCGCTGTCGCACCAGATCAGCCGGTGGGCTGCAGCGGAGCATGCAACGCAGAGCCTCAGGCGCACGCAAACGGCAGACATTGCAGAACACCAAAACCAGACCGCCGAAGTTGAAAGACTCAAGAACGATATTGCGAGGATCCGGTCGCCACGCCAGATGCTGCGAGCACTGCCGGGGGTCATCACGAACCGTCTGCGAGAAAAAATAGACGAATTGAGCGGCGTATCGTCATCGTCACCAAGCTTCAAACTCAAGATCAATGAAACGCCGGATTCCGTTCAAAATTTGTGGCCGGAGGGGAAATCAGAGCGTTTTGAAGGACTGGCCTTTTCGACATCGGGGGACACGCTTGGGGTTGCCACCGCAGATACGAATGCGGTGCTGCTTTATCGGCGAACAGGAAACGGAACTTTTGAAGACACGCCGTATATCCGGCTCGGCGGCCTCGATTACCCCCATGACCTCTCGTTTTCGATGTGCGGGTCTGACGAATTGCTGGCCGTGGCCCAGCGAACCGGAGCGCTAGCGCTGTTTCGAGCGAACGGCGTTAAGGTCCCCGAACCGATCTTTGAAATCAGCGGAACAGAAGCAAAGCTCACGCACTCGGACGGCGTTGCTTTCGTCCCGCCGGTCAACAATTATCTTGCAGCATGCAATCTGGGTTCGAGCAGCATTTCGTTCTATCCAAGAATCTCAAATTCCCCCATTCGCTACGCGTTGAGGCCCGAATTTGAACTGGCGCATTGGAGTATCTTCTACCCGGATGGCCTCGCTTTTTCGCAATGCGGACGATGGCTTGCCATTGCAAATCACGGCAATGGATCCGTGAGCATTTTTCAACGGCGCAACCGGCTTCTCACAGGTGGCAAGCTAAGATACGGCCCGGAGCCCATCGCGATCATTAATGACAAGAGTTTGCGTTATCCCCATTCGGTCGCATTCACTCCGCGGACCAACCATCTGATTGTGACCAACGCCGGGGGAAACTTCTTCAGCGTTTATGAACCGCGACGAAGTCACTTCGGCTTGCGATGGAGCCAGGTGCCGTCGGCACAAACGATCGTCGGCGACGAAAAGACCTTTCGAGCGGTCAACTCGGACAACAAGATGGAAGGCGGTCCAAAGGGCCTCGCGGTGCATGGAAACAACATCGCTGTTTGCAGCCCGGAGATCGGAATCAAGATCTATTCTTTCCAGGAGGCATGATCCGCTCATGATCGTTGGCTGGTGATCACGGCTGACAATCATCGGCTCATGATTGTGGGTTCGGGGAGCGCCTCACGCTCGCGCGACGCCGGCACCAAGCACCGCGACGGCCTCACCTCTCGCGCGATTTTCTTAGTTTTCCTTCAGCACCTGATCGATCAGCGCTCTCGCGCCGATCAGGTCGTCGAGCGCTTCCTGGAGCTTGCCGCGATCGGTCGGCTTCGCGCTTTTCCGAACGCTCGGCGGGGCGTAGGCCTCGGCACCTGACGGCCCGTTTGCCGGAACCGGTTGCACGGGTTTGGGCACCACCGCCTTTGGAGGCGCCATGTCCGACAACGGCGGTCCAAGGTTCCGCAACGCCAGCGGGGATGTGTAATCCCTTTCCGGCCCATCGACGGATCCGTGAGAATCCAACTCGTCATCACCGTCGATCTCGGGACTCGCCAAATCCGGGGCGTGGTCATCCTTCTCCCTGTCAAACGATGGTCCGTCGAACAAGGCTTTGGCGTGATCGGCGGAGCCGTCCGTCAGGCTCTGGACCGATTTGATCCCGTGCTCGCGCAAAATGCGCTGCACCCCGCGAATGGTGTATCCTTCGCCGTACAGCAGCCGCCTGATGCCGCGCAACAGGTTAACGTCATCGGGGCGGTAATAGCGGCGACCGCCACTCCGCTTCATCGGCTTGATCTGATTGAAGCGCGTTTCCCAGAACCTCAGGACGTGCTGTGGCACATCGAGGTCATCAGCAACCTCGCTGATTGTCCGAAACGCGTCCGGCGCCTTGTCCAAGTGCAGGCTCCCCGTTGAAAGCCGCCGTCCTAACGTCAGTCGTCAGCGCCGTTGGCGCCGTCACTGCCGCTGCCATTCCCGTTGATACGCTGCTTGAGAATCGCGGATGGCTTAAACACCATAACCCGGCGCGGCGAGATAGGCACTTCCGTTCCGGTCTTGGGATTGCGACCGATACGCTGACCTTTTTTGCGCACCATGAACGAGCCGAACGAAGACAGCTTCACCGTCTCGCCCTTCTCGAGGCAGTCGGTGATCTCCTTCAGCACAAGTTCCACGAACGCAGACGACTCCGTGCGCGACAGTCCTACCTTTTGGTAGACGGCTTCGCACAGATCAACGCGTGTGACTGTCTTCCCGGTTCCGGTCATCGCCTGCCCCGCTCACGGCGAAAAATAATGTGTTCTGAAATTATGAGCTTAGCGACCAAGGGTCAACCTTGCTCATCGATGCAACAGCATGAAGTTGCTTTCAATTTGCATCAGACTTTAGCAAAAGTCTCACCAGCGCAAGAGCGCTGAACCCCATGTGAAACCGCCGCCCATCGCTTCCAGCATCAAAAGATCGTTCCTCTTGATGCGCCCGTCATCGACAGCGGCGGCGAGCGCGAGGGGAATCGAAGCGGCCGAAGTGTTTCCGTGACGGTCGACGGTCAGCACCACTTTCTGCGGCGCAATATGCAGCTTCTTGGCCGATGCATCGATGATGCGCTTGTTGGCCTGATGGGGAACCAGCCAGTCAACATCATCTGCCGTCGTGCCTGTCGCCTGGAACGCATCGACAATGACGTCGGTGATCATGCCAACGGCGTGCTTGAACACCTCACGGCCCTCCATCCGCAGATGGCCCACGGTCTGGGTGCTGGACGGCCCGCCATCCACGAACAGCTTGTCCTTGTGACGGCCGTCGGAGCGCAGGTGCGTGGTCAGAATGCCGCGATCCGCTGTGGTTCCCGCCTGCGGCTGCGCCTCAAGCACCACCGCGCCTGCACCGTCGCCGAACAGAACGCAGGTCCCGCGGTCGTTCCAGTCCAGGATACGCGAAAAGGTTTCGGCGCCGATCACCAGCGCACGCTTGAACGCACCGCTTTTCAGGAAATTGTCGGCCGTCGCCAGCGCGAAAATGAACCCCGAGCAGACAGCCTGCAGATCGAACGCAGCGCCATGGTTGATGCCAAGGCCATGCTGGATCGCAACCGCAGTCGCCGGGAAGGTGTTGTCCGGAGTCGAGGTCGCCAGCACGATCAGGTCAATCGATTGCGCATCGATCCCGGCATTGGCGAGCGCCGCCTGCGCCGCCTTCAGGCCCAGATGGGAGGTGAACTCTCCCTCGGCCGCGATATGGCGTTCCTTGATTCCGGTGCGCTGGACGATCCACTCGTCCGACGTATCGACCATCTTCGCCAGTTCGGCATTGGTCAGAATGCGCTCCGGCAAGTAAGAACCGTAGCCAAGCACAACCGAACGCATCACAGTCACGAGACAGCCTCCTGCGCATTCGGCACGATCGAAAGAGCGTGGCCGTCGCGGTTGAGTGTTTGATTGATCTTGGGCAGGAGATCGTAGCGGACCATGTCATAACCAACATCAACTGCCGACGCAAAGCCCTCAGCGTCAGTGCCGCCGTGGCTCTTGATGACCACCCCGTTCAGCCCAAGGAAGACGCCGCCATTGACCTTGCGGGGGTCCATCTTATCCCGCAACGCGTTGAAGGCGCCCCGCGCGAAGATGTAGCCGAGCTTGGAGCGCCAGGTCCGGCTCATGGCGCTGCGCAGATATTCCGCAATCTGCCGTGCCGTGCCCTCGGCGGTCTTGAGGGCGATGTTGCCGCTGAACCCCTCGGTCACGATGACGTCGGCGGCCCCCTTGCCGATGCCGTCGCCCTCGACGAAGCCGATGAAGTCGAGCTGCGACAGGTTCATGGCCCGGAGCAGTTCGGCAGCCCCGCGCACTTCCTCCACGCCCTTCACTTCCTCGACGCCGATGTTGAGCAGGCCAACCGTCGGACGTTCAAGATCGAACAGAACACTTGCCATCGCACTGCCCATGATCGCGAGCGACGCGAGATGACGGGCATCGCCGCCGATCGAGGCGCCGACATCGAGCACAACGGACTCGCCACGCACCGTCGGCCATACCGCCGCGATCGCCGGGCGGTCGATTCCAGGCATCATCCGCAGATTGAGCCGTGACATCGCCATCAGCGCGCCGGTGTTGCCGGCCGACACCACGACATCGGCATCGCCCCTCTTCACGGCGTCGATCGCCAGCCACATCGAAGAGGACTTGCGGCCACGGCGCAGAGCCTGGCTGGGCTTCTCGTCCATGCTGATCGCAATGTCTGCGTGGAAGACCCGCGAGACGGCCTTAAGCGCAGGATGGGCATCAAGCTGCGCATTGATCAGCGCGCTGTCGCCAAACAGCAGGAATTCGACGTCACTGTGGCGCATCAACGCGAGCGCCGCACCCGGAACGATGACCGATGCACCGAAATCGCCGCCCATGGCGTCAAGCGCGATTCGAACCTTCTGCGGCATAAGCGTCCCGGAAACCTGATCGTTGCGGCCTCGAAGCGACAGGCCGCGAGCTGGAAGCCGTCGTCTCCGACGGCGGTGGGCGGAAGTCTACGCCACTGACAGCGCAACCCCAGCCGGGGCGGCGACAATAGCGTTTTTGTGGTGCGATACAACGGCTTGACCCAAGCTGCGGCTTCGGTCAAGCGCCCGCTGCAGCTGCGTCATTTTCACTTGGCTTTTTTGCCTTTGGGCCCGCCCGGCTTCTCCTTGAGCGCCTTCAGGGCTGCAAAGGGGTGCTCGTCGGGATCCTCAGGGGTCTCAGGCGGAGCGAATGCCACGCCCGGCTTGCGCGGATAGGGATCTATTCCCATAACCAGAAACTCAGCCGCCAATTGGCCGAGGTCGATGGCGCCATGGACGATGGGCTCCGGAGGATTGGGGATTTCCGCATCCTCGCCCTGCTCCTTTTGGACGGACTTTGGACTGGAGGGAATTCGCGACGGCGGCGCGAAGACCGCGGTGATGGCCTCCTCGATATCGTTCTCGACCGGATCGAGCGTCACGACACAGGTCTGCTCCACCCGTGCCCTAACCGTGCCAGTGACATTCACGATGCCTCCCGCCTCGGGAATGACGTCGAGCGTCGCCACGGCCTGCAGCACCGCATTCACGCCGGCGGTGGCAGCCAGGAGATCGCGTTGAGCCGGGGTGGCCTCCAGCACCTGATGCAGCCCCGCCTCCGGCAGCTGGGTCACCAGAACCGGGAAGCTCCAGGGAAGATCGCTATTCGGCATATGACTCGCCTTGCTCATGATGCTCCGCCTTGGGAGGCGGCCGCAGGCCTTGGAAACGTCCACGCCCCCTTGCGAACGGCCTCGTCAGCCGATTTTGTGAGGCTATCGCTGGTTTCACGAACATAGGCCGCCAGCGCTCTCGCGCCATCCACGGCCTCGCCGTTGAAGACATTCTTGGACAACGCCAGCGCCAATTCCTCGTCACCCGCCTCAAAGGCCAGATCGTAGGCGGCGGAGCGCCCGTAAAACGCCTCCCCGAACGCCTGCATGCGCTTCGGGACGGTCAGGTCGCCAACCCCCATCTCGCGGAGATTGTCGTCCATGTCCGCGCAGAAGCGGTCGAAAAGCGCTTGAGACATACTGTTTCCACCCTCCACCGCTTGCAACCGGCGCAGCACCAGCCACAGGTGCAGGATCAGCATGTCGAATCTGCCATTAACCGTGTCGCGCACGCCAAGGCTCGCGTAAAACGCCGGTTCTCGCGCTTGCGCCACGATCATGCCATAGATGGCTTCAATGGTGCCGCGCGGGACGGTGGGGTTCCTGAAGCGATTGAACGGCCAAAGCATTTTTCGGTTCCACGTCGAAGCCGGCGACGATCCAGATCGTCCTGACGGCCCCCGGTGTGTTGAAATCGGAAGCTCTGCCCGGTACGTCAACGCTTTGGCTGATGCAAGAGGCAAGAGGAAGGCCACGCGCGACATGACGGTTTTCAGACAGCCCGGTCTTCAGATCGCCGGAGAGCGACGGTTTGCGGCGCGCCTGCGTGCGGCGGCTGCGATGATGTTTGTGTGCGCCGCGCTTGCCGCCTGCACCGGCGAGCAGTTCCAGAAGGGCTACATCCTGCCCCCCGGCGCGCTTGAGCAAATCCCGATCGGCGCCAGCCAGGATCAGGTTCTGATCGTGATGGGAACACCGTCCACCGTCGCCACCCTGAGCGGCGAGGTTTTCTATTACATTTCCCAGCGCTCGGAACGCAAAGTCGCGTTCATGCAACAGAGCGTCATCGATCAGCGGGTGATCGCGATTTATTTCGACAAGAACCGCACCGTCCAGCGCGTGGCCAACTACGGACTCCAGGACGGCAAGATCTTCGACTTCATCAGCCGCACCACCCCGACCAGCGGTCAGGAAATGAGCTACCTCACACCGATCTTCAAGCTTCTCAGCCCGAACTGATGTCGCTGATCGCGCCGACAGTTCAACTGCCGGTATTCTGCTGAGCGAAATTACCAGCGTAACGGCTGCGCTTGCCGACACGGAACCTGCCCGCTACGCTTCCTTCCAACAAGATCTCGCAAACGAGATGTCTCTGGGAGGATAACCGATGACGCGCTCACTATCGCGCCGCGCCGTGCTGTCAGGCGCTGCTGCTCTTTCCACAAGTCCACTCTGGCCACGCCCGGCAAGATCCGCCGACTGGCGTCCGACCGATACGGTACGGATCATCGTGCCGGCAGCTCCGGGCGGCAGCACGGACGTGATCGGCCGCTACCTCGCACAGCACCTGCAGCAGGCTTGGGGCATATCGGCCGTCGTTGAAAACAAGTCCGGCGGCGGCGGCACTATCGGCACCTCGTTTTTCGTTCAGCAAAAACCCGACGGCAACACCATCCTCGTCGGCAATCCGGGGCCAAACGCCGTGGCCTTCAGCATCTTCCGGTCCCTGCCCTACAAGGCCGATCAACTGCAGCCTGTAACCAACGCGATCCGGATTCCAAATATCGTGTCGGCGCATCCTTCCAGCGGGATCAAGTCGATCAAGGAACTGATCGCCTATCTCAAGGCCAATCCGGACAAGCTGAACTACGGCACATCGGGGGTCGGACAAAGCCCGCACCTGACCGCCGTCTGGTTCATGCAATTGACCGGCGTGAAGATGACGCACATTCCGTTCCGGGGCGCTGGACCTGCCCTCACCGGGGCGCTGGGTGGCGACGTGTCGATCCTGTTCGACAATCTCTATCCATCGCTGCCGCAGACGGAGGACGGAAAGCTCGTCGCACTGGCCGTGACGACGCCGGAGCGCAGCTTCAAGGCGCCCAGTATCCCCACCATGCGCGAGAGCGCGCCGGAACTGGCTAACTTCGACGTCTCGTCCTGGTTCGGAATGTTCATGCAGGCAGGAACGCCGCGGCCGATCGTCGATGCGTACAACGCCGCAATCAAGACGATGCTGGAACGCGACGACATCAAGAGGAACATCGCCGCGATGGGCGCTGTGCCCGATTACGGCACCCCTGAGCAATACGCCGCGTTCATCGATGCCGAGATCAAGAAGTTCGCGGGCATCATCAACAAGGAAGGCCTCAAGATGGACGTCAACTGACGCTCCTCGCGACGCAGTTTCCTCCAAAGCAAAACGGCCCCTTGCGAAGTACCCGCAAGGCGGCCGTTTCCTGTTTCACAAAGCGTAAAGTCAGACTGACATCAAACCCTGTTCAACGAATCTATAACCGGCCTCCCAGCGCTGATGCTGCTCGCTATTTTCCGGATAGGGATTGTCGTGTGGCTCATTGTTGAATCGTACAAGCTTCCCCTGCTCGAACGGATCGCCATCATCTGCTGCCATCTGTAGCCTCCCTTGTTCAACCCGGAGATAACGCACGCGATCACGATCGGGTTTCCTCGCCTTCAAAATTTTCGGCGTGGATAACGATTCAACCTGTCATCAAATCGCAACAATCGAGTGTGGCGTCCGCGCAAACAAAAACCCCGCGGCGTGAGCCGCGGGGTTTTTCGATTTCAGGATTGCGGCGATCAGTGTGCCAAAATCGCCAGCAACAACAAGGCCACGATGTTGGTGATCTTGATCATCGGGTTCACGGCAGGACCGGCCGTATCCTTGTAGGGATCGCCGACGGTGTCGCCGGTCACGGCTGCCTTGTGGGCATCCGAACCCTTGCCGCCGTAATGGCCGTCCTCGATGTACTTCTTGGCGTTGTCCCATGCACCGCCGCCCGAGGTCATCGAGATTGCGACGAACAGGCCGGTGACGATCACGCCGAGCAGCATCGCGCCAACCGCTGAGAATGCAGCCGATTTGCCAGCCGCGTCGCCACCCGCGATGAAGTAGATCACGAAGAAGACGACGATCGGGGAGAGCACCGGCAGCAGCGACGGAATGATCATTTCCTTGATCGCAGCCTTGGTCAGAAGATCGACGGCGCGGCCGTAGTCCGGCTTCTCCGTGCCCTTCATGATGCCCGGCTTTTCGCGGAACTGGCGACGCACTTCCTCGACGATCGCACTGGCAGCACGGCCCACAGCCGTCATGCCCATCGCGCCGAACAGGTACGGCAGCAGGCCGCCGAACAGCAGACCGACCACGACGTAAGGGTTGGTCAGCGAGAAGTCAGGAACGACGCCCTTGAAGTACGGATACTTCGCCGCGTTGGCGATGAAGAACTTGAGGTCTTCATTGTAGGCCGCGAACAGCACCAGTGCACCCAGACCAGCCGAGCCGATGGCGTAGCCCTTGGTAACCGCCTTGGTGGTGTTGCCAACGGCGTCGAGCGCGTCGGTCGCCTTGCGGACTTCCTTCGGAAGCCCTGCCATTTCGGCAATGCCGCCGGCATTGTCGGTGACGGGACCGAAGGCATCGAGCGCGACGATCATGCCGGCCAGTGCCAGCATCGTGGTGGTCGCAATCGCGATGCCGAACAGGCCCGCGAGGCTGTAGGTGACGAGGATGCCGGCGATGATGACCAGCGCCGGACCGGCGGTGGACTCCATCGAGATCGCCAGACCCTGGATGACGTTGGTGCCGTGGCCGGTGACCGACGACGCCGCAATCGACTTCACCGGACGATAATCCGTGCCGGTGTAGTATTCGGTGATCCAGATGATCAGACCCGTCACCACGAGACCGACGACACCGCACTGGAACAGTGCGAGGCCGGTGTACTTCACACCCGCGAGCGGACCGAAACCGATCAGCTGATGGATCACGAAGGCGACGCCGAACAGCGACAGAACGCCGGTGGCGATCAGGCCCTTGTAGAGCGCGCCCATGATCGACTGGCTGGCACCGAGCTTGACGAAGAAGGTGCCGGCAATCGAGGTCAGGATGCAGATGCCGCCGATGGCGAGCGGCAAGATCATCATGTTGGGCAGCAGCGCAGGTGCACCGGCGAAGAAGATCGCCGCGAGCACCATGGTGGCGACAGCCGTCACCGCGTAGGTCTCGAACAGGTCGGCCGCCATGCCGGCGCAGTCGCCAACGTTGTCGCCGACGTTGTCGGCGATGGTCGCGGGATTGCGCGGATCGTCTTCCGGAATACCGGCTTCGACCTTGCCGACGAGATCGCCGCCGACGTCCGCACCCTTGGTGAAGATGCCGCCGCCGAGACGGGCGAAGATCGAGATCAAAGATGCGCCGAAGCCGAGCGCCACCAGCGAATCGACCACGATACGGTCATTCACAGCCAGCCCGCGAACCTGCGTGAGATACATGAAGTAAAGCGTGACGCCGAGCAGCGCGAGACCCGCCACCAGCATGCCCGTGATCGCGCCCGCCTTGAACGCGAGTTCAAGACCGCCAGCCAGCGACTTGGTCGCCGCCTGCGCGGTGCGGACGTTGGCGCGCACCGACACGTTCATGCCGATGAAGCCGGCAGCGCCCGAGAGCACCGCACCGATCAGGAATCCGATCGCGACGAGGATGCCGAGGAAGTACGCCAGCAGCGCGAAGATCACGATGCCGACGATACCGATCGTCATGTATTGGCGCTTGAGATAAGCCTGCGCGCCTTCGCGCACCGCCGCTGCGATTTCCTGCATGCGAGCGTTGCCCGCATCTGCCGCGAGCACCGACGAAGTTGCCCACGCGGCGTAGACGATGGAAAGCGCTCCCGCGAGCACGATCAACCATAATGCTGTCATTGATTTTTGCCTCAGATCCCTGCTGTTTCCCCAGTAACGCCCCACAGGCCATACAGGGTGGCCGGGCGCGCAAAAAAGGAGGCATGCTTTCGTCAAAAGGCGAAATGCTGCCTCAATTCGGCGCGGACATTGCCAAAATCATATCCTTGACGCAACGCCGCCAAGACCCCGCAAGCCCCTTTTTCGGGCGATTCAAGGAATGCCACACAGGACATTTGTTTGCAGTGCAGAAAACGTCAGAAGTGACTGTAGGACAGGCGTTTCAGCGTCACTGGCTTGCCTGCTGTATCGAGGAACCGGGGTGCAGCCGGACCGGTCTCGACCCTGCCGATGCCTGTGACCTGCACATTGGCCAGCCTTGCGGCGGCGAGAAACGAATCCCACCGATTCTCCGGGACGGTGCAGACGACCTCGTAATCGTCGCCACCTGACACAATGGATTCGATACTCGAGCTACCCTTGGTGACCAGCGCGCGCGCCTGCTCAGAGAGCGGAACGTCTGCCAGATTGATCGCCGCAGAAATTCCGGACGCAGCGCACAGTTTGGCGAGATCGCCGGCCAGTCCGTCCGACACATCCATGGCTGCGCTCGCATGCTCGCGAATTGCCACAGCCAGCGCATTGCGCGGCTGCGGCACACGGTAACGCTGGATCAGGAATTCGCGCGACGGCGTATCGAGCCCCTCGCCCGCCTGCCCCTTGAGAACACGCAAGCCCAGTGCCGCATCGCCGATGGTGCCGGTCACCGCGATCCGGTCGCCAGGCTTTGCGCCGGTGCGGCGAACCATCCGGCCCGGTGGCACGCGGCCAAACGCTGTGATCGAGATCATCAGCGGCCCCGGCGTCGATACCGTATCGCCGCCTAGCACCGGACAGCCGAACGCTGCGGCATCCTCGCCAAGCGCACGCGCGAACGGCGCGAGCCATTGCTCTTTCGCGTCACGTAACGCCAGCGTCAAGACGAAGCCTGCAGGGACAGCACCTTTGGCCGCCAGATCCGACAAATTCACGCGCAACGCCTTGCGCGCGATAGTGTCCGGCGGATCGTCGGGGAGAAAATGGACGCCTTCAACGATGGCATCCGTCGTCACGACAAGATCGTCACCCGTATGATTCAGCAGCGCCGCATCATCGACGAGACCGAACGCGCCGGGATCGGTCGCGAGCGGACGGAAGTAGCGCGCGATCAGATCGTCCTCGCCCGATGCCATTCGTCGATCCATCGTAACTCCGAACCCGTTATCCTGAGGTGCGAGCATCGCAGGCAAATTTATGCAGCCTGCGTAAACTTGGCTGCGCGAGCCTCGAAGGATGACCGACCGGAACATTGCCGTCGCCCTTCGAGGCTTCCGCTTCGGCTGCGGCACCTCAGGGTGACGGCAAACAAGTTATCCCCGCGCGAATTCGGGCGCGCGAAACTGCCGCGCGATCTGGTCGAGCACGGCGTTCACCATGCCGGTTTCGTCCTTGTCCATGAAGGCATGGGCGACATCGACATATTCCGACACCACGACACGCGCTGGAATATCCTTGCGGTGTTCGAGTTCGTAAGCCCCCGCCCGCAGCGTCGCACGCAGGATCGCGTCGATCCGCTGCAGTGGCCAGCCGCTTTCGAGCGCCTTGTCGATCAGCGGATCGAGCTTGCTCTGGTCGCGCACCACACCGGAGACGACATCCTTGAAGAACGCGGCTTCCGCAGGCAGGTAGGTATCGCCCTCGACTTCACTGCCGAGCCAATGGCTTTCAAACTCCGCAAAGATATCTTCGATGCCCGCGCCTGCGATATCCATCTGATACAGGGCCTGCACAGCGGCAAGGCGCGCAGCACCGCGCCGGTTGGCTTTTTTGTCGCCCGGTCCCTTGTCGCCGGCTTTCTTGGCGTCGCTCATAGCGGTTTCGCCAAACGCTTCTTGATACGCATCATGGTGAGCGCCGCGCGAGCCGCGTCGCCGCCCTTGTTCAGCTTGTCGGCGCGGGCGCGTTCCCACGCCTGCTCCGTCGTATTCACAGTAATGATGCCGTTGCCGAGCGGCAGGCTGCGCGCCACGGCAAGGTCCATCAGCGCACGCGACGATTCCATCGACACGATCTCGAAGTGGATGGTGTCGCCGCGCACCACGCAGCCCAGCGCGATCGCGCCATCGTACTGCCGGCCGTTCTTCTTCGATGCGTCGAGCGCAATCGCGATCGCTGCCGGAATTTCGAGCGCGCCCGGAACGCTGATCACGTCGTAGCCGACGCCCGCGGCTTCCAGCTCCTTGATCGCTCCCTGAAGCAACGCTTCCTGAATATCGTCGTAAAACCGGGCCTCAATGATGACGACGGTCGCGCCGCTGATGTCGGTTTGATCCTTGAGTTCTGCGCGGCGCGGTTCGACCATCATTCCATCCAGTCAAAAGGGTTTCAGTGTTTGCGCGTTTGTAGTCGCTGAACGCCACAAAGCCAAGCACAACAGCCCCTTTTCAAGGCAGGGATGCAGCTCCGAATCCGCCTCAATTGGCCTGCGTCACCTTGTAATCGAACAGATAGCCGTCCAGCGCCTTCTCAACCGCGGCGTGCCGGTCAGCCATCGCGCGCGGCAGCATCACCGTGACGTCAATGCCGCGCTTGCCGCCCGCCGCAACGTCAATCACAGCGTCGGCCGCCCCGGCGGCTTCCGCAACCACCTGGGCGACAAGCCGCTGGACGGCGTCGGTGCGCAACTGCGGCTTGAAGATCTTGCCGACGCTGGTGACCGGAATGGCGTCGATGACGATGATCTGCTTCGGCCATGCCGGGCGCTCCGCGATCAGCGGCTCTGCGTGGGCCTTCAGTTCGTCGGCGGTCACCTGCGCGCCCGGCTTAAGCGCCACGTAACACACCGGCAATTCGCCGGCATATTTGTCCGGCTGCCCGACGGCAGCCGCAAGAGCCACCGCCGGATGGGACTGCAAAGCGTCCTCGATCAGAACGGGATCGATATTGTGACCGCTGCGGATGATGAGATCCTTCGAACGTCCGGCGATGAACAGCCGCCCCTGCTCGTCGGTGTAGGCCAGATCGCCGCTGTCGAGATAACCGTCGCGCAGCGCGTCGCCGTTTTGGCTTCGGTCCTTGTAGCCCGGCGTGACGTTCGGGCCGGATACGGTCATGACGCCGACCTCGTGGGGCGCGCAGGCCTCGCCCAGCGAACCGTCAGCGCCGAGCTTCCGAACGACGACCTGCGTGTACGGCAGCCGGATGCCCACCGAACCGAGCACAGGGTCTGCAGCGGCCGGATCGATGGATACCAGCCCGCCGGTTTCGGTCATGCCGAGAATTTCGTGGATCATGGTCCCGGTCATCTTCTGGTACTGCAGCGCGACCGCGCGCGGCAGCAACGACGCGCCGGAAATACTATAGCGCGCCGATGAAATGTCGGCATCGACCGGCACATTGAGCAATGCGGCCAGCGCCGTCGGCACGCCGCCGATCACGGTCGCGCGATAGCGCTCCACGATCTTCCAGAAATTCTTGATGATGGCCGGATTGCGCATCCCCGCCGGCGACAGAACGAGAATGTTTGCGCCCGCGATGAAAAACGACAGCCCGCAGGAAATCGTCGCGGCAACGTGAAACAGCGGCAGGCCGTTCGTGATGACGTCGGTATCGCTCAGATCCTGCAGCACCGTTCCACCGAACGCCGCCGCGATCTGCATGCGATGGGTATGCGTGACGAGCTTCGGTGACCCGGTCGTTCCTCCGGTGTGGAAGTAAGCGGCGACGTCATCGCCGCCGCGCGCCCTACCGAACGCCAGCGCGCTGCCGTCCTGCGCCTTCAAGCCCGGGCCAAAGCCGAACACACCCTCCGGCAACGGCGCATCCGACAGTGAGACCTGCACCAGCTTGATGTGCGGTAGCAGCTTTCCGACTTCAACCGCTTTCTGCCAGATATCCAGTTGCGGATGCGGACCGAGCGCGACCAGAATCTTCGCACCAGATGCGCGAACGAGATCGGCGATGTTCTGCGCCTGCAACAGGAAGTTGATCGGCACCGCGTAACCGGTAGCCTCCGCACCCCAGAGCGTGAAGTGGGTCTCAACCAGACTTGGGAGGATGTAGGCGACACCCGCCCCCGGCCCGCCAAGGCTCACGAAGAAATTCGCCGCGCGGGTGACCCCATCAAGCATCTGCTGGTACGTGACGAGACGCGGCGTCTCATCGTCCGCGCCCGTCATCAGCATGGTCAATGCGGTACGGTCAGGATGACGCGCCGCGCTCTTGGCGAAAATGTCGTAGACGCTGCGCACATCGTAGCGCTGTTCGAGCGTTTTCTCGGATTCGAACTTGATGACGTCCTTGAGCGTTGCAACTGGATAATCGCTGAAAAGCGGCATCTGAATCCCCCGTTGAACTGGTCTCAGTCGATCACGCCGGAGCGCGTCCACGATTTTGGTGGCACGCTATTTAATTAATTTAACACCGTCAAGTTTTGCGGGATACAGCACGCGCGTTTACAATCCTGACAGGCTTTGGCGAATCGGCGCGCGGAGCATTGGACATTCCCGCGCCACTGGCGATCAAGCGCATGGAGGCCAGATGCAGCTCGTCCCGCTCGCGGACCGTGCGCAACAGGCCGCTCATGTGCATCATGACGATGCCGTGCGCGGCAGAGAAAAACGTCTCGCCCAATGTCCTGACATCACCCTCGATATGCCCGGCATCGACAAGCGCCTGCACATAGGTGGTCATGGTGGCGCGGAAGCGCGTCATCGTCCCGGGGAACTGCGGAGCAATCGCCTCCTCAAGATTTTCCGTGAAGAAGATCAGCCGATAGGTGTCGGGATGCTTCAGCGCGAAATCGAGAAACGCCTGCCCGACGGCACGCGCATTCTTGCGGGCATCCCTCACCGGATCGAACGCCGCTTCAAGGTGTCCGCAGAAACGGTCCAGAGCGGCCGCCCGCATCGCCACGAGAATTTCGTCCTTGTTGGCGAAATAGCGATAGGCAGCGGTCTGACTGTAACCGAGCGCCTGTGCGATCTGGCGCATCGACACGCCAGCAACGCCGTGCTTGGCAAAGAGTTTCTCGGCCGCGCGAAGCAGCCGTTCCCGGAAGACCTCGACCTGTTGATCGGTGAGTTGCTTGCGCATGCCAATCCCGCCGCTCTGCCTCGCCAGCCTGCGCCATCGGGCGCTCCGGCAGATTCCTATTTCATCTCGATCAATCGCGCGGCGTAGCGCGCCATCAGATCGATCTCGAGATTGACTTCCGATCCCACGCGCCAGGCGCTCAGCGTCGTCACCTGCAGCGTATGCGGAATGATGAGAACGGAAAATACATCGTCAACGGCGGTGTTGACCGTCAGCGAAGCGCCATCGAGGACCACCGATCCCTTCGCCGCAATGAATTTCGCGAGATCGCGCGGCGCTCGGAGCTCGAACCTTGCCATGTCCGGCAGATCCTCGCGCACGACAATCGTCGCAATGCCATCGACATGCCCGGCAACAATGTGCCCGCCGAGTTCGTCGCCGATCTTGAGCGCGCGTTCGAGATTGAGGCGCGTCCCCTTGCCCCACCCCTTCGCCGTTGTCAGCCGCAGCGTTTCGGCAGCGGCATCGACGTCGAACCATGTCCTGCCCTGATCGACGCCGGACTGAACGACCGTGAGGCACACGCCGTTGCAGGCGATCGACGCGCCGTCTGCGATGGTGGTCTGGTCATAACGGCACGCAATCCGCAGCCGGTGCAACTGCCCCTGCGCTGTCGGCGTGATGCTGGTGATTTCGCCAAGGTCCGTGATGATGCCGGTGAACATCTAGATACGCTCATAGATCGTAAGAGTGTCTTTATCCAACGTCTCGGTAGCACGCGCGCGCCAGCGAGGCGACTGGGTGATGGCAGACAGCGGCTGCGTATCGAGCGCCGGAATACCATCCATGCCGATGTCATTCGGCCCACGCAGCAGCCAGACCTCATCGACCAGACCGGCGCTCAGGAACGACGACGCCACCCGCGCGCCGCCCTCGACCATCAGCCGCGTGACGCCGCGCTCGGCCAGCGCGTTTAAAACGGATTTCAGATCGAGACCGGGCGGCGGTGTGGTCGTCACAGGCACACGCAAGACCTGCGCACCCGCCGCGCCGAGTTTCATCGCAGCGGGGGCTTCCGACAGATCGGACGTCATCACCCAGAGCGGCGTCTGCCGCGCGGAATGGACCAGTTGGCTGGTGCCCGGCAGCCGCAACGCACGATCCAGCACCACGCGCACCGGCGATTGTGTCTCAAGTCCCGGCAGGCGCACGGTGAGCAGCGGATCGTCGGCGAGCACCGTGCCGATACCGACCAGAATAGCGTCGCTCTGCGCGCGCAGCAGATGTACCCGCGCCTTGGCCGCTTCGCCGGTGATGGCGACCGGACGATGACCCGCCGCAGCAATCTTGTCGTCGGCGGACACCGCCAGCTTCAAAATGACGAATGGGCGCTTCTCGCCGACGCGCAGGAAGTGCCCCGCATGATCGCGGGCAGCTTCGTCCTTGCAAAGACCGACTTCCACCGCGATGCCCGCAGCCCGCAGCCGCGCGTGGCCCTGCCCTCCGACTTCGGGATTTGGATCTTCAATGGCAGAGACAACGCGCGCGATGCCTGCCGCGATAATCGCGTCCGCGCAGGGCGGCGATTTCCCGAAATGCGAACACGGCTCCAGCGTGACATAGAGCGTCGCGCCGCGTGCCGCCTCGCCCGCGCGCTTCAAGGCCTCCGGCTCGGCATGGGGCCGCCCGCCCGGCTGGGTCCAGCCGCGCCCGACGATGACGCCATCCTTGACGATGACGGAGCCGACGGCGGGATTCGGCCAGGTATGGCCCTGCCCGCGCCGGCCAAGCGCCAGCGCAAGCTGCATGTAACGCAAATCTTGAGACATGAAGTCAGAAGACATTGGGGTCAGGGTATCCGGCACAGCAATCAAGCTAGTGTCCCGTATCCGACGTTCGCTTCACCTGCGGCACCTTCCGAGCGAACGTCGGATACGAAAGGACACTAGCAAATTATAATTCTAGTGATCCTTTGGTTCTGACATTCGTAAGGATGCCTGCTGGAAGGTAATACGAATGTCAGAACCGGATCACTAGCGGATTAGCGAACGCCGCGCCGTGAAAAAATCACTTGCGCACGACCGCCGGCCGCGGCGGTTCGTCCTCGCCCGACAGTTCGCCCAGCACGGCCTCGAAGTCCTTAGCCTCGCGGAAATTGCGATAGACTGAGGCGAAGCGGACATAGGCCACGTCGTCGAGCTGGCGCAGATGCTCCATCACGGTCTCGCCGATGACCTCCGAGGAAATTTCCGCCTCGCCGCCGCTTTCAAGTTCGCGCACGATGCCGGACACCATCTTCTCGACGCGCTCGGGATCGACCGGGCGCTTGCGCAGGCTGATCTGGAGCGAGCGCACCAGCTTGTCGCGGTCGAACGGAACGCGGCGGCTGTTGCGCTTGATGACAGTGAGTTCGCGAAGCTGCACGCGCTCAAAGGTGGTGAAGCGGAAGTTGCACGCCATGCAGACGCGCCGCCGCCGGATCACAGCCGAATCTTCCGTCGGCCGTGAATCCTTCACCTGCGTATCGAGACTGTTGCAGCTTGGGCAGCGCATGCGCGATCCCTTACTGGTAGATCGGGAAGCGGCTGGTGAGTTCCTTCACCTTCTCCTTCACCGACGCCTCGACCAGAGGTGCGGAACCTTCGCCCGACTGGGCGACGGCGTTGAGCACTTCCGAGATCAGCGCACCGACCTGCTTGAATTCGGCAACGCCGAAGCCACGCGTGGTCGCAGCCGGCGTGCCGAGACGCAGGCCGGAGGTGACAAACGGCTTTTCGGGGTCGAACGGGATGCCGTTCTTGTTGCAGGTGAGACCGGCGCGGACCAGCGCCTTCTCGGACACGTTGCCCTTGAGGCCCTTTGGCCGCAGATCGACCAGCATCAGGTGATTATCGGTGCCGCCAGAGACGATCTCGAAGCCGTTGGAGCGCAGCGTTTCCGCGAGCGCCTTGGCGTTCTCGACCACGTTCTTGGCGTAGATCTTGAAGTCCGGCTGCAGCGCTTCCTTGAACGCGACGGCCTTGGCGGCAATCACGTGCATCAGCGGCCCGCCCTGCAGGCCGGGGAAGATCGCCGAGTTCAGCTTCTTGGCGATCGCCTCGTCATTGCGGAGGAACAAACCACCGCGCGGCCCGCGCAGCGACTTGTGCGTCGTCGTCGTGGTCACGTGCGCATACGGCACCGGCGAGGCATGCACGCCACCGGCAACCAGACCAGCGAAATGCGCCATATCGACCAGCAGATATGCGCCGACGCTATCGGCGATTTCGCGGAAACGCTTGAAGTCCCAGCTGCGCGAATAGGCAGAGCCGCCGGCGATGATCAGCTTCGGCTTGATCTCTTCCGCCTGCTTCGCCACCGCGTCCATATCGATGATCTGGTCCTCGCGGCGCACAGTGTAATGCGCCGGCTTGAACCACTTGCCGGACATGTTGACCGGCGCGCCGTGGGTGAGATGTCCGCCCGCCGCGAGATCGAGGCCCATGAAGGTATCGCCCGGCTGCAACAGCGCCAGAAATACCGCCTGGTTCATCTGGCTGCCGGAATTCGGCTGCACGTTAGCGAAGCCCGCACCGAACAGCTTCTTGGCGCGCTCAATAGCTAACGTCTCGGCAACGTCAACGAACTCGCAGCCGCCGTAGTAGCGCGCGCCCGGATAGCCCTCCGCGTACTTGTTGGTCATCACCGAACCCTGCGCCTCGAGAACGGCGCGGCTGACGATGTTTTCCGACGCGATCAGTTCGATCTCATGCTGCTGACGACCGAGTTCACCCTTGATCGCATTTGCGATCTCCGGGTCGGCCTGCGCGAGCGAAGCCGTGAAAAACGAGTCGGGAGCGGAAGCAGTCTTGGCAGATGAGCTCATGGATCAAATATCTCCACCGCCGCAGCCTTCGAGACGGCTACGGGCGGTCAGTTTAGGAGCATTTTCTAACGGAAAACCGGTTTCCACTTTTCCTGAAAATGCTCTGTGGCATCAAGGGCGGCAGCCGCGAGATACCATATCTGGCGGGGGTGGCCAAGTTCCAAGCCCGTGGGCCGCTATTTATGCCAGACAGTCCCGTTTTCTGCCGCCCCAGTGGGCCGGGTGCCAACTGGCCGGGCGCCAATCCGCGCCGCAGGCGCGGTTTTGGCTGCGCCCAGCCCGGCTCGAGCCTTTCTGCTGGCCTTTTTGCCCACATTCCGGGTCCGGAGCCGCCCGGGTTGGGCAACATAATTCGCGCCGAAAGGCGCAATTCCGAAAAATGGAGGTGGTTTCACCGCCCAAACGGGCGACGCGCCTAGAGCCGCGCGTAAAGGAACATCACGTTCAGCGAGCACGCGGCCAGCAGCACGAACATCAATACGACCTGCAGCCGGTCGCCGGCGAATTTGAGAATCGGCCTCATGATTTGAGGATGATGGAAAGAGTCCGCGCAAGAGTCTCGGGCGATATTTTTGCTCTTGGCGGGCGAGGATTCAGGACTCGTTTACGAGTCGATTCTCGAAACCAAACGCGAAAAGGCGCCCGAAGGCGCAGCGCATGATCCGCCGAAGTGTGAGCGGTTCGGCGAAAGATCATGCGCCCTCAAATAATTCAGAGCGCGATCTTCTGCAGATCGCGCTCTGAGTCGCATATCCCACACCAGGGGAAACTCGTGCGGAATTCTTCCGCGTGCATCTTCGTGCACTTCGGTAACAGCCGGAGGGCACCGGCGTAAAACTGCAAGGAAGAACGATGGGCCGCCGATCTTGTTAGAGAGCGCAATCGCGCTCCCGCCGGCTGACCCGAATTTGTGAAAGGCTCAGAGCCGATACAGGATCTGGTCGGTCCAGAAGCGCTCGAGGCGATGCAGCGACTTGTTCAGCGTCGCGAACTCGGCGTTCGAGATGCCGCCAACCTGCTCCACCGTCTTGACGTGCTTCTGATACAGCGCGTCGACGATGTGGCGGATTTCCTGGCCCTGCGCGGTCAGACGAATCCGGACCGAGCGGCGATCAACGCGCGAACGCTGATGATCGAGGAAGCCCATCTCGACAAGCTTCTTCAGATTGTACGAGACGTTGGAGCCGAGGTAGTAGCCGCGCGTGCGCAACTCACCGGCGGTCAATTCCTTGTCGCCGATGTTATAGAGCAGCAGAGCCTGCACCGAATTGATGTCGTTGCGACCGCGGCGATCGAATTCATCCTTGATGACATCGAGCAGACGGCGATGCAGACGTTCAACCAGCGTAAGAGCTTCGAGATAGAGCGGCTGCACGGGTGCAGCGGCGTTGTCGCGAGCAGGTTCAACTGCCGTAGCGGCGGCTTTGATCATGACACTTCCCCTGTTGTCGTTTTTACGACTTATTCGACGAAACTTTTGTCTCGCCTGATAGGTGCAAACTAAGGGAGGCGTTTGAAGATCAGCTTAAATAACAGCATAAAGAGATGGTTTATTTGAAACGGTGAATCGTATATTACACCGATAAAATAAGGGCTTTTTGTTAGTTTTGATTCACCCAAACAGCCCGATGTTCACGCTTCGTCACGAGTCCTGTCGCATTCCAGAACACCGTTCGTTCAAATTTGAAAGACTTCGTAAAACATCAAGGCGAGCGGCGGCCAACAGCACACTACGGCGGCCTCTCCCGCGCCGAAAACCACGCCAGGACGAGGTAGGCCGCGAGCAGGATCAGGGAGACGAGAACCGCGAACAGGTTGCCACCGTAGATCGCGGGAAACATCAGTTCGATAACTGCGGTTGAAACGATCGTCGTCAGCCACACCACCGCGCCCCATGGGGTTGCAAGCCACAACCCCACCGCCGCGACCAGTTCGATCACCGCGAAATAGACCGTGGCGGTTTGCCATTGCGTGGTCTGCGCCTCGAACGCGCTCTCATCGCCGCCAATGAAGCCGGTGATTTGCGCCCAGTGATAGAGTCCCTTGATCATCGACAGCACGGCCATGACGCGCAGGAACAACACGAGCCGCGTGGTCCACGTGCTTTCGCCCGTTTCCGCGTCCGGCGACGTCATCGCCGTGACCAGATTGACCTGATCGCGCGGCACATCGTCGTTCGCGCCTCTGGTCCCTCGGCCCATGCGGGCGGCTATCGATTGCCGGGTGTCCTTGTTCATGCCGCCTGTTTGATCCTTTACAAACCTAAAATCAATCCGCCCGATGACACCTCGGAGCGGTGACGAACCGGCCTGCAGATGCTACACATGTGAACATCTATCTGCGCGGGAGTGGTATCAAGATGGCGATCAAGTTTGGGCGTCCGATTGAATTGCGGGATGGTCCGCGGAACGCGGCCACCGCCGCCCCTTCCCTCGATCTGACCACGCGCATGCGCCGCAACCGCAAGTCCGAATGGGCGCGGCGGCTGGTGCGCGAGAACGTGCTCACCACCGACGATCTGATCTGGCCGCTGTTCGTTGTCGACGGCAACAACCTGCGCGCGCCGATCGCCTCGATGCCCGGCGTCGATCGCCTCAGCGTCGATCAGTGCGTCCGCGATGCCGAGCGCGCGATGAAACTCGACATTCCGTGCATCGCGCTGTTCCCCTACACCGAGCCGTCGCTGCGCGACGAGACCGGGTCCGAGGCCCTGAACGCCAACAATCTGGTTTGCCAGTCGGTGCGCGCGATCAAGAAGGAATTCCCCGTTCTCGGCGTCCTCTGCGACGTGGCGCTCGATCCGTTCACCAGCCACGGCCATGACGGGCTGTTGCAGGACGGCAGGATCCTGAACGACGAGACCGTCGCCATTCTGGTGCAGCAGGCGCTGGTGCAGGCCGAGGCCGGCTGCGACATCATCGCGCCATCGGACATGATGGACGGACGCGTCGCCGCCATTCGCGATGGTCTCGACCGCGCCGGTTTCGGTGACGTGCAGATCATGGCCTATGCCGCGAAGTACGCCTCTGCGGTCTACGGCCCGTTCCGCGACGCCATCGGCTCGGCGAAAACGCTGACCGGCGACAAGCGCACCTATCAGATGGATTCGGCGAATTCGGATGAAGCCCTGCGCGAAGTCGAACTCGACATCGCTGAAGGCGCCGACATGGTGATGGTCAAACCCGGCATGCCTTATCTCGACATCGTGCGGCGCGTGAAGGACACCTTCGCGATGCCGACCTTCGCCTATCAGGTGTCCGGCGAATACGCGATGATCGCGGGCGCAGCCAATAACGGCTGGATCGACGGCGAGCGCGCCATGATGGAAAGCCTCGTCGCGTTCAAGCGCGCCGGCGCCGATGGCGTACTGACCTATTTCGCGGCGGCGGCGGCAGAAAAACTCAAGTCTGGACGCTAACGGCGGTTCCGCGACTAGCGAGATAACTTTTTCTCCATGTGAGCCTAAGCCGTCTTGCGTACGCAATCCGGCGGGGCCATGTGCGCAGCAAGCGGCCCGGGCATATGGCCGCTGAGGAGGGTTTCAATGTCCGACACGAGAAACACTGGCGGCGCGACATCAGGTGCGACCTGGCGCAACAATCCATCGGCCAGCGCGAGCGCGCAGCAGGCCTATGATCCGTGGTTGCAGCCCGAACTGTTTCGCGGCGTGCTGACCAAGCGGTTCTTCGCGTTTCTCATCGATCTCGTGATCCTGTCGATCCCGATCATCCTCGCGATCATCTTCGTCACCCTGTTCGGCATCGTCACGCTGGGGCTCGGCTGGTTCCTGTTCTGGCTGATCTCACCGTTCTCGGTGATCTGGGCGCTGCTCTATTACGGCATGTCGCTCGGCGGTCCGAACGGCGCCACCGTGGGCATGCGCATGATGGACATCGAGATGCGGACATGGACCGGTGAGCGACCCTACTTCATCCTCGGCGCGGTTCACGCCGTTCTCTACTGGGTGTCGGTCTCGTTCCTGACCCCGCTGGTCCTGCTGGTCGGCCTGTTCAACGGCCGCCGCCGGCTGCTGCATGACGTCGTGCTGGGCACGGTGTTCATCAACAGCAGCGTACAGGCTTCGGCGGTCCAGACCACGCGCGTCTAGACGGTTTCAGCCGGGCAGATCACATCCGTGTGGTCTGCCCGGTGCTGCACGGTTTGCCGCCGGAAACTAGGGTCATTCTCGCAACGGCGCGTTCAAACTCGTTGACCCCTGCCCCCCGCGGCGCGATGCTGTGAAAGGAATCGCGCAGACCGGAGACACACGGCACCCCGTGACACAACACTCGCGCAATACGCCGCAATTCTATCTGACGGCGCCCTCACCCTGCCCCTATCTGGAGGGCAAGCAGGAGCGCAAGGTCTTCACGCATCTGGTCGGCGACAAGGCCGGCGAACTGAACGACCTCCTCACCCATGGCGGCTTCCGCCGCAGCCAATCCATCGCCTACCGCCCCGCCTGCGACCAGTGCCGCGCCTGCGTGTCGGTGCGAGTCATCGCCAATGAATTCCGTCCGTCGCGCAACTTCCGCAAGATCCAGGCGCGCAACGCCGACATCGTCAGCGAGCTGCGGACGGCGGTGCCGACCTCCGAACAGTATTCGGTGTTCCGCGCTTATCTCGATGCCCGTCATCGCGACGGCGGCATGGCGGATATGACCGTGCTCGATTACGCGATGATGGTCGAGGATAGCCACGTCTCGACCCGCATCATCGAATATCGCCGTCGTACCACCGACAGCGGCATCACCGGCAAGGGCCAAGACCCCGTCAGGAATCAGGACCTGATCGCGGTGGCTTTGACCGACATCCTCAGCGACGGATTGTCGATGGTGTACTCGTTCTTCGAGCCCGGCGAGGAAAGCCGCTCGATGGGCACATTCATGATCCTCGATCACATCGCCCGCGCACGGCGGCTCGGCCTGCCTTACGTCTATCTCGGCTACTGGATCGATGGTTCCCGCAAGATGGACTACAAGGCCCGCTTCCTGCCGCAGCAACGGCTGGCGCCCAGCGGCTGGCTGCGCGTCGAGGCCACCGGCTCGATGGCGGCCGAGCCGCAGGACTAGTTTGTTCTCCTTCAACTGCAAAGCAGCGTCGCCGTCATCCTGAGGCGTGAGCTTTTGCGAGCCTCGAAGGATGACGGTACAGTTGCTCAGTCGGTGCAGCTTTACGCTGCCCGTTGACCGGTAGCACCCTGCAATGCATTCGCGGCGTGCAACGCACTCGCAACAGCCTTCTCACGCTGCTCGGGACCAATCTGGATTCCATCGGCAGCAATGATCTCGGGATTGGTGATGCCGATGAAGCCGAACACCCAGCGCAGATAAGTTTCCAGATGCTCGCCCGCCGCAGCCGGCGTGTCCGCGCCGTAGAAGCCGCCACGCGAGATGGCAACGATCACGCGCTTGTTGCCTGCGAGCCCCTCAACGCCCTTCTCCGAGTACTTGAAGGTCTTTCCAGCCACGAGGATGCGATCGATCCAGGCCTTGAGCTGGCTCGGAATGGTGAAGTTGTACATCGGCGCTCCGATGACAACGATGTCGGCGGCAAGGAACTCATCCAGCGCGGCGGCGCTTGCCGCGATGTCGTCGCGCACGGCCGGCGTTTCCGGCGTCGCGCCATGGGCAGCCGCGAGATGTTCCCCGCTCAGATGCGAGAACGGCGTCGCACTGATGTCGCGATAAGTGACGTCGAGATAGGGAGTGGTCTTGCGCAGACGCTCGACGGCTGCGGCCGAGAGTTGCCGGGAGACGGAATTGCCGCCGAGGATGCTGGCGTCGATATGGAGCAGTTTCATAGGTTCCCCTTTAGCTCTGGTATCAAGTCGATACCTAGACACTAATGGTGACCTCTGATAAACGGCGCAAGACGGCACATTTTTTGAACTTGAGCACACCCATGGAACCCGAGCACACCAATGTAACCGCCCCGCCCGACCATCATCTGCCAGGCAATTGCCTTGCGGTGGGGTCCATCCTGTCGCGCATCGGCGACAAATGGAGCGTGCTGATCATCATGCTGCTCAGCGATGGCCCGCGCCGCTTCAATGAGATCAAGCGCATGGTGGGTGGCATCTCGCAGCGGATGCTGACGCTGACGCTCCGAGGGCTGGAGCGCGACGGCCTCGTCACGCGAACGATCTTTCCGACCATTCCTCCGCGTGTGGATTACGAACTCACAGAGCTTGGACACTCGCTCAAGGAACCCGTGCAGCATCTCGGCTCATGGGCGTTCGAACATCTGTCGCAGATTCAGTCCGCGCGTGAAAAGTTCGATACCAAGCGCGAGTAAGTGGGCCGGGTCAGCCCAATACGAAATCGAACAGCAATTTCACATTGAGCGTCACGACAATCGCGGCGATCAGCGCGGCGGCGGCAGTCAGCCAGCGGGGTGCTACGAATTCGCCCATCTTCGCCTTGCTCGCCGTGAACATCACCAGCGGAATGATCGCGAACGGCAACTGCAAACTCAGGATCACCTGACTCAAAATCAGAAGCTGCGCGGTCCCCTTTTCGCCGGCATAGATTGTCACCAGCGCCGCCGGAACGATCGCCACCATGCGCGTGGTCAGCCGCCGCAACCACGGCGCGAGGCGGATGTTGATGAAACCTTCCATCACGATCTGGCCAGCTAGCGTCGCCGTCACCGTCGAGCTCAGGCCGCAGCACAGCAGCGCGATCGCAAACAGCGTCGGCGCCAGCGTCGATCCCAGCAGCGGCGCCAGGAACGAGTGCACCTGCTCCAGCTCGGCGACATCGGTTTTCCCCGCCTTGTGAAAGGTTGCCGCCGCAAGAATGAGGATCGACGCATTGATCAGCAACGCAAGGCACAGCGCGATGGTGGAGTCGATGGTCGCGAGCTTGATCGCTTCCTTCTTCTCCGGAACACTGTCGCCGTAGCTGCGCGTCTGCACCAGGCCCGAGTGCAGATACAGGTTGTGCGGCATCACTGTCGCGCCAAGAATGCCGAGCGCGAGATAGAGCATGTCGCGGTTGGCGACAATCTGCGTGGTCGGCGCGAAGCCGCGGATCACTTCGCCCCAGTTCGGATCGGCCATCGCGATCTGAATCGCGAAACATGCGGAAATGATTCCGAGCATGCCGACGATGAAGGCTTCGATCCATCGGAAGCCAACAGCCTGCAGCGCGAGAATGAGAAACACGTCGAGAGCCGTGACGATGACGCCGATCTCGAGCGGAATGCCGAACAGCAGATTGAGCCCGATGGCGGTGCCGATGATTTCCGCGAGGTCCGTTGCCGCGATCGCGATTTCGGCCAGCAGCCATAGCGGCCATGCCAGGGCTTTCGGAAACGCATCGCGGCAGGCTTGCGCAAGGTCCCGGCCCGATCCGACGCCAAGCCGCGCGCACAGCGCCTGCAGGATGATCGCCATGATGTTGGAAATCAGCGCGACCGCGAGCAGCGCGTAACCGAACTTGGAACCGCCCGCGAGCGACGTCGCCCAGTTGCCGGGGTCCATGTAGCCTGTTGCGACCAGATAGCCCGGCCCCATGAAGGCTGCGAGCTTGCGCCAGAACGAGCCGGTCCTGGCCACCCGGATCGTGGCGAACATGCCGGAGAGCGAAGGCTCGCCGCGCGGCTTCCGCCACCCGCCCGGAACAGGCCGGGCAGCGGCCTGGTCAGGCGGCAATGACGGAGAACGTGCGTCCATATCGTCAATATGCCCGGCTTCAGCACTAGTTGCAAGTGAGTTGCAACAGCAGTTGCCGACCCTATGCGCCTGTCTCGAAATCACCCGGCTGCGGCGGCGCGATTGGCGTGAACTGGCAGCGGTCCGGCTTGAGATCGACCAGCGGCGTTCCGTCGAGACAATCGAGGCCGCGCACCAGGACAGTGTTGCCCTCGATGCCTATGAGTTTGGCGACGGATGTGCCGAGCGGATTGGGACGCACGGGTGACCTCAAGGCAAACGTGCCGTGCGTATTGGTGTCACTCGCCGGACTTTGCAGAACGAGGTCGCGGCGCGACTGGTGCAACCAGTAGATCACCTCGACCTGCGTGAACTTATCGAGCCCCTTCAGCGCCGGCACCCACGGCTCGAAAATCTCGATCTTGCACACCGGGCCATCGTGACGGCCCTGTCGCGGCGTCATCAATCGGTCAGTCCAGGGCGTATGAATGCGGCCAATGAATACGAGGCCCGCATCGGTCGGCGGCGGCGGATCGACCGCGATCTCGCCGTCGCGGATTTCGTTGTAGCGGACCATGGGCCTCCTTGAAGCATCCCGTCATTCCGGGGCGCGAGCACCGCGAGCGAACCCGGAATCTCGACATGAGGGAGCACTTTGTCAAACCAGATCGAGATTCCGGATCAGACCGCTTTGCGGTCTGTCCGGAATGACACCATGGTTGTCTACTCGATCACCTTGCCGAACTTGTTCGACGTCGGCAAACCGCGCGCCTGACGGCCCGCATCGGCGCGGTTGCCCCGCCAATCGGACAGATCTTTCCACGTCAAGCTTTGCTCGCGGCCCGCCGAATCTCTCCACGTCATGCCGTCCTTGGCGGTGAACGTCATCACGTCCGACAGCTTGCCGCCGCTGTACTTCTGCAAGCGCACACCACGGCCCCTGGCCATCTCGGGCACCTGCTCGAGCGGGAAGACAACCATCTTGTGGTTGGTGCCGATCACAGCGACGGTGTCACCGCTCACGGTCGCGATCGCTGCCGCCTCGTTGGGCGCAGTGACGTTGAGAATCTGCTTGCCCTTGCGGGTGTTGGCAACACAATCGTCCTCGTTGACCACAAAGCCCTGCCCGTCGCTGCTGGCCACGAGGAACTTTCTGCCGCTCTTTTGTACGAACATCGACACGATGTTGGCATCGCCTTCCATGTCGATGGTCATGCGGATCGGATCGCCGTGCCCGCGCCCGCCCGGCAGCTTCTGCGCGTCGAGCGTGTAAAAGCGGCCGTTGGTCGCAAACAACGTCAGCTTCGATGTGCTTTCAGCGAAGAACGAGAAGCCCATGCTGTCATCGGTCTTGAAGGCGAGGTTCGACAGATCCTCGACGTGCCCCTTCATCGTGCGCACCCAACCCTTGTCGGACACAACCACGGTGATCGGCTCGCGCTCGATCAACGCTTCCTCAATGGCAGCGAGATCGTGCTCCGGCGCGTCCGCGAACTGCGTGCGGCGCTTTCCGAGCGGCGTCTTGGGACCGAAGGTGTCGCGCACCTTCTTCACCTGTTCGCCGACCTTCTTCCACTGCTCGTCTTCCGACGCAACAAGGGCCTTAAGGTCCTTCAGTTCGACACGAAGCGCCTTGTCCTCGCCGCGGATCTCCATTTCCTCGAGCTTGCGCAGGTTGCGCAGGCGCATGTTGAGAATGGAGTCGGCCTGGAGATCGGTCAGCTTGAACGTCTTGATCAGCACCGGCTTCGGCTCATCCTCGGTGCGGATGATCTTGATGACCTTGTCGAGGTTCAGATAGGCAATCAGGTAACCGCCGAGCATCTCGAGGCGATGCTCGATCTGGCTCTTACGATAATTCGCCCGGCGGACGAGCACATCGCGCAGATGGTCGAGCCATTCGCGCAGGCACTCGGCGAGACCCAGCACCTTCGGCACCCGGCCCTTCACCAGCACGTTGAGGTTCAGCGAAATCTTGCTTTCAAGCTCGGTCTGCTTGAACAGCGTTTCCATCAACACTTCGGGATCGACGTTACGCGACTTCGGCTCGATGACGATGCGCACATCTTCCGCCGACTCGTCGCGGATGTCGCCGACCAGCAGCAGCTTCTTCTCATTGAGCAGTTCGGCGATACGTTCGATCAGACGCGACTTCTGCACCAGCCACGGGATTTCCGTGACGACGATATTCCAGGTGCCGCGCGCGCCCTCTTCCTGAGCCCATTTCGCACGCACCCGGAACGAACCGCGTCCGGTCGCATAGGCCTCAGCAATGCTCTCGTGGGAATCCACCACGATGCCGCCGGTCGGAAAGTCCGGACCCTTCACGTATTTCAGCAAGCCACGCGACTTGGTGGCGGGCTTGTCGATCATATGCAGCGCCGCGTCGCAGAGTTCCGCCGCGTTGTGTGGCGGGATCGAGGTTGCCATGCCGACAGCGATGCCCTGAGAGCCATTCGCCAGCAAATTCGGGAATGCACCGGGGAGAACGATCGGCTCTTTTGACTGACCGTCGTAGTTGGCGCGGAATTCAACCGCGTCCTCGTCGATGCCTTCCAGCAGAAGCCGCCCGACTTCCGTCATGCGCGCTTCAGTGTAGCGGTAGGCGGCAGGATTATCGCCGTCGATGTTACCGAAGTTGCCCTGCCCGTCCACCAGCGGATAGCGCGAGGAGAAATCCTGCGCGAGGCGCACCAGCGCATCGTAGATCGACTGGTCGCCGTGCGGATGGAACGAGCCCATCACGTCGCCGACGATCTTGGCGGATTTCTTGAACGGCGTGCCGGGATCGAGTCGCAATAGCCGCATGCCGTAAAGAATGCGGCGGTGAACCGGCTTCAAGCCGTCGCGCGCGTCCGGTAGCGCGCGATGCATGATGGTCGAGAGCGCATAGGCGAGATAGCGCTCCTCGAGCGCCTCGCGCAGTGCGACCTCCTGAATCTCCATCGGCTCCGGTGGAATCAGTCTCTTACCCATGGAAAGGGGTTAACTCCGCTGCGCGCGATGAACAATAGATGAATTAGACAGTCATTCGCGGTTCGTAATTCTTCTGCCACATTGCTGCGATCTGCCCGTGGGCGTTATAGATCGCCCAGCGGTTCATAACACCGGCCCAGGCCGGGTACAGTGCCCCACGGCGAGGTGCCGGAGGGGCTTTAAGGAAGGAAAAAAGAATGCGTCGATTGATTCTCGCAGCCGCGGCACTGGCCGTACTGACCGGAGCCGTGTCGTTGGGCGGCAGCCGCGCCGAGGCCATGAGCCTCCCTGCCCCGCTGGCTGGCGTCACGCAGCAGACCGAAGAAGTCCGCCTTGTTTGCTCCATGAGACGTTCCGGCCACCGGATGGTTCGCGTCTGCCGCGACGTACGCCCGACTTACCACCGGCGCCACCATCATCATCGGCACCACGGCCATCACCATCGTCCTCGTCATCATCACCATCGGTAATGATTTAAGGTCTGCCGGTCTTTGCTGGCGATCAGGAAACGGGCCGGAGCAATCCGGCCTGTTTTTTATTCGGCGACGGCCCTCGCCCGCGGCCGTATCACCGATGCGATAAAGCCGTCCCGCGCATCAGAATGACCCTGCCCGCGCGGTTCCAGCACATTGCGCAGCAAGAACAGCCCGGTCAGCCGAAAACCGTCCTCGATGTCCTGCCCGGACCAGCCGTTGGTCCCATCGTCACTCTCGCGCAGGAATGGCGGCAACCGCAGCAGCCGGTCGCGCCATGGCTCACCCGCCTGCCGCGAAACCGCGGCGCCCGACTTTGGCGAGACGTAAATCAGATCGTTCATCGCTCCGCTCGCCGCGCAGGACGACAGATCGAGGCCGAAGCCAAGCTCTGTCAGCATCGCGAGTTCGAATTTTACCAATTGCACGCCGGCTGTGGCGACATCATCGAAATCGTTGAGAATGGATTCCAGCATCTCATAGATGTCTTCGTGCGGATCGCGCTCGGGCAGCAGCCGCACCAGCGACCCCAGATGCGTCACGCCATAAACCGCATGCGAGGATCCGAACATCGTCGCGGCGCGCAGCCGCACGCCTTCAAGAGCGTAGTATCCGAGATGCTCGTCGAGACGGGCGCGCCAGACCGCACTCACGGTATTTCCGGGCTGCAGCAGCGGGCGCATCCGCGAACCGGAACCACCGCGCACCAGCCCTAGATGACGGCCATGGCTGCGCGTCAGCAGTTCGACGATGGCGCTGGATTCGCCATGCCGCCGCACGCCCAGGACAATACCCTCGTCGGTCCATTCCATGGCCGGAGCTTACAGGATTCTGCGCACGTTCGCAGCGACATCGCCCGGGAAAGTGCGATCACACAGGTTGCCGGAACCAGTTTTTGGCATCGCCGGTGTACGAGAAATACAGGCCGAAAGCCGTCAATGCCGTCGAGATCACGTCCACGAAAGTGCTGAACTGCATGCCGGTATCACCCACCGTGGTGACGATGGAGGCCACAGACAACATCAGCGCCACGAGCAGGATCGTGCGCGCCCAGTTTTTGCGCCGGTGCGCTGCGAGCCAGACCAGTTGGACAAATCCCAGCGTCATCATGACGGCGATGAAATTGACTGCCAGCTTCGTCGACTCGGTGACCTCATCCGGCATGCGATCCAGAAACGCAGCGGACAGCACATCGATCAGCAGCGACAGATACAGCAGCACCTGGAAATAGAAGATGTTTTTGGGAACGCTGGTGCCGGGATCGTTGATCATTCCTTGGGAAACTCCAGACCCATCTCGCGGTAACGCTCCGGATCGTCGCCCCAGCCGTCCCTGACCTTCACGAACAGGAACAGATGCACCGGCTGGCCGACGATTTCCGCGATCTCCTTGCGCGAATCCGCGCCGATGGCCTTGATCGTCGCCCCGCCCTTGCCAAGCACGATCTTGCGCTGGCTGTCGCGTTCCACATAGATCGTCTGCTCGATCCGCACCGACTTGTCCTTGCGATCGGTCCACGAGTCGGTTTCGACCGTGGACTGATACGGCAGTTCCTGATGCAGGTGGCGGTAGATTTTCTCGCGCGTGATTTCCGCCGCGAGGTGCCGCAGCGGCGCGTCCGACATCTGATCTTCGGGATAATGGAACGGCCCTGCGGGCACGTCCTTCGCCAGCGCACGGCGCAGGTCGTCAACGCCGTCGCCGGACATCGCGGAAATCATGAAGGTCTGATCGAAGGCGAGCCGCTCGTTGGCTTTCATCGCGAGCGTCAGCAGCTTCTCGCGCGGAGCAAGATCGATCTTGTTCAGCACCAGAATCTTCGGATGCTTGACGGTCGCGAGTTTCGTGAAGATGGCGTCGGCTTCCTCGTCGATGCCGGCGCGGGCGTCGAGCAGCACGCAAACCAGATCAGCGTCGTGTGCCCCGCTCCACGCGGTCGATACCATGGCGCGGTCGAGCCGCCGCTTGGGCGCGAAGATACCCGGCGTATCGACGAGAATGATCTGTGCGTTGTCCTCGATCACGATGCCGCGGATCAGCGCGCGCGTGGTCTGCACCTTCTTGGAGACGATGGTGACCTTCGAGCCAACCAGCGCGTTGACCAGCGTCGACTTGCCGACGTTCGGCGCGCCGATCAGCGCGACGAAGCCACAGCGCGTCTCGCGGGTTGAATTCTCTTGCAGTTCATCAGGCATCGTTGCCGCCCGTTACGCCTTCCCGCTTCAGCAGCGCCGTCGCTGCGAGCTTTTCGGCGGCGCGCTTACTGCCGCCGACACCTTCCGCCGGGGTTAGTCCCGGCAACTCGACCGCCACGCGAAACTGCGGATCATGATGCGGCCCGGTACGCTCGACCTCGCGATAAACCGGCGTCGGCAATCCTTTGCCTTGCGCCCATTCCTGTAAAATCGTTTTCGGATCTCGCAGCGGACGCACCGGCTTGCGCATCCGCTCGGTCCAGTTGCGTTCCACGAATTGGGACGCCGCCGCGTAACCGCCATCGAGAAACACCGCGCCGATCACCGCTTCGCAAATGTCGCCCAGCACCGAATTGCGCAACCGTGCGCCGGCGCCCGCGCCCACCGATCCGAGCTTGATGGCCTCGTCCAGCCCGAGCGACTTGGCGACATCGGCGCAGGCTTCGCGGCGCACCAGGTCGGCGAGACGCTTCGACAATTCGCCCTCGTCGGCCTTCGGAAACGCCCGATAGAGCATATCCGAAACAATCAGCCCCAGCACGTGATCGCCGAGAAATTCCAGCCGCTGATAGCTGTCGGCGCGGCGCGCGGACTTCAGCGCCGAGACATGGGTGAAAGCCGTCGCCAGCAGCGCGGGATCAGCGAACGTATGGCCGATGCGCTGCTCGACGACCTTGGCCGCCGCCTTCGCACTCGGGCGGCGCGTCTTCTTGGCAGGCTTGACCTCTGCGACGCCAGCATCCGCAGCGTCGTCCGTCATCGGAGGAGTTTTGACGATTGCGGGTTCGCCGCTCATCGCACAATGGAAAAAATGCGATTCCAGCGCACCGAGACCGGCCAGCGCCAGAACTGCCAGGCCTGTTCGCCTTCGGCAATGGAGAAGAAGATCATTTGTGCGCGGCCGATCAGATTTTCGGACGGCACATAACCCACCGCCGACAGGACACGGCTGTCGGTGGAGTTGTCGCGGTTGTCGCCCATCATGAAGAAGTGGCCGGGCGGCACGGTGTAGATATTGGTGTTGTCGTAGAAGCCGTTGTCGACGCAATCGAGCGACTTGTAGCTCACGCCGTTCGGCAGCGTTTCCTTCCACTGCTTGACCCGCGCCGTTGCGTCAGAGCCGCAAGGATCCTCGCCGACGAAATCCGGCAGCCGTTCGCGCTGCACCGCCTTGTCATTGATGTAGAGCAGCCCCTCCTTCATCTGGACGCGATCGCCGGGCAGTCCGATGACGCGCTTGATGTAGTCGGTGGTGTCGTCCTTCGGCAGACGGAACACGACGATGTCGCCACGATCAGGGTCGGAGCCGAAAATGCGGCCGGTGAACAGCCGCGGCGACAGCGGGATCGAATAGTGGCTGTAGCCGTACGAGTACTTCGAGACGAACAGGTAGTCGCCGACCAGCAGCGTCGCCTTCATCGATCCGGACGGAATGTTGAAGGGCTGAAACAGGAAGGTGCGGATCACCAGCGCGATAATAAGCGCGTGAATGACGACGCGGATGGTCTCGCCGACGCCGCCTTCGGATTTGGCCGGTGCTGTCACGCTCATCTGCTCTTTCGAATCCTGGTTTTTCATGCCTCGGAACTGGACCTTTTATGCCCACCAGAGGCGAAGACGCCGCCCAAATCACCCGCGCGGGTTTTAGACCGTTGTCGCAAGGGGTGCAATCAACGGGCCCATGAAAACTTGCTAATTGTCTGACAGTTCAGTGAATTTTAGATTTTCAAGCAGTCCGGAACCAGGATTCGGCACCAGTCAGAGTTTTGCCGCCGGAACGGCCGAAATGATGACGAACGCCTGGGCCAGCGGCCAGTCATCGGTAATGGTGAGGTCAATCCGTGCCTCATGGCCCGGCGGGGTCAGGGATTCCAGCCGCGCCAGCGCTCCGCCGGTCAGTTGCATGGTCGGGCGTCCGCCCGGCATGTTGACCACCCCCATGTCCCGCCACCACACCCCGCGCCGGATACCGGTGCCGAGCGCCTTCGAGCAGGCCTCCTTGGCGGCGAATCGCTTGGCGTAGGTCGCCCAGATCATTTTGGGCATCTTGGAGCGGCGTTCGGCCTTGGCCCGCTCCGCCTCGGTGAAGATTCGATCGATAAACCGGTCGCCGTGGCGCGCGATCACCTTTTCGATCCGTGTGATGTCGATGATGTCCGACCCGATGCCGATGATCATGGGCCTAGTGTCCTGAATCCGAAGTTCGCTTCATTGCAGCACCTTCCTTAGCGAACTTCGGATTCGAAAGGACACTAGAAAACATGATTCTAGTGTGGCTTTGGTTCGCAAGTCCGCATCGGAGCATGCGACAAGGATAGCGCGCGCTTGGGAACCGCAACACTAGCGATGACCTCGAAGCGATTTCCGGCCGCGATCCATCGCCGCGCGCATGTCGCGAATGGTCTGGGCCAAACCAACGAACATCGCCTCGCCCATCATGAAATGTCCGATGTTGAGTTCGACGATCTGCGGCAGCGCCGAGATGGTTTCCGCCGTCACGTAATCGAGACCGTGTCCGGCATGAACTTCAAGCCCGGCGGATTGCGCTAGCTTCGCGCCGGCGACGATGCGCTGCCATTCGGCCTCGGCCTTTTGCTTTTGTCCTTCGGCCACCGCGTCGCACCAAGCGCCGACGTGAATTTCGATCACCGGCGATTTCAGTTTTGCCGCCATCTCGATCTGGGCCGGATCGGCGGCGATAAACAGCGAGACACGGATTCCAGCATCGTTCAGCCGCGCAATGAAGGGGCCGAGTGCGTCGCGCTGCCCCACGACATCCAGCCCGCCCTCGGTGGTGACCTCAGTGCGCCGCTCCGGCACGAGGCAGACCGCATGCGGCTTTGTCGCGAGCGCGGTTTGCAACATTTCGGCGGTTGCGGCCATCTCAAAGTTCAGTGGTTTGGAGATTTCAGCTTTCAGCCGCGCCATATCATCGTCGCGAATATGACGGCGGTCTTCACGCAGATGCGCGGTAATGCCGTCGGCGCCCGCTTCGATCGCCAGCAGCGCTGCGCGCACCGGGTCCGGGGCTCGCCCTCCGCGCGCGTTGCGCAGGGTCGCAACGTGATCGACATTGACCCCGAGACGCAGCGGCGGAATGGCTGACATGGACAATCCAGAAAACGATGAGATTAACCGTTGATGCGATCGACGCTGGCGACGACCGCCTTGGCGCGAAGCTGAGCGATGATACCGTTCAAATGCTTCAGGTCATAGACCTCAAGATCGATGGTGAGCTCTGTGAAATCGGGAGATCGGCGGCTCATGCTGATGTTGTCGATGTTACCGTCATGTTCCGCGATCACCGAGGCGACCTGGGCGAGGCTGCCCGGCTCGTTGACGTTCTGCACAAGCAAACGTGCCGGAAAACGCCGCGGCGTGGCTTCGTCCGTATCCCAGCGGACATCCAGCCAGCGCTCCGGCTCTTCCTCGAAATCCTTGAGCGCCGGCGACTGGATTGGATAGATCGTAATCCCCTCGCCCGGCGTGACGATGCCGACGATGCGGTCGCCCGGTACGGCGCCCCCGTTCGGCGCGAACTTCACCGGCAGATCGCTGTTGATGCCGCGGATCGGAATCGCGCTCGACGCCTTGGTGTCGCCTGCGGATTTTGGATTGGCAGCGCTGCTCTTCTTGCCGCTGAGCCGCGCCTCTTCCTTGTAGTCGGGATACATCGCACGCGCGACATCCGACGCCTTCATCTCGCCGCGACCGACCGCCGCCATCACGTCATCGATGGAGGCGCGCGCCAGGCGCGGCAACGCGCCCTTGAGCTTGTCGTCGGCATAGACAATCTTCGCACGCATGAACAAGCGCTCGACGATGCGCCGCCCAAGCCCCGCATACTGATCGCGAACGGCCGTGCGGGTAGCACGGCGGATCGCGGCGCGTGCCTTGCCGGTGACAGCAAGGGATTCCCACGCTGTCGGCGGCGCCGATTGCGCCTGCGAGGTCAAAACCTCGACCTCGTCGCCGTTCTGCAACTCGGACGACAGCGGTGCGAACTTGCCATTGATCTTGCAGCCGACCGCGCTGTTGCCAACGTCGGTATGCACCGCATAGGCAAAGTCGATCACGTTTGCATGACGCGGCAGCGCGATCAGCTTGCCTTTCGGCGTGAAGCAGAACACCTGATCGTGGAACAGCTCCATCTTGGTATGTTCGAGGAATTCTTCCGGATTGGCGCTCTCCGAAAGCACCTCGACCGTATGCCGCAGCCATGCGAACGCATTGGATTCGCGCTCGAGCCGCTCGGTGGGCGAACCAACGCCGTCCTTGTAGAACGCATGCGCGGCGATACCGTATTCGTTGACGCGATCCATCTCCTCGGTGCGAATCTGAAGTTCGACACGCTGCTTGCCGGGGCCGATTACCGTGGTGTGGATCGAGCGATAGTCGTTTTGCTTCGGCGTCGAGATGTAATCCTTGAAGCGCCCCGGCACCACCGGCCAAGTCGTATGGACGATCCCGACAGTCCGATAGACCTCTGCAATGCTGTTGACGACGATGCGAAATCCGAAAATGTCAGACAACTGCTCGAAGCCGACGGACTTGCGCTCCATCTTCATCCAGATCGAGAATGGCTGCTTGCGCCGGCCTCTCACCTGCGCGTTGACGCCGTTCTTGGCGAGCTTGGCGGAAAGCTGGGCTTCAATCTCCCCGATCAGATTGCGATCGCGCTCTTCGAGCGCGTCCAGCCGCTGCACGACCACGGCATGGGCATCCGGATCAATCACCTTGAATGACAGGTCCTCAAGCTCTTCGCGCATTTCCTGCATACCCATGCGGCCCGCGAGCGGCGCATAGATGTCGAGCGTCTCTTCCGCGATCCGGTGTCGCGAGGCCGGCGGCACGAATTCCAGCGTCCGCATGTTGTGCAGCCGGTCGGCGAGCTTCACGAGCAGCACGCGCACGTCGTCGGCGATCGCAAGCAGCAGCTTGCGCAGGTTCTCGGCCTGCTTTGCTTCGCGTGACACCAGTTCGAGCCGCTTGAGCTTGGTCAGCCCTTCCACCAGCGCGCCGATTTCCTGACCGAACATCTGGTCGATTTCGGTGCGGGTCGATTCGGTGTCTTCGATGGTGTCGTGAAGCAGCGCCGCGACGATGGTCGCGTCATCCAGCTTCAGGTCGGTGAGGATCGCCGCGACCTCGAGCGGGTGGGAAAAATACGGGTCGCCCGAGGCGCGCTTCTGCTCCCCGTGGGCCATCATGGCGTAGACATAGGCCCTGTTGAGCAGGTCCTCGTCTGTATTGGGATTGTAGGCCCGGACCCGGTCAACCAGATCGTATTGGCGCATCATTTTGGTCCGGACCGGCTTCTTGGCCGGTGCCGCCGCCGGGGACACAGACGGAACCGCCGCGACCGCCTCGGTCGCCGCCTGCATTTGGGGCTGGTTTTGCCGCCCGATCGCCATCCGCTTGCTCGCCTCGACTGCCGATTCCGAAAAAGGAACCGTCATTCACAGTATCGCCGGTTCTCCCGCAATCGCAAGGAAGACGCTAAAAATGTCAATAAATGCAAAGGCCCGGACGATCCGCCCGGGCCTTTGAGAAAAACGGCGTTCGAGCGCCGGAAAGTCAGTCCGAAAGACGGGCTTACTCGTCTTCCTCGGGCTGCTCCTCGGGCGGAGCAAGGCCTTCCAGGCCCTTCAAAAGCTCTTCTTCCGTCATGCGCTCGACGGCGACCTCGGTATCGTCGGCGTCCACGGAGGCTCCGGCAGAGCCAATCAGAGGCACCGTATCGGGTTCCGGTTCATCAACTTCGACGAATTTCTGCAGGGAATGAACGAGTTCCTCGCGCAAATCCTCTGGAGAAATGGTCGTATCCGCAATTTCGCGTAGCGAAACCACCGGATTCTTGTCATTATCGCGGTCGATGGTCAGGGGCGACCCTGAAGAAATCATCCGCGCACGGTGCGCGGCCAGCAGTACGAGGTCGAAGCGGTTGTCGACCTTATCGATACAATCTTCAACAGTGACGCGCGCCATCGGCTGTCGCTCCGGGTCTGGGTCAGAAAATATGTCGCTATGCGCGCTAGGTATAGCGACACGGGCCTTTTCGCAAGCATCAATTTCGAAAAGGCGCGTAAAACGGCCGTTTCGGATGACCCCTGCGGGAGCATGGCTGAGGGTCAATTAGTCCCATGGACAAGAATTCGCTTCATTGCTTCATCAGAAACATTCTGCGGTGCGTCGCCACCAACCGCCGACAATATTTCTGACCTTTATCTTCTCTAAACCTTCTGGCGAATAACAACTGAAATTGAATGGGAATGCGCGGTGATGGATACGCGCCAAGAATACATACGATAACAACGATGCGAGAAAAAACTGATGCCTTCTGCCACGAACAAGATCGCGCTGTTTATTGACGGTGCAAACCTATACGCAACAGCGAAGACGCTTGGTTTCGACATAGATTATAAAAGGCTGCTTCTTGAATTTCAGAGTCGTGGCACTCTGGTCCGAGCCTTCTACTACACCGCCATCATCGAGGATCAGGAATACTCGTCGATCAGGCCGCTGATCGATTGGCTCGATTACAACGGCTATACCGTCGTGACCAAGGCGACGAAGGAATTCATCGACGCGTCCGGACGCCGCAAGGTGAAGGGCAACATGGACATCGAACTCGCTGTCGACGCCATGGAGCTGGCCGAAAACATCGACCAGATGGTGCTGTTCTCGGGTGACGGCGATTTCCGCTCGCTGGTCGAGGCCGTGCAGCGCCGCGGTGTCCGCGTCACGGTGGTTTCCACTATCTCGAGCCAGCCGCCGATGATCGCTGACGAATTGCGTCGCCAGGCGGATGTCTTTACGGATCTGGTCCAGCTACAATCCAAGCTTGGCCGCGATCCGAGCGAGCGCCCTGCTCCTCGCGAACCGCGCGAACCTCGTCAGCACACGCCGCAATTCCTGCAGCGGACGACGACCAGCTCAATGGCGCCAAGAGGCGATGACGAATTCGACGATTGAGGACAAGACCAGGGAGAGCCGGCGCAGCAGTGCCGGCCCTTCCTCTTCTGTTTCAGGGCAGTCGAACGAGCCTCGTCCGGATTGCCCTCTCTGTCCCCGCCTGAAAGATTATCGCGATGCCAATCGCGCGCAGCATCCGCATTGGTTCAACTCACCCGTTCCCTCGTTCGGGCCGGCCGACGCGCAGCTTCTGATCGTCGGCCTCGCGCCGGGTCTTCAGGGCGCCAACCGCACGGGGCGGCCCTTTACCGGCGATTTTGCCGGAGATCTTCTCTACGGGACGCTCATCGAACTCGGCTTTGCGCGAGGGTCATACGAGGCGCGGCCCGACGATGGCCTGACGCTGGTTGACTGCCGCATCGGCAACGCGGTGCGCTGCGTTCCGCCGCAGAACAAACCCCTGCCCGCAGAAATCAACACCTGCCGCCCGTTCATGAAAGCCGCGATCAACGAGATGCCGCGCCTCCGCGCGATCGTCATGCTGGGCCGCGTAGCGCACGATTCAACGTTGAAGACGCTCGGCATTCGCGCGCCCGATGCGCCGTTCGCCCATGGCGCAGCGCATCAGGCAGGATCGATCCGACTGTTCGATAGCTATCACTGCTCCCGCTACAACACGAACACGCGTCGCCTGACGCCCGAGATGTTCAGGGCGGTATTTACGAGCGTGCGGAAACATCTCGGCTAGCGCGGATTGGCCTGCAGCCAGGCCAGCACATCGCCCGCGTTCCGGTCCGGCGGAAACACCGGATAGAACACGTTTGTGATCGTCGCATCGTCGATGATCAGCGCGAGCCGCTTGATCAGCGTCAATCCCGCAACATCCATCGACGGCAGCCGGAGAGCGCGGGTCAACGCAAGATCGCTGTCCGACAGAACCTGAAACGGCACATGCAGCCGCTCGACCATATCGCGCTGATAGGCGGTGTCCTGCGTCGAAATCCCGAACACATGCTGCGCGCCTGCATCCTTCAGATCCTTGAACAGATCGCGGAAGGAACAGGTCTGCGGCGTACAGCCCCGTGCGCCGGGGATCATGTCCCAGTCATCGACAAGTCCGATCTTGCCGGGCTCTCCCGTGCGCGGATAGGCGAACAGCACCACCCGCCCACGCAGCGCCGCAAGCTTGATCGATGACCCATCGGTCGCCGGCAGCACGACAGGCGGGATTTCCATGCCGATCAAATGCTTCGCCGCACCGTCATCGATCGGCGCCGGGATCTTGCTCCAGTCCACGTCCATCAGGTTCGGCTGGTTCATCGTCAATCCTCCCGTATTGTCATCCTTCGAGGCTCGCGTGCTGCGCTCGCTCGCATCTCAGGATGACGCAACATGTCCCCCGCCCGTCACCCTGAAGGTGCCGGAGCAACGCGACGGCCTCGAAGGGCGACGGAAGATTATCCCCTCGCCCTCAGCAGGCGACCCTTCTCGCGCGCCCAGTCCCGCTTCTTCTCAGTATCGCGCTTGTCGTGCAGCTTCTTGCCCTTCGCCAGAGCCAGTTGAAGCTTCACCTTGCCGCGCTCGTTGAAATACATCTTGAGCGGAATGAGCGTCATTCCCTCGCGTTCGATCGCGCCGATCAGCTTGTTGATCTGCTTCTTGTGCAGCAGCAGCTTGCGGTCCCGCTTCGGCTCATGATTGAAGCGGTTGGCTTGCAGGTATTCCGGGATGTGGGCGTTGACGAGCCATATTTCCCCATCCTTGGAGTCCGCGTAGGACTCGGCAATTGTTGTCTTGCCGCTGCGTGACGATTTAACCTCGGTGCCGGTCAGCACGATGCCTGCCTCGACGGTATCCTCGATGGCATAGTTGAACCGCGCCTTGCGGTTCTCCGCGATGACCTTGATCGTGGGTTCTTTCTTCTCGGCCATCAGGTGCCTCGGTGCGTGTACATGCGAAAAATACGGCTCGCGTGAATACGCAATCCTTGCATACGACCCGACGGCGCGGGAAGATCCTGCGCCGTCAGAATCTGCTGTGATTTATTTCGACTTCAGAAGATCGCGGATTTCGGTCAGCAATTCCTGGTCTTTTGTCGGCTTTTCCGGCGCAGCAGGCGCGGCTTCTTCCTTGGCCTTCAGACGGTTCATCAGGCGGATCACCAGGAACAGCACGAACGCCACGATCAGGAAATTCAGCGTCAGAGTGAGGAAGTTGCCCCATGCCAGCACAGCGCCCTGCTTCTTGGCGTCGGCGAGATTGGTGGCGGTGACCGACTTGGCGAGGCCGGTGTAGTAGTTCGAGAAATCGAGCCCGCCGGTGATCGCGCCAATGATCGGCATGATTAAGTCACTAACCATCGAGGTGACGATCCCCCCGAACGCCGCGCCGATGATGACGCCGACCGCGAGATCGACGACGTTGCCCTTCAGGGCAAATTTCTTGAACTCCTCAAGCATCGGCAAATCCCTTTCCTGCTGGGTCGTCAGTTGAGCAATCCGGCGTACACCATCGCGTCGCGAATGACCTTGCCGGTCGGCGGTGTCACCGGCATCAGCGGCAGGCGCACCTCCTCCTGCAGACGGCCCAGCAGCTTGAGGCCATGCTTGGCGCCCGCCAGGCCCGGCTCCTTGAAGATGGCGTCATGCAGCGGCGTCAGCCGGTCCTGGATCTTGAGTGCGGCCGCGTAGTCGCCCTTCAATACAGCCACCATCAGTTCGGCGCATTGCTTCGGCGCCACGTTGGCGACGACCGAAATGCAGCCGTGCCCGCCCGCCGCCATATAGGCGAGCGCAGTCATGTCCTCGCCCGAGAGCTGGATGAAATCCGGCCCCATCGCGTGGCGCTGTTGCGACACGCGGGCGAGATTGGCGGTGGCATCCTTCACGCCGGCGATGTTCTTCAGCTCGAACAGCCGCGTCATGGTCTCGACCGAGAGATCGACGACCGAGCGTGGCGGGATGTTGTAGATGATGATCGGAATCCCGATCGCGTCGTTCACCGCCTTGAAGTGATGATACATCCCTTCCTGCGTAGGCTTGTTGTAATAGGGCGTCACCACAAGCACGGCATCGGCGCCCGCCTTCTCGGCGTGCTTCGCCAGAGCGACAGCTTCGCGGGTCGAGTTCGAGCCTGCGCCGGCGATGACTGGGACACGACCCTTGGCTTCCTCGACGCACCACTCGGTGACCTTGTTGTGTTCTTCGTGGCTGAGCGTCGGGCTTTCGCCGGTGGTGCCCACCGGAACGAGGCCATGCGAACCCTGCTCGATCTGCCAGTTCACCAGGTCACGCAGACCGGCCTCGTCCAGCGCTCCGTTTTTGAACGGCGTCACCAAGGCGGTAAGGGACCCCCTGAAATTCGTCTTGGCTGCCATTGTCAGTCTCCGAACGCATCGCAACGCTGCGATTTATGATTGATTGATACCGAGTCCCGAAGCGCGATGAAAGTCCCGGGCACTCCCATACCGCGCCCCGACGCCTGGATGACCCTGCGTTAGCCGCGATTTTGCCGCGGTGTTGCGGCATTGTGCCTGTTCTAACACATTTGATGTTTTGTCCACATATTCAATGCACTACACCTCAGGCTGAAGGCTCTTGATGATTCGCCGCACAGGCTGCCCGTGATGCCGTTTGCACCTTCATCCGCGGGGCTCCCCCGTTTGGCGCGCTGGACCGCTGTTCTCCTCGGCGCAGGCGGTTTTGCGCTGATTTCGTATGCAGCGTCAGCAGTTCCGTTGCCGAAGCCGCGTCCTGTGTCTCGCAATGTGACGCCGCAAACCACACCGGCGAAGCCCGCCCAACCACCAGCCCCGTCGGCCGCGAAAGCTACGCCGGACGCTCCTGCCCCCAAGGCTCTGGCCGCACGCCCTGCACCACCCAGAAAGCCTGCCGTGCCTCTGGCGATGTCCAGCACATCGTCCACCTCGAAGGCCGACATGGAAACGCTCGAGCAGATCATCGAGCTGGTGCGCAAGCGGAAGCCGGCCGATGCCACTCAGCTTCAGGCCTCGATCTCGGATCCCGTCGCGCGCAAGCTCGCCGAGTGGATGATCCTGCGCAGCGACGACAACAACGCATCGTCCGACCGCTACAAGGCCTTCATCACCGATAACCCGACGTGGCCAAGCGTGACATTCCTGCGGCGGCGTGGCGAAGCAGCCTTGTGGGACGACAAGCGCGATGATTCCGCGGTCGTGGCGTTTCTTGGCGGCGAACAGCCGATCTCCGCCAAAGGACGATTTATGCTGGCGCGTGTCCTGCTGGCGCGCGGCGACCGGCCCGGCGCGGAACGGCTGGTACGCGCTGCGTGGCGCGGCGATCCTTTCTCGTCCGACACCGAGGAAACAGCGTTCGACAGGTTCGGCACGCTGCTGACGCCGGGCGACATCAAGGTCCGGATGGATATGCTGTTGTACAGCGGCGACAACGCCGAATCCGCGTTGCGCTCCGCCAAGCGGCTCGGCAGCGGTCATGTCGCGCTCGCGAAGGCGCGCACCGCGCTCAACAAGAAGGCCTCGAACGCGAAGGCCCTGCTCGATGCCGTGCCGAGCGATCTGCACAACGATCCGCTTTATCTTTTCAGCAAGGCGCAATGGCTGCGGCGCGAGGACAAGTTCGTGGAAGCCGCGCGCGCCATGCAGGCTGCGCCGCGCGATCCGGCCCGGCTGGTCAATGCGGATGAATGGTGGATCGAACGGCGGCTGCTGGCGCGCAAACTGCTCGACACCAACGAGCCACGCACCGCCTACGCCGTTGCGCGCGATGCGTCGCTGCCGGCACGCGACATCTACAAGACCGAGCAGGAATTCACTGCGGGCTGGATCGCGCTGCGGTTTCTCAACGATCCAAATCTCGCGGCTCAACATTTCGCGCGGATCGGTGTCGGCAGCGTCAATCCGACCGCCCTCGCCCGCGCAGGTTACTGGCAGGGCCGTGCCGCGGAAGCCGCCGGCCGATCGCAGGAGGCGCGCGCCGCGTATGAATCAGCTGCGGCGCAGTCGACCAGCTATTACGGCCAGCTCGCGCGGGCGAAACTGGGGCTGCCGCAGATCGCATTGAATGGCGTGCCGGGCCGCTCGCGCGGCGGCGAACGTCTCGAGGTTGTCCGCGCCGTCGAGCTTCTCTACGCGCTGGACGAACGCGAGATCGCGATCCCGATTCTCGCCGACATGGGCGACCGCGCCGACATGGACGGCCTGCTTGCGCTGTGCGAGCTGACTCAGCGTCACGACGATGCGCGGGGTATGCTGATGGTCGGCAAGGCCGCGCTGAATCGCGGCATGCCATTCGATCACTACGCTTATCCGGTGAGCGGCATCCCGCCTTACAAAGACTTTGGCCCCGCGGTCGAAAAGGCAATCGTCTTCGCCATCGCCCGGCAGGAAAGCGCGTTCCATCCGACAATCGTATCCCCCGCCAATGCCTACGGCCTGATGCAGGTCACGGCAGGCGCCGGCAAATACGTCGCCAAGAAATACGGCACGACGTTCGATCTCAACAAGCTGAAGACCGACCCGTCATACAACGCCGCATTCGGCGCCGCCGAACTCGGCGGGTTGATCGACGATTATCGCGGCTCCTACATCATGACCTTCGCCGGCTACAACGCCGGGCGCGGCAGCGTGCGCAAATGGATCGAGCGTTACGGCGATCCGCGCGATCCGAAGGTCGACGCGGTTGATTGGGTCGAGAAAATCCCGTTCTCCGAGACCCGCAACTACGTCCAGCGCATCATGGAAAACGTGCAGGTGTACCGCTCACGGTTCGGCGGCGGCAGCAAGCTGCTGATCGAGGCCGATTTGCGCCGCGGCGCAGGTGTGGAATAGATTTGGGCCACTAGTTTCCACTCCGTCATCCTGAGGTGCGAGCCGCATCTGCGGCGAGCCTTGAAGGATGAACGGCCCATCCATCTCTCAGCATGGCGCGTCGCCCTTCGAGGCCTTCGCTGCGCTACGGCTCCTCAGGGTGACGGCAAATGCCCCAATCATTCCGCGACATGTACTGCCAGTCGGCCGACGGGCTGAAACTCCATGCCAAGGTCATCGGCCCCGACAACAGCACCGCATTGCCGGTGCTTTGCCTGCCCGGTCTCACACGAACCACCGACGATTTCGACGACATCGCGCGCGCGATTGCCACCAATCCGGCTGCGCCCCGCAAGGTGGTGGCGATGGATTATCGCGGCCGAGGCCTGTCGGACTACGATCCGGACCCCGCCAAATACGCGGTCCCGGTCGAGCTTGGCGACGTGCTGACGATCGCGGCGTCGCTCGGAATTTCCCGCGCCATTCTGCTCGGCACCTCGCGCGGCGGGCTGATCTCGATGGCGCTGGCGGCGGCGCAGCCGCAACTGCTGGCCGGCGTTATCCTGAACGATATCGGCCCGGCGCTGGAGATCGACGGCCTGATGAAGATCAAGGGCTACATCGCCAATCCGCCCCCGAGGCAAACCTGGGATGAGGCAGCGCGCGGCCTGAAGGAGCTGTTCCGCAGCGTGTTTCCGTCGCTGAGCGATGCCGAATGGATGGCGTGGGCGCGGCGCGCGTTCCGGGAAAAGGCCGGCGGCGGCTTGGAGCGGACCTACGACCTGAAGCTGTCGCATACGCTCGACGCACTCGACCCGGCCAATCCGCTGCCGCAGGTCTGGGAGCTGTTCGACAAGCTCGCGGGCGTTCCGCTGATGCTGATCCATGGCGGGCTGTCCGACCTGCTCTCGCTTCAGGGCGTTCAGGACATGATCGCGCGGCGGCCGGACATTGATCTCGTGACAGTCGCAGATCAGGGCCACGCGCCGCTGCTGGCGGACAAGCCCACGATGGACCGCATCGTCGCGTTCTGCGCGCGGTGTGATGGGACGAAGACGCCGGCTTCATAGGTCCGCGGCTGTGACCTCGCCGTGCGTCGTCCCCGCGAAAGCGGGGACCCATACTCCCTGAGCAAGCGACCCCAGCAACGATGTCCACCTTCGGTGGTTGTGGGTCCCCGCTTTCGCGGGGACGACGCGGTATGCTTGGCGAGCGCCCCGGAATGACGGAGCAATATCAAAGCTGACCAGTACTGTCGGCAAAGAAACACCCCCGGCAGTTTCCTGCCGGGGGTCTATTAGTTCAGGGCGTAATCGCCGTTAGGCGGTTACATTACCAGGTGCGGCGAACGCGGAGGTTGCCGGACCAGATGCCCTGATCCTTGAACTCGTAAGCAACGCCGCCTGGCTTGAAGCCAACCGGGTTGACCGCTGCCGGAGTGGTGATCGAACCCGAGTCGTTCTGGTCGAGCTGAGTGTACATCACTTCGCCCGAGAACGTCAGGTTGCGAACCGGGGTCCATGCAGTACGAGTACCGATCTGCCAGATGTTGAAGTCTGGGTTACAGCCATAGTCAGCGCTAAGCGTTGCAACCGCAGGCAAGACCGCGCGCTTCTGCGTGCAGAGTGCGTTGGAAGCGGTTCCACCGTAGTTGATGGCGGTGTAGCTGCCGAACAGGCTGGATTCCCACGTCGGGCTCCAGTTGTGAACGTAAGCACCGCGAACACCCCAACCAGTGGTCTTGGCAATGCTGCTACCGTTCGTGAACACGCCGTCGGCAAGCGCCAACGAAGCGAAGTTGTTGTAGAACGCGCCGTTTCCACCGCTGAAGTGGTCGAAGTTATTGCCGGTCACGCCGCTGATGAGGTACTTCATCGCACCGTCAGCATAGGTTGCGTCCAACGACAACTTATCGCCAGGGCCGGTCGGCAGGTTCTTCAGCTGAAGACCGCCAGCGATTGCGAAGCCCCATTCATCCTGCGGATGGCCGGTCTGCTCGGTCGCGCCGTAGTAGCCAGCGTGCACGTTATGAACGGCACCCGACAACTGAGCGGTGAAAGCAGCCTGGTCAATCTTGATGTTACCGACGAAGTCAGGCGAAACGTTTCCGCCGTACTGGTTGGTATAAACGCCGGTGAAGATGTTTGCGTTGGTAGCGGCAAGGCTGGCATTGATCAGCTGTGCACGGTTGATGACGCGGTTGTCTTCGATGCCGATCTGAGCCGACACGCCATTACCGAACTGCCACGTGTAGGCGACCTGGTTGATGCCAGTCGCGTTGTCGTAGCCGCCGAGCAGGAACGAGTTGTTGTTGTTCGCGCCGTAAGCACCCCATGGGGTCTGGAAGCCCGAAACAGCCTTACCGAAGGTGAAGCCGGCGAACTGGACGAAGCCGTAGTCCATCGTCAGGTTGCCCGACGACGGGCCGAAGCCGGTCGAATGTTCGAAGTTGCTCGACCAGAAGGTACGAACAACGCCGTATTCGGTGGCGGTGCGGGTGTCGATGTTCAGCTGAACGCGGGCTCGAGTGGTGAAGTAGTCGCTGTCGCGGCTGCCGGTACCGTTGGCGCGGAACCCGCCTTCATCCCATGCTGGCTTGCCGTAGTTGCCAGCGTTGATGTTCCAGTCAGCCTGGACGTAGCCGCCCAGCTTGATGCAGGTGTCGGTGCCGGGGAGGTAGTAGAAACCGGCGCCGTAAAGGGAGCAGATCTTCACGTACTGAACGGCTTTCGCCTTGACGGGAAGATCGGCTGCCTGTGCTCCAGCGGACGCCGCGATAACCGCAGCCGATCCGAGGATAAGGCTCTTAATGTTGCTCATAAAACCTCCAAGTTTTGCTCTCTAGGGAAGGTTCCGGGCCGGTGGTGTAAGTCACACCACTTGGTTGGTTCCCTTAATCCCCGCTAACCGCCCGGTCGCCTCGCGCTTTCGGACACTCCCGCTGAACGCGAGCGACTTAAGCGAAACTCCCAAACGGGACGACCTCGGGATGCCCCCCTCCGTCGCTTCAACGACCATTGCCCAACAGTTGTGAACACGCAACAAAGGACCGCCTTGAAACGGTGCGGTTCCGGCCGTTTTTAGAGAGGTGTTGCACAAATGGCACGCAACCAGTTGCTGGTATCCCACACAAGCTATTGATAATATTTGGTTTTTAGAACGGCCCCGGAATGTTCCATGAGATGGCCATTGTGGCAGCGCACACGGCATCAGGTGCGATGCGGCTGTGAATTGCGCGAATCGAAGCACCTGAAAACGGCCTTCGGTGCCCTGTGTTTAGGCACCCGATTCCGGCGAAACCGGTGCCTGAATGAGCTCATGTTCCCGCACTTGAAGGACAAATGGCCGGTCTTCGTTGCGGCGGATGCCTCACCAGCGTCAATTACGGCACAACCGCGACGGGACACGCCGACCGAGCGGGTCGCGACATTATAAAGGCAGAAAGAACGATCCGAAGAAGCCTGCGGCAAACACCGCACGATAAAAGTCAGCGGCGACTTGCGGCGCGTCATCGTGTGAGGCATATCGAGCCTGTGGAGACGTGGCCGAGCGGCTGAAGGCACTCGTTTGCTAAATGAGCATACCTTGAAAAGGGTATCGAGTGTTCGAATCCCTCCGTCTCCGCCATCCTGCAACCAGACATCGCGAACGATGCAAGCCGCTGCAGTAGCAGGCCGGGCGAATCTTCCTATCAAACGCGAACGCGGCTTCAATTGCTCTCCGTGGAGGAACGCCATGCGCAACACCACGCGTGGTCACATGGGAAGCAGCGAATCCGTTGACGACGGCGCAAGGGACGGACTTCGAAACACGCTCAAAGCGTGACGGCGGGATAGCTCGTTGCCAGCGTTATTACTCCGTCAAGGCGCATGATCGGCAGGCTACTGGATCTTCAGTCACAGCCTCCGCACAACGGCGAAGCGCGCAAAGTGCCTGAAACAGCCGCCTTGCGAGCGCGCCGCCTCAGTGTATCGCCATCCATGACCGCGCTTCGCGCTGAGCGGTTGCGATCTCGACATCGGACATCAGCCCGGCCACTTCCCGGCGCAGCGAGATGGCATCCACCCTGCCCTTGAGCGCGGCCAGATTGAACCATTTGTGAGCGGCGACGAGATCGATCAGGCCGTTTCGCCCGCTCGAATAGATCATGCCGAGGTCGAACAGGACGTCCCCGTTCGCCGCCTCCTCGACCGGCAGCGCGGCGCCGGTATCGATCGTTCCCTGAAACATCCTTGCTCTCCGATTTCCCGCCGCGCGGTGGCGGCTGCCAATTCCTGCCGCGGCGAGCGCGGCTCCTGTCGATATTCTGCTTGATGCGACCGTTGCTTTTGTTGGCGCGTATTCCGCAAAACCGGTTTGCCAATTCTGCGGAATACGCGTTCGCCGTTTGCCGGCTTGTTGGGATCATATGACCCGTAAAATTTGAATGGCAGTTTAAGCATCGCGATGAATCGAACGTGAACGCAGCGCTCGCGCGCCGCGCGGCGAATCACAGAAACCGGCTGTTTTCAGGTGTTTCTTGGCAATCGTGACAATCGATTCACCTTCGTCTTTGGCGAAGCGATAACCATTGCGCGGAGTTGCCTCATCGACGCCATGGCGGGCCCTGCCCTCCACGCGCGCCGGCATTCCGGGCCGCACTCATTCTTGGCGCGGACCCTCTCGATCTGCTTTGTCGTGTTCACGCCGTCGGGATTTCGGGTTCGCTCGCAAGTGCTCGCGCCCCGGAATGACGCAGCACCTAACGCAGTCGCGCTGGCCACGTCCGACCCGATGTTTCGGGTGCGCGGTTCGGGACTATGTGAGTGCAAAGGGGGAGAGCGCGTCGTGACAGCATGTCGAACAACGATCGCTCAAAAAAACGAGGGCGTCGGTGAACACGTCAGGACTGAGATTCACCGGACCGCCTGCCGAGGCAGACCGCCGGGAAACTGCGAGGTCATCCCCCGCAACGAACGAAGAGTTCTTGAACTCTTCTGCCTGACCGGCCCCCTTGCGGGAACGATGGTCGGGCCGTCTCGCCTGATGTCTCGCCGACACCCTCTTTCGTCGACCTGAGCCGCCGGTCCAAATTCGCTCTTGCGAGCGGATCGTCTGACGGCTCTTGTGACGATGCCGGCATCATGTGCCGGCAATTCATAAGGCAGTGCCTTACTTCTTCTTGGCGACCTTGCGGGTCTTCTTGGCGGTCTTCTTCGCAGCAGTCTTGGTCTTCTTAACTGCCTTCTTCGCCTTCTTCGCTTTCTTGGCCATGTTGCCCTCCTAAGTTCGTGAGATGGCTTAATCGCTGTGTGCACTCGGGAATCGAAATGCACTTCATCTGGATTACACCAACGCACTCAAAAAAACAGTGTCCCGCTTAAGGAAGTGTTTATGCACAAGGCGCAGCGCGCGCTGCAAACACAAAACGGAAGCATCGTAACGCCACTGCGTGACACTGCATCGCGCGCAAGAAACGCTTGAAAGACACAACATCGTACATCAAAGAAACGCCTGTGCCGCAGCCACTTCTTTCATCGCGATACAACACGCGTCGTAACACCAATAAAACCGCGCATAACTCTGCGACTGGCGAAAAACGCGTTTCGCGGACTCTGAGTCGCAAATTTTGGCAACAAAAATATTTTCTGGAAAAATTGGTTTTGGCGCGATCACCGCTCGCACCGGAGAACTTTTTCCGACTTTTTGCGAATCTGATTCGCAAATCGATTCCACGTCGCGAGAGGTTTTTGTCGGCGGCGCGGCGATGTCGAGCGCGCGCTGACACATCGAAAATGAAAAACGAAACGACCAAAAGGACGCGCTGAAGCGACGCCGCGCGCGCCCCGACATCCACGCGTTAACGATGTTCAGATGCCGAGCTTGGCCTTGAGCAGGTCGTTCACCGCCTGCGGGTTCACCTTGCCGCCGGACGACTTCATCACCTGTCCGACGAACCAACCCATGAGCTGCGGCTTTGCGCGCGCCTGCTCCGCCTTGTCCGGATTGGCGGCGATGATGTCATCCACCACCTTCTCGATGGCGCCGAGATCGGTGACCTGCTTCATGCCGAGGCTGTCGACCAGCGCGCGCGGGTCGCCACCCTTGGTCCAGACGATCTCGAACAGGTCCTTGGCGATCTTTCCGGAGATGGTTCCTTCTCCGATCAGGCCGATGATCGCCGCCATCTGCTCCGCCGAGACCGGCGAGGCGGAAATGTCCTGCCCCTCCTTGTTGAGACGGCCGAACAGTTCGTTGATGACCCAGTTGGCGGCGAGCTTGCCGTCGCGCGCCTTGTCCGCGAGCTTGCCCAGCACCGCCTCATAGAAGTCTGCGCTTTCGCGCTCGGCGACCAGCACGCTGGCGTCGTAAGGCGTCAGGCCGAAGTCGGCGATGAAGCGCTCGTGCTTCTCGTCGGGCAATTCGGGCAGTTTCGCTTTCAGCGCGTCCACATAGGCCGCGGTGAATTCCAGCGGCAGCAGGTCGGGATCCGGGAAATAGCGATAGTCGTGCGCTTCTTCCTTCGAACGCATCGAGCGGGTCTCGCCCTTGTTCGGATCGTAGAGCCGGGTTTCCTGATCGATGCTGCCACCGTCCTCCAGGATACCAATCTGGCGGCGTGCCTCGTAGTCGATTGCCTGGCCCATGAAGCGGATCGAATTGACGTTCTTGATCTCGCAACGGGTGCCGAAGGGATCGCCGGGCTTGCGGACCGAGACGTTGAGGTCCGCGCGCAGGTTGCCCTTCTCCATGTCGCCGTCGCAGGTGCCGAGGTAACGCAGAATGCTCCGCACCTTCGCGACGTAGGCCAGCGCCTCTTCCGACGAGCGCATATCCGGCTTGGAGACGATCTCCATCAGCGCCACGCCGGAGCGGTTGAGGTCCACGAACGACATGGTCGGATGCTGGTCGTGCAGCGATTTGCCGGCGTCCTGCTCCAGATGAAGCCGCTCGATGCCCACGGTTATGCTTTGGCCGTCGCGCAGTTCGATAACGACCTCGCCCTCGCCCACGATCGGCGACTTGTACTGGCTGATCTGGTAGCCCTGCGGCAGGTCCGGATAAAAATAGTTCTTCCGGTCGAAGGTCGACTTCAGGTTGATCTGCGCCTTCAGGCCGAGGCCGGTGCGGATGGCCTGCGCCACGCATTCCTCGTTGATGACGGGCAGCATGCCGGGCATCGCCGCGTCCACCAGCGAGACGTGATCATTCGGCGCACCGCCGAACTCGGTGGAGGCGCCCGAGAACAATTTGGAGTTGGAGGTCACCTGAGCGTGGATTTCCAGCCCGATGACCATTTCCCAGTCGCCGGTGGCGCCTTTGATGAGCTTTGAAGGTTTGACAGGTGCGTTCATGGGACGGCTCTGGGTAGGGTCGCGTTCTCAGTTGGCGATTCATATCGAAAAGCGTTGAAATATTTGAGCTTTTCTTCGTTCGACCATGGTTTTTATCAGCCCTGTGGCCCCGCGTCGAGAGAGGCCCCACAGGTGTCGACCGCGCCAATCGATCATGCGCGGCGACACTAGAACGATCCGAACACCGAACCCAAAGCGATAACCGCAGCCAGCGCGATCAGTGCACCAGCGATGCCGACCATGACGATATCGAGATAGCTTTCGCGGTGCGTCGATCCGCAAACGGCGAGCAATGTCACCACCGCACCATTGTGCGGCAAACTGTCGAGCGTGCCGGAGCCAATTGTCGCCACCCGGTGCATCAGCGCCGGGTCGATGCCCTGTTCCGCCGCTATGCGCATGTAGGTACTACCGAGCGCATCGAGCGCGATCGTCATGCCGCCCGACGCCGAGCCGGTGAGAGCCGCAAGCACGTTGGTCGCAACGGCAAGCGAAACCAGCGGCCCGCCTCCAATTGAAAGCACCCAGTCGCGCACCACCGCAAACGCGGGCAGCATCGCGACAACGGCTCCGAAACCCACAAGGCTGGCCACGCTGAAGGCCGGCAGGACGGACGCATTGGCCCCGGCATCCATGCTGAGCCGCAAGGCCGGCAATCGTCGGCGATTGACCACGATCAGCGTCGCGATCGCAACCGCAAGCGCGACCGCGACCGACCATACGCCGGCCACCGCAGACAACGAAGAACTGCCCCAGCGCTCTTCCGCCAGAAAGGAAAAGTCGAGCCGCGGCAGGATAACCAGCGACATGAAGAGATTGACGCTCACCACCACAGCGAGCGGCAGCACAGCCACACCAATCGGCACCACGGCATCGGTGTGGTGACCGTGACCGATTTCCGCAGGGTCAAACTCCCGTGCAGTCGTCGCCCGCTCGCGAATCTTCTGATCTTCGGCGGCCAGCTTCGGAATCGCATCGGCGCCATCGCCATAGCCCTCGCCGGACCGGCGCGCAGCCGCCTCGGCACGCGCGAGCCACCACAAGCCAAATCCCAGCATGATGACCGAAGCAATGATGCCGAGCCCCGGCGCGGCAAACGGCGTTGTGCCGAAGAATGGCATCGGAATCGCGTTCTGAATCGCGGGTGTGCCTGGGAATGCCGTCATCGTGAATGTCGAGGTGCCGAGTGCGATCGCGGCGGGCATCAAACGCCGTGGAATGTTGGCCTCGCGAAAGAGTGCCTGTGCCATCGGCGCCAACACGAAGAACGCGACGAACAAGCTTACGCCGCCATACGTCACGACAGCGCCTGCAAGCACCACCGCCAGCATGGCGCGGCGCGGACCCAGCTTCTCGGTCATGAAACGCGCGATCGCCTCGACCGAGCCACTGTCGTCCATCAATTTGCCGAACAGCGCACCCAGCAGGAACAGCGGAAAAAACTGTGCGAGAAACTGCGCCGCACTACCCATGAAGGTCTGCGTCCAATGGGCAAGCAGCGGCTCTCGTGACACCGCTGCTGCGACAAGCGCCGCCGCCGGCGCAAGCAGGAGCACACTCCAACCGCGATAGGCGAGCCAGATCAGCAATCCGAGCGCGACGAGAATTCCCAGGAGGCCCATGGTTCAGACTTCATCCAGCAGACGATCCAGATCGAGCGTGGATCGCCTGCCCACATCCGAGCCATGAGTCGTCAGGAAGGTTTCGGCAGAACGTCGTCCCTCGTCACGCAACATGGTCAGAAAATCCCATTCCGCATTGAATTTCGATGACGCACCAAGTTTGTCGATGGCTGCGCTCGCGATCAGGTGGATGCGCATCCCCGCCCACAATGCTCCTTCACCAGTGCCGGCATCAGCGACCTGCCGCAGCAGAGCGATCATGCGCAGCTCCTTCAACAGCGTGGCGTTGAAGGAGACCTCGTTCAGCCGATCGAGAATCTCGCGTGCCGAACGTGGTGTGCCCTGGCGTTCGACCGGATTGACCGCGATGAGCAACGTATCCTGCGATTTGCACTCCCGCACCAATGGGGTGATGGTCGGATTGCCCGAGTAGCCGCCATCCCAGTAGGCTTCGCCGTCGATCTCGATCGCCTGAAACAGCGTCGGCAGACAGGCCGACGCGAGCAGGACGTCAGGGGTCATCTCAGCATTGCGAAAGACACGTCCTCGTCCCGTGCGAACATTGGTCGCTGTGACGAACAGACGAATGGACGACTTCGCCACCCGCTCGAAATCAACACACTCAGCCAGAATTTCCCTGAGTGGATTGGCGCCTCGCAGGTTCAGATCGTAAGGCGAGAACAGCCGCGCTGCCATATCGAAGGCAACAAAGAATGGCGAGTTATCGAGTGTCCATCTGCCCAGCAGAATATCCAGAGGGCTGCGCCGAATGGGACTGAACCGGGCGGCGTGCGAGACACGTCGCCAGAACAGTTCGAGGGCAGTACGCGCGCCTTCCGGCCCGCCTGCGGCGTACCCGTCCGCCAGCACCACTGCATTCATCGCACCGGCGGAGGTACCGGAAATGCCGTCGATCCGGAGCCACGGTTCCTCAAGGAGCCGGTCGAGCACGCCCCAGGTGAATGCGCCATGAGAACCGCCGCCCTGGAGTGCAAGGTCGACCAGAAGTGTATCGTGAACGATATCAACGGAAGCCTTAAAGGGGTCCTGCGGCATCTGTCCTCCTGCACGAAGCACAACATCCATCGCTCAGCCGGGTCTTGCACGCTCAAGCTTGCAATGAAACGGTCCCGTAGCCTACCTCGAAAAGTTGAACGTCGCCGGACTGCTACAAACCCGCCGCAAAACTGCGGAACGTCGGACTTGCCCGCAGCGCATCGCGCCCCGCCTCGATGACGCTGTCGACCTGCTCCGGTGGCAGGTTGAATCGCGTGGGGACCCGTTCAAGCTCTGCCGCGCGCGCCTGATCGAGTTGATCGAAACCGATCCGACCGACATAGAATTTCAGATCACGGCAATTCCAGTTTGGGCCCGCGCCGTATCGCGCCCTATCCGCCGCGGATAACCCGCAACGCCATCTGATCAGTGCGCCCTGCCAATCGGTCATGGTCGCGTTGAAGGCGGTAAAACTGCCCGCAACACTGGCATCAATGGCAGTGTCGGCCGCAGCCTTGACGAGATCCGCCCCGGTTGGCCCCTCGACGGTGTTGATCCAGTTGCCGGACAAACCCGTCTTGGCATCGACCACCAGAATTAGAGCACGTCGAAGCTTGACCGCCTGTCGCGGGTTGAGCGGTCCATACGGCGTATCCGACGACAGCCGTGCGATGGTCATGCCGGCCAGGCCATAGTTGTCGACCAGGCCGCCATCGAGCAGCTTGATGTAAGGCATCGAACCATCGTGATAGCGACTGATCGCCTTCGCGAACGAGTTCAGCATCGGAGGGGCGTTGGAATTGTCACGTGCACGCACGACCCACGGCGGCAGCCGGTCGTTACACTTTCCGGGGAACGTCTGGATCACCACCGGCGCGAATGCCACCGGGACCGCGGCCGAAGCCGCAACCGCGTTCGCCAGCGGATACTCGGACAGGTTGCTGCACATGGCGCCGAATGCCACCGCGCCGAACACGAACGGTGTCCGGTTATAAATGTCGGAGGCATTGATCCAGACCTGCGGCCGGCTCGTCAGGCCCAGATCGCGAAACGTCGCACCCTGAAACAGATTTGCGTCGAGCCAGCGCGGAAACCCCGTGGAGTCGTTGATGCCGCCGGCAACCGCGCGTGAGAGCGTTGCGAGAGTAAGATCTGTCTGCAGTCCCTCCTCTGCATTGCGCAGCAGGAACCTTTCGCGAAAATCGGCAAGACCAGCCCGCTTCCGCAAGCCGTAATAAGCCGCCGTGACCGAACCGCCTGACACACCGGAGATGAACTCTACCCGATCGATCATCGCTCCCTGCGCGCCACGGACCGGAATGCGCTCCATCTCCTGCAGCACGCCGAAGGAAAACGCCGCAGCGCGGGTTCCGCCACCTGAAAAGGACAGTCCAACGACCGTGTCCTCAGGGCTCGTCGTCTCGCCGAAGCCGATATTTCCTCTGTCAGCGAGATTATCGGATCCGGGTAGATTGACCGGAGCGTTCTGAATCGACGCGCAGCCCAGCAGAACGCCGGACACGAACGCAACACTGGCGAGAGGCCGCACCCAACGCATAATCACCGATCCCACCGGCCGTTATCGCCCCCGGCGGTTAATGAAGACATACCGCCGCCGTCAGGCATTCGGCCACCAAAACGGTGAATGCAAGGCAGCACCGCATACTGCGGTACCCCAACGAAGCATCACGCCCACCACTTCCTGGCTGTGAAGTGCCCCGCCGACTGTTCGATCACCTCGCTGAGCGAGAACAGCGTCTCCTCGTCGAACGGACGGCCGATCAATTGCAGGCCAAGCGGCAGCCCCTGCCCGTCCTTGCCCGCAGGCACAGCGATGCCAGGCAATCCGGCCATGTTCACGGTCACCGTGAAGATGTCGTTGAGATACATCTCGATCGGATCGGCCTTGCCCTTTTCCCCGATGCCGAACGCAGCGGATGGCGTCGCCGGCGTCAGGATGGCGTGAATGCCTTTGGCGAACACGTCCTCGAAATCTTTCTTGATCAGCGTGCGGACCTTCTGCGCGCGCAGGTAGTACGCGTCGTAGTAGCCGGCCGAGAGCACGTAGGTACCGATCATGATGCGGCGGCGAACCTCGGGGCCGAAACCCGCAGCGCGGGTGTTCTCGTACATCTCCGCGATGTTCTTGCCGTTGACGCGCGCGCCGTAGCGCACACCGTCATAGCGCGCGAGGTTGCTTGAGGCTTCCGCCGGCGCGACGACGTAGTAAGCCGGCAACGCGTATTTGGTGTACGGCAGCGAGACCTCGACGAGTTCTGCGCCTGCGGCCTTCAGCCAGTCGGCGCCCTGCGCCCACAGCTTGTCGATTTCGCCGGACATGCCGTCGAGGCGGTATTCCTTCGGAATACCGATCTTCATCCCCTTCACGGATTTGCCGATCGCGGCCTCGTAGTCCGGTACGGGACGATCGACCGACGTGGTGTCCTTCGGATCGTGACCAGCCATCGAACGCATCAGGATCGCGGTGTCGCGCACCGTGCGCGCGAACGGTCCGGCCTGATCGAGCGACGAGGCAAACGCCACGATGCCCCAGCGCGAGCAGCGGCCATAGGTCGGCTTGATGCCGACGATGCCGGTGAATGCGGCGGGCTGACGGATCGAGCCGCCGGTGTCAGTGCCGGTCGCGCCGAGACACAAATTGGCTGCAACCGCCGATGCCGAGCCACCGGACGAGCCGCCGGGAACGAGATTGGTATCTGAGCCTTCGCGCCGCCACGGATTGACCACCGGACCGAACGCCGAGGTCTCGTTCGACGACCCCATCGCGAACTCGTCGCAGTTGAGTTTACCGAGCATCACCGCGCCGTCGCGCCAGAGCTGCGAGGTCACGGTGGATTCGTAAGGCGGGATGAAGTTGCCGAGAATCTTCGAGCACGCGGTTGCGCGAACGTCGGTGGTGGCGAACAGGTCCTTCACCCCGAGAGGAATACCGGCGAGCGGACCCGCGCCACCCTTGGCGATGGTCGCATCTGCTGCACGCGCCTGCGTGCGGGCCTGCTCTGGCGTCTCCAGTACGTAGGCATTGAGCACGCGCGCCTTTTCCATCGCGGCCAGATGCGCGTCGGTCAGTTCCAGCGCCGTGAAGGATTTCTGCGCGAGGCCCTCGCGGGCATCGGCGAGCGTCAGGGAAGTCAGATCAGTCATTCATTCTTCAATCGGATCGCAGTGAAAGGGAGACTTGTTCTTTTTGGCTTTGGATGCCTCGGCTTCGAGCATGTCGATCACCGCGTCGATGGCCTTGTCGGGATCGACATTCTTTCCCTGCCGCTCCATCTCGTCGAGATAGGTCATGTAGGCCGCGTAAGCCTTCTCGTCGCTGCACAACAGGCACATGGCATTTGCCTCGGGTTATTCGACGACTTTGGGCACCAGGAAGAAGTGATCCTCGGTCGCGGGCGCGTTGGCGAGAACCTTGGCGGGAATCTCACCATCGCTGACCACGTCCGCGCGCTTCTTCATCTCCATCGGCGTCACGGAGGTCATCGGCTCGACGCCGTCGATATCGACCTCGGTCAACTGCTCGACGAAGGCCAGCATCGCGTTCAGTTCGCCCTGCAGATGCGAGACTTCGTCTTCCTTGACGGCGATGCGCGCAAGGTGCGCGATCCGGCGGACGGTGGCGGCATCGACTGACATATTCTAACGACTCCGGACGGCGCTATTCAGCCGCCCTCATAGAACATTCGGCGGGGATCGCCAACGCCAAATAAGTCGCGGGCATATTGCCATCGCCTAAATTAGCTTAGTTATTTCAATTAATTACGTCACGCATTGCGCGCCACTCTATCCCGATAGCGCCCGCAGGCGGTCGAGCGCTTCGGCCGCCAGCGCGCGGGTCAGGTCGGCCGCACCGATCTGACGCCCGAGCGCTACCGACTGGCCGGCCCAGAGATTGGTGAAATCGACCCGCCCCAGTTTCTCCGCCGCCGCCTTCAGCGGGCTCAGCGCCGTCGCTGCGTGCGGGAACATCGGCGCATCGGGCGACACCGGGCCGACCTCGCGCATCACGCGATTGGCGACACCCCGCGCGGGACGCCCGGTCATGACGTTGGTGATGACGGTGGACTCATCCGTAGCGTCCGCAAGCGCTGCGCGCCCGCCGGCGCTGACCTTGGATTCCGGCGTCCGCAGATAAGCCGTTCCGATCTGCACCCCCGCCGCACCCAATGCGAACGCTGCAGCGATGCCTCGCCCGTCCGCGATCCCGCCTGCGGCGATGACCGGCACCCGCACCGCGTCCACCACCTGCGGCACCAGCGACATCGTGCCCGGCTGCGAAGCAATGCTCTCGGTCAGAAACATCCCGCGATGACCACCCGCCTCGGCGCCCTGCGCGATGACCGCATCGGCGCCGTTCTGCTCGAGCCAGACCGCTTCCTTGACGATGGTCGCCGAGCCGATAACGATCGCCCCCGCCGCCTTGACGCGCTTCAGCAGCGCCTTGTCCGGCAGACCGAAATGAAAGCTCACGACCTCGGGCTTCAGCTCTTCGACCAGCTCACACATCTGCGCATCGAACGGCGCGCGATTAGCCGCCTGGACGGTCATTCCGGGGTCGAGCCCCAGTTCCTTGTAGTAAGCCTCAAGCCGCTTGCGCCATCCGGCTTCCCGGGCCGCATCGGCATCGACCGCCGTATGGCAGAAGAAATTCAGGTTGAGTGGCGCGCCGATGCGCTGGCGGAAAATGCTGACCTGCTCGCGCGCTTTCTCGACCGACAGCATCGCGCAGGGCAAGGACCCAAGCGCGCCCCCCTCCGCCGCGCCGATCATGACATCGACGTCCTGGACTCCGGCCATCGGCGCCTGGACAATCGGAACATCGATCTTGAAAAGATCGAGCAGTCTGCGGTCTGGCCACATGGTTGTCTCTTCATGATGGGATGGTGCCGGCATCGTCGCCAACCAGCCTCTGACTTAGCACATCGCACTGTAAAGCCGCTATGAGGACGAACCACGCGTCCTCAAACGCATAACAGACCGGCATTGCCGTAACGGCGGACAACCCAAATAACGCCGGTCCGTGATCACCCTCGCCTTTCCCGCTTTGCAACGCTTGTGTTCCGCGTGATAAGCGGAGGCCATGCCTGCACCCATTCTGCCGCTGATCGAAGCCGCCGCGCTCTGGCCTGCACGAGGAGCCCTGATCGGGCTCGATCTCGGCACCAAAACCATCGGCGTTGCCGTGTCCAATCCCGACCGCAAGCTCGCGACCGGCATCGAGACGATACAGCGCAAGACCTTCACCGCCGACGCCGCGCGGCTGCTGGCCTTGGCCGGCGAGCGCCAGGTCGTGGGCTTTATTCTCGGCCTGCCGATCAACATGGACGCCAGCGAAGGCCCGCGCGCGCAATCCACGCGGGCGTTCGCGCGGAACTTCTCCAGACTGACGGAGCTTGCCATCGGCCTGTGGGACGAGCGCCTGTCCACCGTCGCGGTCGAGCGCGAACTGATCGAGATGGACATGAGCCGCGCCAAACGCGCCAAGGTGATCGACGAACACGCGGCGATCTTCATCCTGCAGGGCGCGCTGGATCGGCTCGCAACTTTGCGCAAGGCATCGGGAGAAGATTGACCGATGCTGACAATCATTGCGGCCATCGTGCCGATCTTCCTGCTGATCGTGATGGGCTTCGTTCTGCGCCGTGTTCTTATAAAAGAAGAATCCCATTGGGTCGGCACTGAGCAGCTCGTCTACTACGTGCTGTTCCCCGCACTTCTGTTTCGGACACTCAGCCGCGCAAAGCTTTCGGAGGTTCCGCTGTTCGGTGTCGGCGGCGCGCTACTGATTGCCGTGTTGTTGATGGCGACGCTTTGTCTCGCGTTGCGGCCGGTCCTGATGCGGCGGCTTGGCGTGAGCGGCCCTTCATTCACCTCGATTTTCCAGTGCTCCTGCCGGTGGCAGACCTACGTCGCGCTGGCCATCGCCGGAAATCTGTTTGGCGACATCGGACTCACCCTCGCCTCTGTCGCTATGGTGGCGATGATCCCGATTTTGAACATCATGGCGGTCTGGGTCCTGGCGCACTACGCCGCGCCCACACGGCTGTCATGGTCACGCATTCTTCTCACGATCGCGCAAAATCCCTTCATCTGGGCCTGCGCGCTCGGGCTGGCCGCCAACCTGACCGGACTGGCGTTTCCGAAATGGATCGATGAATTCATCGATGCGCTCGGTCGCTCCTCGCTCGCGCTCGGACTGCTCGTTGTCGGCGCGGGGCTTCAGCTGAAGGGTGTCCTGCGTCCCGGTGCACCGGCGCTGCTGTCGTGTGTGCTGAAACTGGTGGTGATGCCCGCCATGGCGATATCGCTCGGTCTCGCATTCGGACTTTCAGGTGCGAACCTCGCGATCGTCGCTTGCTGCGCCTCTGTGCCGACCGCGTCGAGCGCCTACGTTCTGGCGCGACAGATGGGCGGCGACGCGCCGCTGGTCGCGGAAACCCTGACGTTGCAGACCGTACTCGCCATCGTCACCATGCCTGTGGCCATCGCGCTGGTGACGTGACACTTACGAGTTGTTCGCGAGCCAGATGGTCTGCACCGTTGCAGCCAGATTGTTGAGGCCGTGCAGGACCACCACCAGCCAAGTCGAATTGCTGAGATAACGCAGATAGCCAAGCAGCAATCCGATGGAGAACACCTGCGCGAGAAAGAACCAGCTATATTGCATGTGCATCAGGGTCCATACCGCTGACGACAGCAGAATGGCTCCGCCGGGACCCAGAAAAGATTCCGACCAGCCGCGATAGAGAAACCCGCGCGCGAAGAATTCTTCCGTAATCGGCGCGGCCACGCAGAACGCGAACACCAGCAGCCACAGCGCGCCGTCGGCCCGCGCCGTCTTCAAAACGTCCATCATGAAACCCGGCGAGGATTCACGTCCCGCTACGCGGCTGATGATCTCCCACACCACCATCAGCATAACCATGCTTGCCACACCGACCGCGAACATACGCCATGATGTCCAGCGCAGCGCCAGATAATCGGCGAACGGCGTCCGCGACAGCCGCGTCGCGATCCACAACATGATGAGAATGGCCGGCAATCCCATGATGACCGACAGCGAAATGATGCGCCCGTTGGTGAGCAGTGCGGTCATCGAACTGGTATCGACCGGTTCGCCACTGCTGATCAGGAACCACGCGACCACAATGATCTGCCCGGCGAACATCGCTCCGAACAGCGCAAGCCCCCACAGGCTGGTTCCGATGAACTTCCAGACCCGCGGCTCGCGGCCCGGCGGCGACACAGGCGTAAGGCCGGCGGAGCTTTCAGCGGCAGTCATGGTCCAATCTCCAGCTTATTGGTCGTCTCAGAACCGATTTTGAAGCGCAGACATTAATGATCCATTCCGTCATTGCGAGCGAAGCGACGCAATCGGCAGGCGCTGAATACTTCGTCGCTCGCGCACCTCGCAAAAAGAATTCAAACCGGCAAGGCGCGGTCCAGCAGACCGCGAATGTCATCATTGGCAAGATCGACCGCGCCGTAGAGTGCGCCGTGATCGGCATCGAGCCGCGTCGCTGCGAACAGTTCAGCATGCTTCGGCGAGACTTCATTGAGCGCAGCGGCGGCTGCGACCAGCGCGAGTTTCTCCACCGCGAGCCGCGCGACGCGCTCGGCGTCGGACTGGCGAAACGACTTCGCGATGAAGCCGACGGCCTCGACCACACCCGGCAGCCCCTTGGTCTGTTCGACAAGGCCGCGCAGCACGTCGGCCGCGGCATCGGCTTCGCGCGACAAGGCGCGCAGCACATCGAGGCACATCACGTTGCCGGAGCCCTCCCAGATCGCATTGACCGGCGACTCGCGGTAATGCCGCGCCAGGATCCCCTCCTCGACGTAACCGTTGCCGCCGAGGCACTCCATCGCCTCGTAAAGAAATCCCGGCGCGCTCTTGCAGGTCCAATATTTCACCACCGGCGTCAGCAACCGCATGTACGCTGCTTCCGCCTTGTCGGTGGGCGCACGATCGAACGATCGGCACAGCCGCATCACCAGCGCCGTGGATGCTTCCACATGCAGCGCCATGTCGGCGAGCACGCTGCGCATCAGCGGCTGATCGGCCAGATGTTTCTGGAACACGCTGCGGTGGCGCGCGTGATGGAGCGCATGCGCGAGCCCCGAACGCATCAGCCCCGCCGACGCCAGCGAACAATCCTGCCGGGTCAGCGAGACCATCTGGATGATCGTCGGCACGCCGCGTCCCTCTTCGCCGAGCCGCAGCGCGTAGGCATTCTCGAACACAACTTCCGACGATGCGTTGGAGCGATTGCCGAGCTTGTCCTTCAGACGCTGAAACTGAAGCCCGTTGACCGAGCCATCCGGTGCGAAGCGCGGCATGAAGAAACAGGTCAACCCGCCTTCCGCCTGCGCGAGCACGAGGAACGCGTCGCACATCGGCGCCGACATGAACCACTTGTGGCCGGTGATCCTGTAAGCGTCGCCGTCACGCACCGCGCGCGTAATATTGGCGCGCACGTCGGTGCCGCCCTGCTTTTCGGTCATGCCCATGCCCATGGTCATGCCGCGCTTGGTCCACCACGGCGCGAACGCCGGATCGTAGGAGCGCGTGCCGAGTACCGGCATCACCTTCGCCCGCAATGCAGGATCGACCGACAGCGCACCGACTGCGGCACGCGTCATGGTGATCGGGCACAGGTGCCCGGTCTCGACCTGCGCCGCGATGAAGAATTTCGCGCCGCGCACGACTTCGGACGCGCCGCCTGCTGCTTCGCCGTTTTCATTCCATGTCGAATTGTGAATGCCGGCGTGGGCGCTGTGCGCCATCAGTTCATGATAGGCCGGATGGAATTCGACCTCGTCGCGGCGGAAACCGCGCGCATCGAAGGTCTTCAGCTTCGGAGTGTTTTCGTTGGCGACGCGGCCGCGCTGCGCCATAGCAGCCGAACCCCAGTGCTTACCAAAATCGGCAAGCTCTGCTTGTGCCGTCTCCCCGCCGTTGACCGTCAGGGCCTCCGCGAGCGGGCGGTCGAGGGAGAACAGATCGACATCCTCAAACGGAGGCGACTGGTTGAAGACGTCGGTTGTCGCGGACAAAGATGATTGCACCATGAGTCGTTCCCGGAAATTGAGAACGACAGGCTATACCGGAACGCGGCGCGTTTCACGTCACCGTTAGGAAATGTTGCGTGTGGCCTGATCTTCGCCGACGGGCGGTTCCGGCTTGTCCTTGGCCTGCGGCAGGTCATCGTAGCCCCGACGGCTTGAGTAGAACGTCAGCGCCATCAAACCGAATCCAATGAGAAGCGAGAAGAAAACTCCCAGTCCCAACGCGATGTAGCCGTGGATCGACATCTGCACGTCGGCGTGTGCGGTCCAGCCTTGCCATCCCCACCAGATCGTCGCCGCAAGGATTGCGAGAAGAATCGCCGTGACTGTAATACCGCCTCTGTTCATGACGAGGCCTTTCCAAGTCAGGCGCGCTGGGTCGCGCGCCTCTTCGGCAAACCTATGATTGAGCCGCCAAAATTCAACCCCATGCGCGCCGCAATTATCGCTTCGCCACTGGGAAATCGAACGCTGCATTGCCCGGCCCCGGCAGCGAGAAGTGCCACCATTCCAGTCGGTAATTCACGAAGCCCTGTTTCGTCATCGCGGACACGAGAGTGTTGCGCCATGTGCGCTGCTGCGGCGTGATCGCCTTCGAGCCGGTATGCGCCTTCTCGTCCGAGCAATCGTAACCGGTGCCCATATCGACGCTGCTGTCCGGCCCGCGCAGATTTTGCGATCCGGTACAATCGGCATAGGCGGCTTTCGGATCGAACGGCGCGACCTTTGACACAGGCAGTTGCACCAGTGTGAGATCCACCGCCTTGCCGGTCGAATGGCCGGAATGCCTTGCGATGTAGCCGCGCCGGAACAGATCTTCCTTGCGCATTTTCGGATTGTAACGCCGCTGCGCCTCCGTCTCGCGGCCGTCCTGCGCCCAAGCGTACATATCATCGACCGCGCGCTGCGGGCGATAGCAGTCATACATCTTCAGCGACAGGCCGCGCGGCACGATATCCCGCTGCACGCGCTTCAGCGCGGCGCCGACGCTGCGGGTGACGATGCACTCCCCGGCCTCATAACCCGCCAGTACACGGCCAACGAAATTGTTCGCAGTGGCGTAACGCATGTCCTGAACGATGGTCGGATCGATGTCGCGCAGATAGACGAAACCGGCGGGCAGCGGCTGCGCGATGGCCGCAGAAATTCCGAGGCCACCCAGCAGGACTGCAATTGCAAGTTTCATGACCCGGCGTCCGATTTCGTCATGGCCGGACTTGTTCCGGCCATCCATGTCTTGGTTGCATCCTACGGACGTGGATGCCCGGCATAAAGCCGGGCATGACAACGGAGAGATCGCGGTAACCCACCGGTTTTCGCCAGAAACTGACGTATTTACCCTGCCCGGACATGAGCGGGGGAAAACTCCGCAACCGCCGAATCCACCTTGCTCACCCGGGCAAGTCTGCCTATAGCTCTTGCTTTAATGACAACCACATCGAAATCGAGTTTTGTCCTCGGACACCGGCATTTGCTGGGCATCGAGGGCCTTTCCGCGGCCGACATCAGCGGCCTTCTGGACCTGTCCGAAGAGTTCGTTGAACTGAACCGGCAGGTGGACAAGAAGCGCACCAATCTGCGCGGCCGCACCCAGGTCAATCTGTTCTTCGAAGCTTCGACGCGCACGCAATCTTCGTTCGAGATTGCGGGCAAGCGGCTGGGCGCGGACGTCATGAACATGTCGGTGTCGTCCTCCTCGATCCGCAAGGGCGAGACGCTGATGGACACGGCGGTGACGCTCAACGCCATGCACCCGGACATTCTGGTGGTGCGCCATCATGCGTCCGGCGCGGTGGAACTGCTCGCCCAGAAAGTCGACGGCTCGGTCATCAATGCCGGCGACGGCGCGCATGAACATCCAACGCAAGCGCTGCTCGACGCGCTGACCATCCGCCGCAACAAGGGCCACATCGAAGGCCTGCTGGTGGCGATCTGCGGCGACGTGCTGCATTCGCGGGTTGCGCGCTCCAACATCATCCTGCTGAACGCAATGGGCGCGCGCGTGCGCGTGGTCGCGCCCTCGACCCTGCTGCCTCCCGGCATCGAGCGCATGGGCGTCGAGGTGGCGCGCGACATGCGCGAGGGTCTCGAAGGCGCGGACATTGTCATGATGCTGCGGCTGCAACGCGAGCGCATGAACGGCTCGTTCGTGCCGTCAAGCTCGGAATACTTTCACTACTACGGCCTCGACCAGAAGAAGCTCGGTTATGCCAAGCCCGAAGCGCTGGTGATGCATCCGGGGCCAATGAATCGCGGAGTCGAAATCGACTCCATCGTGGCGGACGGCGCGCAGTCGCTGATCCGCGAACAGGTCGAAATGGGTGTGGCGGTGCGCATGGCGGTGCTTGAAGCGCTCGCCCGCAACCTGCCCAACGCGTGAAGCACATGCGCACAGATCGACGCCCCATTCTGCTCGCCAACGCCCGCCTGATTGATCCCTCACGCGATCTCGACGGCCCCGGTGACGTGCTGATCGCAGACGGCACCATCCGCGACGCGCGGCGCGGCATCGGTGCTGCCGGCGTGCCGGAAGGCACAGACATTATTAATTGCGCCGGCAAGGTCGTGGCCCCCGGCCTCGTGGACATGCGCGCCTTCGTCGGAGAACCGGGCGCCGGCCATCGCGAGACCTTCGCCTCCGCCAGTCTGGCTGCCGCAGCGGGCGGCATCACCACCATCGTCTGCCAGCCCGACACCAAGCCCGTCATCGACAATTCCGCGACGGTGGATTTCATCCTGCGCCGCGCCCGCGACACCGCCATCGTCAACATTCATCCCATGGCCGCGCTGACCAAGGGCATGCAGGGCGAGGAAATGACCGAGATCGGCTTGCTCAAGGCGGCGGGCGCGGTCGCCTTCACCGACGGCGACAAGAGTGTGATGAATGCGCTCGTGATGCGCCGCGCGCTGACCTACGCCCGCGATTTCGACGCGCTGATCGTGCATCACACGGAAGATCCGAACCTTGTCGGCGAAGGCGTGATGAACGAAGGCGAGTTCGCGTCGCGGCTCGGGCTGTTCGGAATTCCCAATGCCTCGGAAGCCGTGGTGCTGGAACGCGACATGCGCCTCGTGGCGCTGACCGGCGGACGCTATCACGCGGCCTCGCTGACCTGCACGGACTCCCTCGACGTTCTCAAGCGCGCCAAGGATGCCGGTCTCGGCGTCAGCGCCTCAGCCTCGATCAATCACATCACGCTGAACGAAAACGACATCGGCCCCTACCGTACCTTCCTGAAGCTGTCGCCGCCGCTGCGCACCGAACAGGATCGCGCCGCGCTGGTCGCAGCCATCGCCTCGGGCCTGATCGACGTCATCATGTCGGACCACAACCCGCAGGACGTCGAGGTGAAGCGCCTGCCGTTCGCGGAAGCAGCCCACGGCGCCATCGGCCTCGAGACCATGCTGTCCGCGGGACTGCGCCTCGTTCACTCCGGCGAAGTCGATCTCAAGACACTGATCCGCGCCATGTCCACTCGCCCCGCCGAGCTGCTGGGCCTGCCCGGCGGCTCGCTGCGTCCGGGTTCGCCCGCGGATGTGATCGTGATCGATCTCGATACGCCATGGGTGCTGGATCCGGCGGACCTGAAATCCCAGTGCAAGAACACGCCGTTCGACGAAGCGCGCTTCAGCGGCCGCGTCGCACGCACCATTGTCGACGGCCGCACCGTTTATGAGCATGTGTGAGCGCGGCCTGCGCGTCCACTCGTGTCTTGATAAGCGCGCCCAGCAAAAGTGGACACCGGTTTTGCGTCCGGGCGCGCGTCTTGAAGAAGAAGAGAAGTGAGGCAACATGATCGGCACTCTCCTGCTGGCGCTGGCCTTCGGTTATCTGTGCGGCTCGATCCCGTTCGGCCTGATCCTCACCAAGCTCGCCGGAACGCAGGACCTGCGCTCGATCGGCTCCGGCAATATCGGCGCGACCAATGTGCTGCGCACCGGCAACAAGGGCCTCGCGGCCGCAACGCTGCTCGGCGACATGCTCAAGGGCACTGTTGCGGTGATCGCCGCCGGATATTTCGGCGGGCCTAACGCCGCGATTGCCGCAGGTGTCGGCGCCTTCGTCGGACATCTTTTCCCGGTCTGGCTGAAGTTCAAGGGCGGCAAAGGCGTCGCCACCTACATCGGCATCCTGCTCGGCCTGTTCTGGCCAGCCGCGCTGGCGTTCTGCGCGATCTGGATCGCAGTGGCGCTGATCTTCCGTTACTCGTCGCTGGCGGCCCTCGTCGCCAGTCTCGTGGTGCCGGTCATGCTGCTCTGGTCGCAACATACGGCGCTCGCCGCCGTCTTCGCCCTGCTCACCGCCGCGCTCTGGATCATGCACCGCGCCAATATCACACGGCTGATGAATGGCACCGAGGGCAAGATCGGGAAGAAGGGTTAGGGCCCCTAACCCGCCTTCAACTTCCTAGCCTTCCGCAAATCCGCATTGATGCGCGTTTGCCAGCCGTCGCCGGTCTTGCGGTAGGCTTCCAGAACATCGGCATCGAGCCGCAGCTTGATCGCCTCTTTCGGCTTGTCGAGTTTCGGACGGCCTCTGCTCTTGGCGATCTCCTGAACCAGATCCTTCAAGGCAATGCCTTTCGGAAAATGAATCGCCTTCGCGAAATCTTCCTTGGTCCATTCCGGATTGTCGTCGTCGAATATCACCGGCTTATCTTTCTTGCGGGGCATAGCGTCTCATCTCCTTTGCATGCGCGCTACGCAGGCTGATGGCTCTTAATTCATATATTATTGTACCCCCAATAAATCAAATGCCCTAATGAATGGCGCGCTCCAACTGCCCGTGTCCCGTGTCGGCAGCAAATACTAACCGCTGCTCAAGCGTCATGGCCGGGCTTGTCCCGGCCATCACGTCTTACTTCTGATAGACAGCGAGAAGACGTGGATGCCCGCGACAAGCGCGGGCATGACGGAACAGCGAGCGTCAGTTGTCTCGCTCGCAAACTTGCGCAACACTCCCCGTCCACGAGGGGCCGCGTGGACACCAAGACTCCAGCCACGACCAGACTGACCGACGCGCAGCGCATCGACTGGCTGCGGCTGATCCGTTCCGACAATGTCGGACCGCGCACCTTCCGCTCCCTCGTCAATCATTTCGGCAGTGCACGCGCCGCACTCGACCGCCTGCCCGATCTGGCGCAGCGCGGCGGCGCTTCCAGAGTGGGCCGCATCTGCACGCAGGCGGAGGCGGAGCGCGAGATCGACAACAGCCGCCGGATCGGCGTCGCCCTGCTCGCGCCGGGTGAATACGGCTATCCGCCGCGCCTCGCCTTGATCGACGACTCTCCCCCGTTGCTCGGTGTGCGCGGTGTCCTGAACGTCCAGACCCAGCCGATGATCGGCATCGTCGGCTCGCGAAACGCGTCCGGCGCGGGACTGAAGTTCGCGCAGACCATCGCGCGCGATCTCGGCAACGCCGGATTTGCAATCGCCTCGGGGCTGGCGCGCGGCATCGATCAGGCTGCGCATCGCGTCACGCTCGATACCGGCACGGTCGCCGTGCTGGCGGGCGGACATGACAGGATCTATCCGGCGGAGCACGAAGACCTGCTGGCGGCGATCATCTCATCAGGCAGCGGCGCGATTTCCGAAATGCCGCTCGGCCACGGTCCGCGTGCACGGGATTTTCCCCGGCGCAATCGGCTGATCTCCGGCGTCGCGCTCGGCGTCGTCATTGTCGAGGCCGCGCACCGCTCGGGTTCGCTGATCACCGCACGCTTCGCCAACGAGCAGGGCCGCGAGGTGTTCGCGGTGCCCGGCTCGCCGCTCGATCCCCGCGCCGCCGGCACCAACGATCTCATCAAGCAAGGCGCGACACTGGTGACGGAAGCCGACGACGTCATCAACGCGGTTCAGCCGATCATGGGACGTCCGGTCGAATTGCCGATGAGCGAATCCGATCAGCACCCGGCGATGGACGGCGAGCCTGCCGCCAACGACCGCGCGCGCATCATCAGCCTGCTCGGTCCCTCGCCGATCGGCATCGACGATCTCATCCGCATGAGCGACGTGTCGCCCGCCGTCGTGCGCACCGTCCTGCTGGAGCTTGAGTTGGCAGGACGGCTTGAACGTCACGGCGGCGGGATGGTGTCGCTGCTGTGAGTTCCTGATGTTTCAGTTCGTCATGCCCGCACTTGTTGCGGGCATCCACGTCTTATGGATCGAACACCCAAGACGTGGATGGCCGGGACAAGCCCGGCCACGACGAAGTATTTTGAGTGTGGCGTGAACTTTTACCCCCGATAAATCGGCGCGCCGGCCGGAGACGCAGTCGAGCCACCGTCGATGAATATCTCCTGACCCTGCACATGCGCCGCATCGTCGGACGCGAGGAACAGCACGGTTTTGGCGATGTGATCGACTTCGCCCATCCGTCCGAGTGGTGTGCTGGCTGAGATGCGCTTTTCGAGCATCTTCTCGGCTTCCGGCGTCGCGATCCCCGGTCCCCAAATCGGCGTACGCGTGCCGCCGGGCGAGACCACGTTGACGCGGATGCCGCGCGGCGAAAGTTCGGAGGCCATCACGCGCGCCATCGCGCGCACGCCGGCCTTGGTCGCCGCATAGGCCGAGTAGCCAGGATTGCCGAGCACCGAGATGACCGAGCCGTTGAGGATGATCGACGCGTTGTCATTGATATGCGCCACTGCCGCCTGCACCGTGAAGAACACGGCGGTGAGATTGGTCTTGATGACGTTCTCGAACGCCGCGAGCGTCGTGCCGCCGACCGGCGTGTTGCCCGCGATGCCCGCATTGGCAAACACGATGTCGAGCTTGCCGAATTTTTTCACCGCCTGCGCCACTGCATCTTCGAGCTGCGCGACATCGGTGGCGTCGGCTTTGATGCCAAAACCGTTCGGCCCCAGTTCCGCCACTGCGGAATCGAGTTTGGCCTGATCCCGCCCCGTGATCGCCACACGGGCCCCTTCGGCCACGAACAGCTTTGCCGTCGCGAGGCCGATGCCGCTGTTCCCGCCCGTGATGAATGCCGTTTTGCCCTTAAGCCTCATGGAACGCTCCTGTTTCGATCGACTTGGTTTCTGGTTTCATAATAAAACTACTCTTGCTGAATAATGCTTCTGGTTCTATAATGCAACCACGATCTCGTGATTGGAGGCCAAGCGGTGAAACGAAAGAGTCTTGAGGGCGATCTGTGCCCCATCGCGCGGACGCTGGACGCCATCGGCGACTGGTGGTCGCTGCTGATCATCCGCGATGCGCTAATGGGGTCGCGGCGCTTCAGTCAGTTTCAGAAGAATCTCGGAGTAGCGAAGAACATCCTGACGGTGCGGCTGCGCTCATTGGTGGCGCAAGGCATTCTCGAGGTGCAGCCGGCTTCGGACGGTAGCGCCTATCAGGATTATGTGCCGACGGCGAAAGCACGCGCGCTGTTTCCAGTGCTGGTCGCCTTGCGTCAGTGGGGTGAGGAATATGCCTTTAAACCGGGCGAAACTTGCAGTTCGCTGGTCGATCGAAAGAACGGATTACCGCTCGGCAAGCTGCAGATCAGGGCCCAGGACGGCCGCTTGCTGGATCAGACCGACACCAAGGTAGTGACTTCAGCGCCAGCCTAGAATTCGCCGGGCGTCAGTCGCCGCCTGACGAACTCATCCGCTTCGAGTTGCGCCATATCGAGCAGGTGCGCCAGCATGTCGAGGCGATGACGGCGCGAGAGCTGCGCCAGTTCCGCGACAACCTCCGAAATGGCGCTCGCGGCTTCAGCTGGGCCACCGTCCTTGGCGCTTGAATCGGTCCGCAACACATCGCTGCGACTGTCGCGAGCGGCCATCCGGCGCCCCTTCCAAAACCAAGGAAATCTTGTCTTTTTAAGCGTGTTTTATGAATATACACGCATAAAGTGCACAACCACAAGTATACATAGTCTGCACTCTATGCGCGAATCTGGACCTTGAAACTGGTCCCCTCACCAGATCCCTATTTGACAGCAGCCCCCCTTTTACCCATGTATCGGGCAAGCCAGCCTGATGGAATCTTGCGATTCCGGCCCGCGTATCCCCTATAAGTTATTGGAATCAAATGAATCTCGTCATTGTCGAGTCGCCTGCGAAGGCCAAGACGATCAACAAGTATTTGGGCCCTACCTACGAGGTTCTGGCCTCGTACGGCCATGTCCGTGACCTTCCAGCCAAGAATGGATCGGTCGATCCGGATGCCGATTTCCAGATGATCTGGGAAAATGACCCCAAGGCGGCGGGCCGTCTCAACGATATCGCCAAGGCGCTCAAGGGCGCGGACAAGCTGATCCTCGCAACCGACCCTGATCGCGAAGGCGAGGCGATCTCCTGGCACGTCCTGGAGATCATGAAGCAGAAGCGCGCACTCAAGGACCAGAAGATCGAGCGCGTCGTCTTCAACGCCATCACCAAGCAGGCCGTCACCGAGGCCATGAAGAATCCGCGCGAGATCGACGGTGCGCTGGTCGACGCCTATCTGGCGCGCCGCGCACTGGACTATCTGGTCGGGTTCACCCTCTCCCCTGTTCTCTGGCGCAAGCTGCCCGGCGCGCGTTCGGCCGGCCGCGTGCAGTCCGTCGCCTTGCGGCTGGTCTGCGACCGCGAACTCGAAATCGAGAAATTTGTCCCGCGCGAGTACTGGTCGCTGCTGACCACGCTGGCGACGCCACGCGGTGAATCTTTCGAGGCCCGCTTGGTCGGCGCCGACGGCAGGAAACTCCAGCGCCTCGATATCGGCACCGGCGCGGAAGCCGAGGATTTCAAGAAAGCGATCGAAGCCGCGAATTTCACCGTCTCGACGGTGGAAGCCAAGCCGGCGCGCCGCAATCCGCAATCGCCGTTCACGACATCGACGTTGCAGCAGGAAGCCAGCCGCAAGCTCGGTTTCGCACCTGCGCACACCATGCGCATCGCCCAGCGTCTTTACGAAGGCATCGACATCGGAGGCGAAACCACCGGTCTCATTACTTATATGCGTACCGACGGTGTGCAGATCGATCCGTCCGCGATCACACAGGTCCGCAAGGTGATCGGCGAGGACTACGGCAAGGCTTACGTGCCGGATTCCCCGCGCCAGTACACCTCGAAGGCGAAGAATGCGCAGGAAGCGCACGAAGCCATCCGCCCGACCGACCTGTCGCGCCGTCCGGCATCACTGAAGGCCAGGCTCGATAACGACCAGGCACGGCTTTACGATCTTATCTGGATGCGCACGGTTGCGAGCCAGATGGAATCCGCCGAGATGGAGCGCACCACCGTCGATATCACGGCGAAGGCGGGTGCGCGCGTGCTTGAATTGCGCGCCACCGGTCAAGTCGTGAAGTTCGACGGCTTCCTCGCCGTTTATCAGGAAGGCCGCGACGACGACGCCGATGACGAGGACAGCAAGCGCCTGCCGGTGATCAACCAGGGCGAAGCGCTCAAGCGCGAAAGCCTCAACGTCACCCAGCATTTCACCGAACCGCCGCCGCGTTTCTCGGAAGCCTCACTCGTGAAGCGCATGGAAGAACTCGGCATCGGCCGCCCTTCCACCTATGCGTCGATCATTCAGGTGCTGAAAGATCGCGGCTATGTGAAACTCGAAAAGAAGCGCCTGCACGGCGAGGACAAGGGCCGCGTCGTGGTGGCATTCCTCGAGAATTACTTCGCGCGCTACGTGGAATTCGATTTCACCGCCGACCTCGAAGAAAAGCTCGACAAGATTTCAAACAATGAAATCTCGTGGAAGAAGGTTCTGGCGGATTTCTGGAAGGACTTCATCGGCGCGGTCAACGACATCAAGGACGTCCGCGTCACCGAAGTGCTCGACGTGCTCGACGCGATGCTCGGCGAGCATATTTACGAGCCGCGCGCCGATGGCGGCGACCCGCGCCAGTGCCCGAGCTGCGGCAACGGCAAACTCAATCTGAAGGCCGGCAAGTTCGGCGCTTTCGTCGGCTGCTCGAACTATCCCGAGTGCCGCTACACACGCCCCCTCGCCGCGTCGAGCGGATCGAGCGACCGCCCGCTGGGCAAGGACCCGGTGTCGGGTCTTGAAGTTGCGGTCAAGGCCGGACGTTTCGGTCCATACATCCAGCTCGGCGAGCCTAAGGACTACGGCGAGGACGAGAAGCCGAAGCGCGCCGGCATTCCGAAGAACATGTCGCCTGCCGACGTTGAACTCGAGCTTGCCCTGAAGCTTCTGTCGCTGCCGCGCGATATCGGCCCGCATCCGGAAGATGGCGAAGTCATCACGGCCGGCATCGGCCGGTTCGGTCCGTTCGTGCGCCACGGCAAGACCTATGCGAGCCTCGAGGCCGGCGACGATGTCTACCATGTGGGCCTCAACCGCGCGGTCACGCTGATTGCGGAGAAGGTTTTGAAGGGCCCGAGCCGCCGCTTCGGCGCCGATCCCGGCAAGCCCGTCGGCGAATACCCGGCACGTGGCGGAACCATCATGGTGAAGACCGGCCGTTACGGCGCGTACGTCACCATCGACGGCATCAACGCCACGATCCCTAGCGACAAGACGCCGGAAACCATCACGCTGCCGGAAGCCATCGCCCTGATCGAGGAGCGCGCGGCCAAGGGCGGCGGCAAGCCGAAACGCGCGGCCAAGAAAGCTGCGAAGAAGAAGCCCGCCAAGGCCGCGGCCACCGCGAATGGTGCGGCTGAATCCGAAAAGCCTGCGAAGAAGCCCGCCGCGAAGAAGAAAGCTGCCGCGAAAAAGGCTGCCCCAAAGAAAGCCGCGGCCGAGCCGGTTTCGCTGAAGGATGCTAAAGCCAAGGCGGACGTTGCGAAGGTTGCGGCTGTCAAGGTCGCGAAGGTCGCGGAAAAGAAGAGCGCCGGTAAAGTACGCGGATAATGAAAAAGAAAACCGACGCGACAACTGCCTTTCCCGACAGAGAGAGCATTGTCGCGTTCGTCAAGGCGCACCCCGGTGAAGCCGGCACACGCGAATTGGCGCGGCATTTCGGATTGAAGAACGAATCCCGCGCGGCGCTGCGGCGCATTCTGCACGAACTCGCCGATGAAGGACTGATCGCAAAGCAAGGCAAGAAGGTCCACGAGGTCAAGGCCCTTCCCCCAACCATTGTCGCGGACATCACGGGTCGCGACAGCGACGGCGAACTGATTGCTTCTCCCGCCGAATGGCTGGAGGAAACCGACGGCCCTGCCCCGGTTATTCGCATTCATGTGCCGCGCAAAGCCGCACCCGGCACCGCCGCAGGCATCGGCGACCGTGCGCTGCTGCGCATCGAGAAGCCCGACAACAAACATGAAAAGACCTATCGCGGCCGGGTCATCAAGCTGCTCGATAAAGCCAGAAACCGCGTGCTCGGAATTTTCCGCACGATGCCGAATGGCGACGGGCGCCTGATCCCGATCGACAAGAAGCAGGTCGGCCGGGAACTGGCGATCACTGCCGCCGATGCGAACGGCGCGCAGGATGGCGATCTGGTCAGCGTCGAACTGATGCGCTCGCGCGGCTACGGATTGCCGTCCGGCCGGGTGAAAGAACGCCTCGGCTCGCTCAAGACCGAAAAGGCCGTCAGCCTGATCGCGATCCACGCGCACGAAATTCCGCAGGAGTTTCCTGCCAACGTCATCCGGGAATCCGAGGCCGCGAAACCCGCGACTCTTGCAGGACGCGAGGATTGGCGCGACGTTCCGCTCGTCACCATCGATCCGCCGGATGCGAAGGATCATGACGATGCGGTCCATGCCGAACTGGACAACGATCCCAGCAACAAGGGCGGTTACATCGTCAACGTCGCGATTGCCGATGTCGCGTTCTACGTGCGGCCGCAATCGCCTCTCGACAGCGAGGCGCTCAAGCGCGGCAACTCGGTGTATTTCCCCGATCGCGTCGTGCCGATGCTCCCCGAGCGAATTTCGAACGACCTGTGTTCGCTGAAGCCCAGTGAGCCGCGCGGCGCACTTGCCGTGCGCATGGTGATCGACAAGGACGGTCGCAAGCGCTCGCACACCTTCCATCGCGTGCTGATGCGCTCGGCCGCGAAGCTGAACTACGCGCAGGCGCAGGCGGCCATCGACGGGCGGCCCGACGACACCACCGGCCCCCTGCTCGATTCGATCCTGAAGCCGCTCTACGACGCCTATGCGCTGGTGAAACGCGCGCGCAACGAGCGCGATCCGCTCGACCTTGATCTTCCGGAGCGCAAGATCCTGCTGAAGGCCGACGGCACGGTGGACCGCGTGGTGACGCCGGAACGGCTCGACGCGCACCGGCTGATCGAAGAATTCATGATCCTCGCCAACGTCGCGGCGGCGGAAACGCTCGAGAAGAACGCGCTGCCGCTGATCTATCGCGTGCACGACGAGCCGACGGTGGAGAAGGTTCATAACCTTCAGGAATTCCTGAAGACTCTCGACATTTCCTTTGCGAAGACCGGCGCGTTGCGCCCGGCACTATTCAACCGCGTGCTGGCCCATGTCAAAGGCCATGACTCCGAGCCGCTGGTGAACGAGGTCGTGTTGCGCTCGCAGGCGCAGGCGGAATATTCCGCCGACAATTACGGCCACTTCGGCCTCAACCTGCGGCGCTACGCTCATTTCACGTCGCCGATCCGGCGATACGCAGACCTTGTCGTCCATCGCGCGCTGATCCGCGCACTCGGGCTCGGCGAAGGCGCGCTGCCCGACACCGAGACGTTTGAAACACTGAGCGAGGTGGCTGCGGCAATTTCGCTCACCGAACGCCGCGCCATGAAAGCGGAACGCGAGACCGCCGACCGGCTGATCGCGCATTTCCTTGCAGATCGCATCGGCGCGACGTTCGACGGGCGGATTTCCGGCGTGACCCGTGCGGGATTGTTCGTAAAACTGACGGATACGGGCGCGGACGGCCTCATTCCAGTGCGCACGCTGGGAAGCGAGTATTACAACTACGACGAGGCCCGCCACGCGCTGATCGGATCGCGCAGCGGTGCCATGCATCGATTGGGTGACGTCGTGCAGGTTCGTCTGGTAGAAGCTGCCCCGGTGGCCGGCGCGCTGCGGTTCGAATTGCTGTCCGAAGGACGGACCGTTCCGCGCGGTGGCCGCATGCGCGACAACCGCGCCGGTAAGCCGCTCACAGGCGGCAAGACCCGGCCAGGCCGCGACAAGAAGGACGTAAAGACATCGCGCAAGCCTTCCCGCAAGGCGCGCAAATCGAAGAAGAAGGGCTAGCGCCTTTCAAAGGAGCCGTTATGGAAAGCCGCACGATGCCCGCCGCGACATGGACGTCGACATCTCAATCATTGCCCAAGCGCGATCTCTGGCAGGCGATGGCGCGCGGTTTGCGATGCCGCTGCCCGAGCTGCGGCGAAGGCAAGATCTTCCGCGCCTTCCTGAAAGTCGCCGACACCTGCCCGGCATGCGGAGAGAATCTGAGCCATCACCGCGCCGACGATCTGCCGGCTTATCTCGTGATCGTCATTGTCGGGCACATCATTGTGCCGATCGCGCTCTGGATCGAAACCAACTACGCGCCATCGATGCTGCTGCAGCTGGCGTTCTATCTCCCCTTCACGCTGGTCTCGTCGCTGTTGCTGTTGCAACCGGTCAAGGGTGCCGTGGTAGGATTGCAGTGGGCGTTCCGCATGCACGGCTTTGACGAAAGCCGGCCAGAGGGCGTCGAGGAAGGCACAATTGCGAAGCTAAACGTGGTGAAATGAGCGAGCCTGAGAAAGAAGAAAAGGAAGACGACAGTCATCCTTACCGCCGCCCGAAAGATGCCGCGACACTGATTCTTGTCGATCGCAGCGGAAGCGTGCCCAAGGTTCTGGTCGGCAAGCGGCATGACAAGGTCATCTTCATGCCGGGCAAGTTCGTGTTCCCCGGCGGACGCGTCGATGCAACCGACAACCGCATCCCCGTCGCGGCGGAAATCCCGAAAGCCCTTGAAAAAAAGCTGACAGGCGGCAGCCCGAAGATCGCGCCTGCCCGCGCCCGCGCGCTGGCCGTCGCTGCCATTCGCGAGGCCTGCGAGGAAACAGGGCTTTGCCTTGGACGGCAGGTCGCGCGCATGAATGGCGCCGCGGCGAAGCTCGCCGGTGAATGGAAGCCGTTCGCCGACGCGGGATTGCTGCCCGATCCGTCCGGACTGTTCCTGATTGCCCGCGCCATCACCCCGCCCGGCCGGGTCCGGCGATTCGACACGCGGTTTTTTACCGCCGACGCATCGTCGATCGCGCACCGGGTTGAAGGCGTCGTCCATGCGGATGCCGAACTTGTCGAACTTGTTTGGGTCGAGCTTGGTTCACTGTCTCTCGCGGATCTGCATCAGATGACGAAGATGGTGCTGCGCGAACTGGACAAACGCCTCGCCCTGGGACCGCTGTCTCATGCGGCGGAGGTGCCGTTTTTCCACTTCTACGGTGGCAAGATGCAGCGGGACGTCATCTGATTCTGCCTCCGGTGGAACAGTCCTCCAGCATCAGCGCCGTGACTGCAGAGGCCTGAAGTTGTCATGACGACCGCCATTGCACCGGAACTATCGGTCTCGGAGTGGCTCAATGCAGCCGCGCCGCTCACGCTTGCAGCGCTTCGCGGGCGTCCCGTTCTGCTTCACGCTTTCCAGATGCTCTGTCCCGGCTGCGTATCGCACGGCACGCCGCAAACTCAACGCGCGCACGATATGTTCAAGAACACGGACTTGCAGGTCATCGGTCTGCATACTGTCTTCGAGCACCATGAAGCCATGAAACCGGTGTCATTGAAGGCGTTCGTTCACGAGAACAAGCTCACCTTCCCGATCGGTGTGGACACACCCGGCGAAGACACGCCGATTCCCGTGACCATGGCGAGTTATGGCATGCGCGGAACCCCGACCATGATCCTGATCCGCCGGAACGGCACCGTGTATCATCACGGCTTCGGGCAACAGGACGACATGGCCGTCGGCGCGCTGATTGCCTCGGTGCTGGCAGAGACCTAGTGTCCTGAATCCGAAATGATGCGGACTTGCGAACCACCACACTAGCCAAAACGGGGAGTTGCGGTTTCAAGCCCTCGCGCGGGCTGATATGCTGGCAACTGACGGCGGCGGAATGCCCGCCAGGGATGAGCGAACCACACTTGTATGCGTACCGGCGCCGCCATATCGGTCGCCGCACATGTTGCGGCCCTGACAGCGTGTCTTGTGCTCGCGGGTGTGCGCCCGTTCGACCCGACGACCGCGGAAGCTATTACCGTTGATATCGTCACGCCCGACGAAGCCCCGCCGCTTCCAAAGGAACCTGACAAATACGACTTCCCCACGCTGGACGAAAAATCTCAAGAGCAGGCGGAGCAGAAGACGCAGCAGCAAGCTTCGCCCGAGCAGACGCCGACACCCGCCCCCGCTCCAAGCCCGACTTCAAATCCGAAACAGGATTCGCAGCAGGCAGCGCTCCAGCAACAGGCCACCGAACAGCCCAAACCTGCCGAACAGGCCAAACCCGCTGAACCACCTCAACAGCAGTCTCAGCCGCAATCACCCCCCCCGCCGGCAGCATCCCAACCGGAAGTGCCGACCGCTGCGCCCGACATCACCAGCAAGTTCGGCATGATGTTCACCCTGCCGGCTGCCGGAGCGGCTGGCGACTTCGACGCCAAGGCAACGGCCGCCGCAAATATCAACGTCGAGGATGCCGCGGCGCTGCGCGCCCATCTCAAAACCTGTTCAATCCTGCCGAAATCGGTGGCGCCTTCCGACAATGTCCGGATCGTATTGCGCGTGGCGTTTCAGCGCGACGGCAAGCTCGCGGCGGAACCGCTCCTGATCGAAGCAAGTGCGTCCGAAAAGGGCCCCGCCCTGATGCGCAGCGCGATGGATGCGCTGGAAAAGTGCCAACCCTATGCCATGCTGCCGGCGGACAGTTACGACCAATGGCGCATGCTCGACCTCAGCTTCTCCCCGAAAGATTTCAAGGGTGGATAGCCCGTGCCCGCCAGGAGCGCCTCCACACTCATCCAAAATCTCGGCCTGCCCGGGGTCCAAAATCCGAATTTTCGAGCCTGTGGAGGCTGTGAACGCGGCTGACCCGGCCTTCGGCACCCATTTCGCGCCGCTGAATCCGGGCTTTCCGGGGAACCGGCCCGCTCAGAATCCGATCCGAAAACCGTGGCCTGCTTTTCGGAATAATGCGCCCCTAAAACCTTGACTTTGGGGCGTTCGAAGCTAGGTTGCGGCCCAAATGCAGCTCGATTTGTCGGGTCTGCTCGTGATTCCTGACATTCGAGGTTCTGAACATGGCCAAAGCGGTCACCATCAAGGTCAAGCTCGTTTCCAGCGCGGATACCGGCTTCTATTACGTCGCCAAGAAGAACTCGCGCACGATGACCGACAAGCTCGTGAAGAAGAAGTACGATCCGGTCGCGAAGAAGCACGTCGAATTCCGCGAAGCCAAAATCAAGTAACTGTTTCAGTTGCTTACGAACGAAACCGGGGCCTTTCGGCCCCGTTTTGCGTTTTGGAATACTCCTGCTGCCTTGGGCTCGACCTGCCCGAGGTAGAAGCGCCGCCCTCAATTGCTTCCCGCATGCGAACGGGACGCCCCTCCCGGCGCTCAGTGGGACAGCAGGACCCAGCAAGGCGGACTGGCCAGCATTGATCGCGTGGCTCCGCCCAGAATGAATTCGCGCAATCTGGAGTGGCCATAAGCGCCCATCACCAGAAGGTCGACCTCGCGGGACGCGACATAGGCTTCCATGAAGCTGCCGATGGAATGCTGGTCGGTTTTCTTGACGTCCTCATGGATCGCTTCAATTCCAAAGCCTGCCAGATACTCGACGAATTGCTGCGCCTGGGCAGACGACAGCGGCTTGTCGTCCGTCGCCGTGAACGCCCTCACGGTCCTTGCTCGCCGGAGAAACGGCAACGCGTCGGCCACGGCTCGCGCGGCCTGACGGCTGCCATCCCACGCAACGGCAACAGTCTGGATTGCCGTCGCCAGCGGCCGCACGGGCTCCTCCGGAAAAATCAGGACCGGGCGGCCCGATTCAAAGATGAGTTGTTCGGCGAGATCGAACTGATCTTCGGTATCCTTCCTGAGGGGTTGAACGGTGACATGATGCAGCCGCGCCGACTCCACCAAATTCCGCGTCATGCCATAAGGCGTCCTGCGTTCGAGGCGACAGCGATGCATCACGGTGTGGCGGGCAGCGATCTCCTCGAAACTATGGACGAGCTGTTGCGCATTGACTGCGCTCTTTCCTGCTTCCCGTTCGAGAAACTCCCCCATGTGCGCGCCTTCGAAGTAAAGGCCCGTCTCGATTTCGATCTCATACACCAGCGCCGAAATGCGGGGCGCTATCCGCGATTGATGCCCTGTCTGACCGTCAGATGGCAGGAAATTTTCGACAAAGCGAAATACTGACTCGATTGCCGCCTTCGACGCCGGCTTCGGATAGCTGGCAAGCGGAAGCAAAAAATCCCTGATGGCCATGCCGACCTCCCTTTGACCCAGCCTAACCGAGGGCGTGATCCGCTGGTTTGATGTGGCTCAAAGCCGCGAGAAAGCTTACGGTACTTGATGTGAAGCAAGGTGTTCGGACGAGAAGCAATCGGATTGAGTTCGCGAGTGCCCGTTAGGGCTACATCAGTCCCATCTGAATGAACAGGTGATCTTATGAGAGCGCATCACATCATGACCCGCAAGGTCATCAAGGTTGCGCCCGGCGACTCGGTCACCGATGCCGCAAGGCTCATGCTCGACAACCATGTCAGCGGTCTTCCTGTCGTCGATTTGAAAGGCACGCTGGTGGGCATTGTGACGGAGCGCGATCTGCTGCGCCGGCGGGAAATCGGTACGCAGCGCAAGAGACCCCGCTGGCTCGATTTTATTCTCGGGCCGGGACGTCAGGCTGCGGAATATGTCCAGACCGCCGGACGCCGCGTTGAAGAGATCATGACCCGTGATGTTCAAACCGTGACCGAGGACACGCCACTTTCTGACGTCGTCGCCATCATGGAAAAATATCGCGTCAAGCGCGTCCCCGTCGTGAACGGCAACAAGCTGACCGGAATCGTCAGCCGTCAGAATTTCGTTCGGGCTGTCGCGGGTCTAGCGCGCGACGTTCCCGACCCCACCGCAGACGACGCACACATCCACGCCCGTATCCTTGCGGAGATCGGTCGGCATGAATGGGGTCCGGCCGGACTGGAAGTCTTTGTCCGGAACGGCGTCGTCGATCTCTGCGGCGTCATCACCGACGACCGCACGCGGCAGGCTATCGTCGTAGCCGCGGAGAATGTTACCGGCGTCAAACAGGTTCACGATCACCTGTGCTGGGTCGATCCCATGTGCGGCACGTAAGTCGAGTCGAACGAGGACAGGACGAAGGCGAGTTAGGCCGCCGCAGCGACCACGCGATTCCGGCCGTCATGCTTGGCGCGGTACAGCGCCTGGTCCGCGCGCTTGAGAACAGCGCTGATCGCCTCGCCCTTGGTTTCCAGGGTCGCGATGCCGATCGAAATGGTTACCTCGATGCGCTTGGCGCCCTTCTCAACGGAAAACGGCTCTCCGGCGATGGAGCGGCGAAGCCGCTCGGCGACCATGCCAGCCACATGCAGGTCGGTCTCCGGCATGACGATGACGAAT